>JAPKZB010000074.1 GCA_026393985.1 Acidobacteriota bacterium
CGCCCGCCTAGCGCAAAACATGGCGGAAAGGAGGACTATCGAAGGACGAAACGCTTCAGCAAATATCGGTCACCGACCGCCCATGCGCCGCTTCTGATGCGCGGGGAGGGAAAGCTTTGCCCCCTGTGCATAATTTGGGTGAAATCGCCGTTGCCTCCGGCAAAGTAGCCGTTCTCCGCCGTGCAGTCCGGGGTCTCGCCGGAGGTGAGAATGATGCCGAGATCCGAGAAGCTGATGCCGTTGTCGGTGGAGACCAGCATGCCGATCTCGGGAGCGCTCAGGCTGCGGCCCTCGCAACCGGCGCCGACTTCGTGGTGATACCAGGCAAAGAGCGTACCGTCGGGTTCAACGTGGGTGGCTTCGATCCACATCGGCACGTGCGCGTAGCTATCCAGTTTCACGGCGCGGACGCGGCGCAGGTTGGTCACATCGGTGCCCTCGCTGCGGACCGGCATGCCATCGGAGTTGAAAACGATCATCTGCCCATTGCGCCAGTGCAGGGGGCTGTTCGAGTCGGCGATGCCGGGGAACCATTGGAGTTCCTCTTCGGTCACGGTAACGTGCTGGGCGGACGCACGGAGGGCGAGTACGGAAAGGCAGACGAGGACTCGTATACTAATCGGAATGCAACTGAGCGCTGTCGATTGGTTAGTGGTCGCGTTGTACTTCGCGTTGAACATCGCAATAGGCTTTTACTACAAGGCGAGGGCCGGTAAGAGCGTCGAGGAGTTCTTCCTGTCGGGCCGGGACGTGCCGTGGTGGCTGGCGGGTACGTCGATGGTGGCAACGACTTTTGCGGCCGACACACCGTTGGCCGTTACTGGCATGGTAGCGCGATATGGCGTCGCGGGGAACTGGCTGTGGTGGAACTTCGTCGCCAGCGGTATGCTGACCGTGTTCTTTTACGCCCGGCTGTGGCGGCGCAGCGGGGTGACCACCGACATCGAGTTCTCCGAAATTCGCTACGCCGGCAAGCCGGCCGCCTTCCTGCGCGGCTTCCGGGCGCTCTATTTCGGCCTGCCGATCAACTGCATCGTGCTCGGCTGGGTCAACCTGGCGATGGTAAAGATTCTGATGATGATCCTCGACGTCGATAAAGCCACGGCGCTCGGCATCGTCATCGGCCTCATTGCCGTGACCTCGTTCATCTCGACGCTGAGCGGCCTGTGGGGCGTCCTCGTCACCGACGTCGTGCAGTTCTTCATCAAGATGGCGATGGTGATTGTGCTCGCCTACTGCGCCGTCGAAGCCGTGGGCGGGATGGACCAGATGCTGCTGAAGCTCGAAGCGTTGGACCGCGCCAAAGGCATCGCCCCCGGCGGCACCGGCGGCGTCCTCAGCTTCGTACCCGACCTGAACTCGCCCTGGATGCCGATGATCACCTTCCTCGTCTACATCTCGCTCAACTGGTGGGCCGTCTGGTATCCGGGCTCCGAACCGGGCGGCGGCGGCTACGTCGCCCAGCGGATGATGTGCGCCAAAGACGAACGGCACTCGCTGCTGGCCACCCTCTGGTTCAACATCGCCCACTACGCCCTCCGCCCCTGGCCCTGGATCCTTGTGGGTCTGGCCTCGATTATTCTCTACCCCGACCTCGCCGACAAAGAGTCCGGCTACGTCAAGGTGATGGTCGATCATCTGCCGCCCTCGCTCCGCGGCTTAATGGTCGCCGGCTTCGCCGCGGCCTACATGTCCACCATCGCGACGCAACTCAACTGGGGCGCCAGCTACATTGTTAACGATTTCTACCGCCGTTTCGTCCGCCCCGAGGCCACCCAACCGCAGCTGGTGCGGGTCTCGCAGCTGGTGACCGTGCTGCTGACGGTGGTCTCCGCCGTCGTCACCTTCTACATGGAGTCCATCTCCGGCGCCTGGAAGCTGCTGATCGTCACCGGAGCCGGCACCGGCGGCGTCCTGCTGCTCCGCTGGTACTGGTGGCGCATCAACGCCTGGAGCGAGGTGGCAGCCATGAGCGTGGCCTTCGTCGTCTCGGTGGCGTTGCAACTGATCTGGGGCCTCGACTCCGATAACCCCGAGCAGTTCGCCTACCTCATGATGATCACCGTCGGCCTGACCACGGCCGCCTGGCTGGCCGCCACGTTCCTCACCGCGCCCGAAAGCCAGGAGACGCTCGTCGCCTTCTACCGGCGCACCCGCCCCTCCCGCACGGGCTGGGGACCCGTGGCCCGGTTGGCGCCCGACGTGAAACCCGCTGCCGACGGCCTCGACAATCTCCTCTGCTGGCTCTGCGGCTGCGTCATGATCTACGGTTCGCTGTTCGGCATCGGCAAGATCGTTCTGCGCGAGACGGCGACCGGCGCCGGCATGCTGGCGGTGGCGGCCGTGGCCGGCGGTGTGATCTATTGGAACCTTACCCGGCGCGGCTGGGCGAGTCTGGTCGACTGAGGAACCCGATGATTACACGACGCACTTTGCTTGCCGGCCTGGCCGCACGCCGCAAACCGAACCTCCTGTTCATCATCTCCGATGACCACGCCGCCTACGTCATGGGCTGCGATGGCAACAAACGGGCCAGCACCCCGAATCTCGACCGCCTCGCCCGCGAAGGCGTCCGCTTCGCCCAGCACTACTGCAATCAGCCCGTCTGCACCCCATCCCGGCAGAGCCTGCTCACCGGCCTCCTGCCCTCGGCCGCCGGCGTCACCGTCCTCCAGACCTCGCTCGACCCCGCCCGCCCCAACCTCGCCAAGCGCTGCCGCGAGGCCGGCTACAAAACCGCCGTCTTCGGCAAAATGCACCTCAACCGTCCCTCTTCGCCCGGCCTCTACGGCTTTGAGACGATGATGGCCGAACGCGAGATCAACCAGGCCTGGAGCGGGAGCCCCGTGCTCCAACCGGCGCCCGCCGGCGTCGCCACCAAGCCCCCGTGGAAACCCTTCCGCGACCCCGCCCGCATCTGGCTCAACGGCGAAAAGCTCCCCTACCCCCGCTACTACGACGAGATGCGCGGCACCTTTACCGCCCGCCAGGCCACCCGCTGGATGGAGGAGCACCGCGAAGAGCCCTTCGCCCTCTGGGTCAGCTTCCCCGACCCCCACTCGCCCTTCGATTTCCCCATCGACATGGCCGCCCGGTTCCCCGCCGCCTCCTTCGACGTCCCCCGCGTCGGCCCCGAGGACGCCTGGCAGATCCCGCTCATCTTCCGCAATCTCAGCCCGGAGGACAAACAGGGCATTCAGGCGGCTTACTACACCTCGGTCGCCATGCTCGACCGCAACGTCGGCGAAGTGCTCGACACCCTGCGCCGGTTGAACCTCGAAGACGATACCCTCGTCGTCTACCTCGCCGACCACGGCTACTGCATCGGCCAGCACGGCCGCTTTGAAAAGCACTGCGGCTACGAGCCGGCGCTGCGCGTCCCGCTCATCATCCGCTTCCCCGGCCGGGCCCGCCGCGGGGCGGTGGTCGAGGCGCTCACCGAGCACGTCGACGTCACCGCGACCCTGGCCGATCTGCTGGGCCTCGGGCCGCTGCCCGGCCAGCACGGCACGAGTCTGCGGCCCCACCTCGAAGGTAAGAAAGCCCCCGGCCGGCCGCACATCACGAGCCAGTATCTCGAAAACGAAGAGACCTTCCTCAGTAGTCCCGACTGGAAGTTCATCCACTGCTCGGGCAAGCGCAAGCGCGGCGACGGGTACGAGACGGAACGGCCCACCCCGGGCCGCTACATCCGCCTCTATGACCGCAAACGCGATCCCGGCGAGTTCACCGACGTCGCGGCCAAGTACCCGGAAGTCGTCCAACGGATGCAGGATCTCGTCCTCGCCCGCTACCGGGCGACCCACCCCGACGCGGCTGCCGAACCGAAGAACCTGCCCGCCCCGGAAGCCATCGATTTCTACGTCCGTCCGCGGGATGCCTAATTCGGATAAATATGTATACAATTAATCGGTTCCTGTATATGCTGGGGTTGCCATGAAGAAATTCACCAAAATTCTCCTTGCGGTAGACTTCGCGCCCCAGTCGATCCTGATGGCGCACCAGGCCCGGGCGATGGCCGAGGCGAGCGGAGCCGAGATTCTGGCCGTGCATGCCATGCGGCCGTTTGAATTGATGGTTGAGGGCATGGACGTGCCCGGTGCCGTGGTTTTCGAATGGTACGAGGCGCAGAAGCCGCTGCTGGAGCGGCAGTTGACGGCGTTCTGCCAGGAGCATCTGGGCGGCTGCCGCTACCGTACCTTCCTGGTCGAAGGCGACCCGGCCGGCGAGATCTTGAAAATCGCCGGCGCCGAGTCCGCGGATCTGGTGGTACTGGCAACCCATGGCTTTGGCGTCTTCCGGCGCCTGATTCTCGGCTCGGTCGCCGCCAAAGTGCTGCACGATTCGCCGCTGCCAGTGCTGACCGGCGCCCACCTGCAGGAGCCGCGGGCGGGCAGCGGGACTTTCCGCAGGATTGTCGTGGGCGTGGACTTGGCCGCCCGCACCGGCGAGGTGCTCGCGGCGGTCAAGGAGTTAGGCGTCGAGCAGATTACGGTGGTCCATGCCCTGCCCGTGGTGGCCGACGGGGTGCAGCCGTCGATGGATCCCTCCTGGCAGATGGCCCTGCAGGCGGCGGTGACGACGACCTTGCAGGAGGCCCTCGAAAAGGCTGGACTTACGGCCAGGACGGTGATCGAGGCGGCGGGGCCGGCCCAGTTGATTCGTCGCGTCGCCGCCGAGCAGGGCGCGGATCTCGTGGTGATCGGCCGCCACTCGGACCACTCCCTGCTGGGCCGGTTGACGGCGCAGGCCTACTCGATTGTGCGCGAATCGCCCTGTCCGGTGTTGAGCCTCTAGTCGAGCCGGCGAATCCGGATCTTGCGGAACTGCGCGATAGAATCGGCGTGGTTCTGTAGCGCCACCGCGCTGGCCGGGCCGCTGACCTTGGCCGAAAGCACCGGCTTGCCGTTCACCCAGTGTTCGAGGAGTCCGCCGCGATAGCGCAAGCGGAGCGTGTTCCACTCGCCCGGTGGATGGGCCGGCGAGGTGGTGGGCGGGATCTTGTTGTAGAGCGCCCCGGTATGGCGGTTCCGGCCGCGGGCGCCGTCCGGATGGCGCTCATCGTCGAGCAGTTGGAACTCAAGCCCTCGCAGGTAAAGCTCGCCCCGCGCGCCCGGCGGGAGTTCCGCCCGCTGGATCCGGCGGCCATCCAGATAGCCGGGTTTCTCGTGAAGAAGAAAAATCTCCTCGGTGATGTGATGCTTCACCCCGCTGTTGCCGCCAGGTTCGAGGCGCCACTCGAGCGTCAATTCGAAGTTATCGAACGTTTCAAGCGTAATCAGGTCTTCGAGCAGCCGCGGATCGCGCACCGTCGTGAACACTCCGTTGGCGAAGGTCCAACTGCGGTCGGCCAGGGGACGGAAGTGCGCCGGCGAATCGAGACGCAACCACTTGCCCTCCGAAAAGGCGGGCAGCGCGAGAGCAAACAGCAGGCAGAGAGGCCGGAGCCGGGCCATGCGGGCAGGGCAGGGAACAATCATCATCGAACAGACCTTCAGTATGGCCGATCCGGCGCGCCGGGCGCACCGGTTTTACGGCGCGGCGTTCACCCAGTAGCCGGGGCGGCTGCGCACCTGTATCTTCCCGCTCACCCCCACCTGCACCCGCAGCGCGTGATAGCCAGGCTTGGGTTCGTTCGGCAAAAAGCTGATCACGTACTGCGCATGGATCTCCTCGCCCAACTGCTGAATCGCTTTTTCAAGGCCGCTCAGCCGCGTAAACGGGTACTCCGCTCCGCCCGTGGCGGCAGCGAGTTTCTCGGTGGCCTTCTCCTTACCGAGCCGGGCGAGTTCGCCGATGCCGCCCAGCAGGTCGGTTGATTGAGCGCCCGAGTTGGCGGGAATCGACTCGCCCACCGGATCAGAGACCGGCTTGCCCGAAGGCAGCGGCAGCGGGCGCGTGCGCCGCCGCGGCTGCACGTCTTCGGGCTTGGCGAGAAAGCCGGTGCGGAAGGCCGAGTAGGTGGCGGCATAGACGGTCACCCCGGCCGTCTGCGCGGCGCGGATCACGTCGTCGAGCTTGGCCTCACTGCCGCGGTCGCGCGTCTCGGCGATCAGCAGCAGAACGCGGCGCGAGTTCGGGCGGGCGTCAAGCAACCGGATCGCCTCGGCAGCGGCGTCGAGCAGATGGCCCTCGGTGGGCGCACGGGGCTCAAGCCGGGCGAAGGCGCCCGCGAGCGCGTCGACATCGCGGGTGCAGGGCTGCCGGAGCACCACCGAATCGGAAAACGAAAGCAGCCCGGCGCAACCGCGCTCCCCCGCCACCAGCGGCTGAATCATCGCGCCAATCTGGCGCACCTTGACGAGCGCCGCCGCCGAGATGCCCGAGGTCTGTACGGCCACCAGCAGCGACACCGGCGCCACGCCCGTATCAAACGTATCGAGTTCAAACGGCTGCCGCGCGTTCTGGTCGAAAAGCTGGAAGCTCTCCTTCGTTAACCCGTCCACGGGACGGCCCTTGGCGTCCCGCACCGTCACGGGCACCACCACCAGGCGGACCTGCGTCCGAAAACCGGCCTCCTGCGCCGGCAGAACGCAAGCGAGCAGGAAGGCGATGGCGCCGCGCATGGGCTAGACCGGGTCGCCGTCGTGGTGCGGCGCGAGCTGGTCGAGGATCGCGGTCTTTTCGGGCTTCTTGTAACGCTCAATCTTCGAGCCGATCGGACCCTTGGCCGTGCGCGAGAGCAGCGTCGAAATCTCCTGGCGATTCATCTTCTGGAAGGTCTTCACGGTGAGCACATTTTCTTCGAGCTGCTGCACGGTTTCCACACCCGAGACGAGCGTATCCACATCGTGGCTGAGCGTGTAGCGGAGGCACTCGGCGATCGTGGCGATGTTGGCCTTCGTAATGCCGCCAATCGCGTTCGACTTCATGGCGAGCAAGCCCAGGCCCTTGGCCCGTACCTTGGGCAGCACGTGCTGGATGAAGCTGAGATAGTGCGGGTCAATGAGATTCACCGGGTGCTGCACCGTCTCCCAGCCGTCGAACCCTTTGAGCAGCGCCTGATGCACCTCGGGGTCATGATGGCCGGTGAAGCCGATGTGGCGCACCATGCCCTTCTTTTTGGCCTCGACAAACGCTTCGAGCGAGCCGCCGGGGCCAAAAATCTTCTCCACCTCGTCCATCCGCGCCACCTCATGGCAGCACCACAGATCAAGATAGTCCGTGTTCATCCGCTTGAGCGTCATTTCGAGCTGGCCCATGGCGGATTTCTTATCGCGCAGCTCGGCCTTGGACATCAGCAGGACCTTCTTGCGCAGACCGCCCGTGAGCGCCTTGCCGTAGACCTCGTCCGACTTGCCCTGGTGGTACTTGGCCGCCGAATCAAACATCACAACGCCGAGATCGATGGCGCGGCGGATGATCTTGATGCCCTCCTCCTCGCCCTTCACGGCCATGTGGTAGCCGCCGAGCGTGAACCGGGAAACCCGCAGGCCGGACTTGCCGAGCGTGGCCATGGGCATGGGGGCGTCGGCCAGCGCCGAAACCGAGGTGCCGAGAGCGGCAGCGGTGGAGTGGAGGAAATCGCGACGGTCCATGAGGGCTCCTTAGGGAACGAGAGTAACTCGCTTAATTGTATCGAGGCGCGGCCACGTCCGTTCAAAGTACGCGTTGCCTTCCTGCTGCGCGAGCTTCGGATCCGGCCCCGGCCCGAGCGGCGCGATGTCGCCGTAGACGAAGGCCAGTTGATCGAGCACCGCGAGCCCTTCGGTCACCTTGCCGATCGGCGCGAAGCCGTCGCGGTCGAGCGCCGAGTTATCCCGCAGGTTGAAGAACAGCTGCGTCGAGCGCGTGTTGGGGCCGCGGGTGGCGAACGTAAGCGTGCCGCGCACATTACTTTGCTTCACCGGATCATCGACGATCTCCCGGCCCGCCCAGAGGCGATTCGTCTTCGGATCTTTGTGGATGCCCCATTGCGCGACGAAGCCCCGCACGACGCGGAAAAACTTCTGCTCGTCGTAGAACTTCTCCTGCACGAGTTCGTAGAACCGATCCGCGCCGAGCGGCGCCCACGCGCGGTTCACGGCGACGACAACATCGCCCTTCGAGGTCTCAAACCGCACCGAAAACTGCTCCGGCGCCTGCACCGGCGGCTTCGGCTTTTCGGCCACCTTCGCCGGGCCGCAGGCCGCCAGCAGGGCGAGGGCGGGAATCCAGATCTTTCGCATTGCGCTACTTCGCATCGCGCCAATTGTCCCCTACTCCCGTATCGACGACAAGCGGCACGGCAAACTTACGGACGGACTCCATCTCGGTCTTGACCAGTTCGGTCAGCGCCGCGACCTCCTCGGGCGGGGCTTCAAAAACGAGTTCGTCGTGCACCTGCAGAATCATCCGGGCGGCGAACTGCCGGCTCGCGAGTGCCGCGGCGATGCGGATCATCGCCAGCTTGATCAGGTCGGCGGCCGAACCCTGCAGCGGTGTGTTGACGGCCGTGCGTTCGGCAAACGAGCGGGCGTTCGGGTTGCGGCTGTCCATATCGGGAATGGGGCGCCGGCGGCCGAAGAGCGTCTCGGCGTAGCCTTTGGCGCGCACCTCGGCGATGGTCTTTTCAATGAAGTTCTTCACCCCGGAGTAGCGGGCGAAATAGGCCTTGATGTACTTCTCGGCCTCGTGCTTGGGGATGCCGAGCGCTGTCGCCAGGCCAAAGGCCGTCTGGCCGTAGACGATCCCGAAGTTGACGGCCTTAGCGCCGCGGCGCATCTCCGGGGTGACAAAGGCTGCGTTGACGCCAAAGACCTCGGCCGCCGTGCGGGTGTGGATGTCCTCGCCGTGCTGAAAGGCGTCGACGAGCACCGCGTCGCCCGACATGTGGGCGAGCAGGCGCAGCTCAATCTGCGAGTAGTCGGCAACAACCAGCTTCCAGCCGGGCGGCGGGATGAAGGCGGCGCGGATCTCGCGGCCGAGTTCGGTGCGGACAGGGATGTTCTGCAGGTTCGGGTTCGAACTCGACAGGCGGCCCGTCGCCGCGCCCGTCTGCTGGAAGGTCGTATGCACGCGGCCGGTTTCGGGCCGGATCAGCGCCGGGAGCGCGTCGACGTAGGTGCCCTTCAGCTTCACGAGGCCGCGGTACTCGAGCACGCGGGCGGCGATCGGGTGGGCGAGCCCTTCGAGCACATCGGCGGCCGTCGAGATCTGCTTCTTGCCGCCCTTGGTCGGGGCCGGGAGGTTGAGGTCTTCAAACAGCACTTTCCCTAGCTGCTGCGGCGAGTTGATGTTGAACTCGCGCCCGGCCAGGCCATGGATCTCGCGCGTCAGCCCCTCAATCACCGTCTCCATCTTGGCCGACATCACGCCCAGTTGCTTGGGCTCGATCAGTACGCCGATGCGCTCCATGGCGGCGAGCACGGGCACCAGCGGCAGATCGATGGATTCGTAGATCTCGCGGGCGCCGATCTTGTCGACCTCCGGGCCCAGCTTCTCGGCCAGGCGCAGGGTAAGGTCGGCGCGCTGGTCGGCGCGGGCGCCCGGCTTCTGGTGCAGATAGACCTCGCACAGCGCTTCAAAGGCGGCGTTGCCGGAGTCAGCGGTGAGCAGAAAGGCTTCGAGCAGCAGGTCGCGGGTCAGGTGGCGGGCGGCGGGGTCGGCGGTGTAGAGGGCCTTCAGATCGTGGGCGATCTTGGGCGTGTCCGATTGCAGGAACGTGAGCGACGGGCAGGCGCGGCCCTCGCCGGGCGCCCGCGCCACGCCGAGTTGGCCGTCGAACAGCGCGACGCCTACCGGCCCCGCCCCGGCCCAGCCGGGGAGCTCTTCGGCGGTGATGGGGGCGTAATCCTCGGCCACCTTCACCGGCTCCGGCGCTAGGTCGCGGAGGAAGGAGAAGAACTCCATCTCGCGGTAGAAGGCTTCGAGCGTGGGGCGATCCGGGTCGGCGGCCGCGAGCGCGTCGAGCGACAGTTCGAGCGGCACCTCGCAGTGGATCGTGGCGAGGCGCTTGGACAGCTCCACCTGTTCGCGGTGCGTCGTCAGCGCCTCCCGGTAGGTCTTCTTGGCCAGGTTGGGACCCTCGGCGAGCAGGTTGTCGAGCGTGCCGTACTGCTCGAGCAGCGCGACGGCGCCCTTGTCGCCGATCCCGGGCGCCCCCGGGATGTTATCGATCGCGTCGCCCTTCAGCGCGAGCAGGTCGGCCACCTGCTCGGGCCAGACGCCCATGAACTCCTTTACCTTCTCGCGATCGTACAGCGTATCGTCCTTGGCCGGGTTGAGCATGGAAATGCCCGGGCCGACCAGTTGGAGCATGTCCTTGTCCGAGGAGACGATGACCACTTCGAGCCCGGCCGCCTGCGCGCGCCGGGCCAACGTGCCGATAACGTCATCGGCTTCAAAGCGGTCGAACTCGAGGACTGGAATCCGCAGCGACTCGAGCAGGCGCTTGACGAGCGGCACCTGCGCGAGCAGGTCCGGCGGGGTTTCAGTACGGTTGGCCTTGTAGGCAGCGAACTCGGTTTCGCGGAAGGTGGGGCCGAGCGATTCGTAGACGGCAGCGAGATATTCCGGATGGTACTTTTCGCGCAGCTTCTTCAACATGTTGTGGAAGATGAAGACCGCTTCGGTGGGCACGCCGGCCGAGGTCCGCATGGGTGGGGCGTTCATGCGCATGCGAGCGTAGAAGGCCCGGAAAATATAGCCAAACGAGTCGATCAGGAAGAGTCGCTGCATCGCCTCCAGGATACTCCAATGTGTCCGGATCGCCTCACGTGTTGCCGGAAAGACACACTTTTTGGGGTGTAACTAATTTCCTTTCAATTGATTACCATTTTTGGTATCCTTCGCTTTGCGCTTCGAAACAACGGTTTCACAACCAGTATCGGCCGAAGGAGTCGGGCTCCACAGCGGGGTTCCCGTGACGATGACGATCCGGCCGGCGGCGGCGGGCACGGGCATTGTGTTCCGGCGAACCGACCTTTCCGACTTCGAACTCCCGGCCAGTTGGCAGCATGTGGCGCGCGTCTCGTACGCCACCAGCCTGATGCGGCAGGGCGTGCTCATTTCGACGACCGAACATCTGCTGAGCGTTCTCTACTCGGTGGGCGTGGACAACGCTTACATTGACATCAACAATCTCGAAGTGCCGATTCTGGACGGCTCGGGTTTGCCGTTTGTCAGACTTCTCGAGCAGGCGGGCCGGCAGACGTTGAAAAACCGGCGGAAGTATCTGCGGATCGTCAAACCGGTGACCGTCGAGCAGGGGAACAAGCGGATTACGATTCTGCCGGCGGACTCCTTTCTGCTCTCCTGTGAGATCTACTTCGATCATCCTTTGGTGGGCCGGCAGTCGATGGCGATGGAGTTGACCCCGGAGGGCTACGCCACCGAAATCGCCGCGGCGCGGACGTTTGGCTTTGAGTATGAACTCGACCAGATGCGGAACATGGGGCTGATTCGCGGGGCAGATCTGACCAATGCCGTCTGCTTCAACCGGCAGCAGGTTTTGAACCCCGGCGGGTTGCGCTATCCGGACGAACCCTGCCGCCACAAGATTCTCGATCTCATCGGCGATCTGGCGCTGATTGGCCGTCCGCTGCTCGGGAACGTCATTGCCGAGCGGGCGGGGCATGCCATGCACGCCGCTCTGGTGGCCCGCATCATGCAGGATAGTTCGCTGTATGAGATCGTGACGTTTGATCAGTTGGCGTCCCGGGCGACGCACGCGATGGTCGGTTGAGAATGGCTCGTTGAGTTGTGTTCCGCCACATACCGAACATTCTGACAGTTCTGCGCCTTCTGGGAACCGCGCCTGTGGTCTGGATGATTCTCGAACGCCGGTTTCACTTGGCCTTGGTCGTCTCTTTCCTGATCGCAGTTACCGACAGTATCGATGGTTGGATGGCGCGTAAATGGAAGCTCGAGTCCCGCTTCGGGGCAATCATGGACCCCCTGGCGGACAAACTCCTTGTCGGCGGTGGCGTCGTTTCGCTGTGTTTGGTGGGCGCGATGCCGTTTTGGCTGGTGGCGATGGCGCTCCTCCGGGACGGCGCTATTTTGCTGGCGGCAGTGGTGCTGATGCGGTGGAAAGGGGTGCGCGAATTTCCGCCGTCGCGTCTCGGAAAAGCGAACACATTTATTTTGATGTGTACCGTAGCTGCGGTATTTCTAGATTTCTACCCTAATGTTTTCTTCGGGATGAGCGCCTGTGCGATTGTTTTGAGCGGGGCGCGGTATGCCTACCTCGGCTTTCGGGCTGCAAAATGAATTGACGATTGCCCCGCCTGGATATAGTCTGTAGGTAGGTAGATCTACCGCTATGCGCTACACGCCTTCGAAGCAGTATTTGTGGGCCGGTCTTGTTGCTGCCGGACTTGCGGTGATCTCTACAGTGTTTGCGGCCGAGTGGCCGGCTGCTCTGCTCGCCTCCGTTTTCTGTCTAATTACCGCCGGCTCGGTATTGTTATTAGCTTTTCGGCCGCCGATTGAGATTCAGGATCAGGCCCTGGTCATAGGCGAACGGACCATTGCGTGGTCCTCCATTGCGCGGGTAGACCGGACCGGGTGGATTTCTCCCTTAATTGTTCACGTAACCTTGGTGAGTGAAGAGAGAATCCTGATCGTTTTCCCGGGTGATCTCGACGATTCCAACTCCCTCCTGCGTCATCTACGCCGGAACTCCCGGGAAGCGTTGATCGACGGCATTCCGCACCCCCAGTTTTGGGGAACCACGGTGCCTGTCCCGGACGCGGCCAAATCCGTCGAGGTACCCACGGTGCACCTGCTTCGACGGGAAGATGAATTGGAAGTCGAACGCTTGTATCAACTTCTGAAGACGGTTGGCCATCTGGACACGCGCCAGCCCGACGAGAAGTAGTTTTCCGTGCGTATTGCCCGGCGCCTCGTCCTGCCGATTGCGTTATGTGCGGTCATCGTCCTCTTGCACGCCCAATGGTTGCCTTCGGTGGCTTGGTTCCTGGTCCGTGCCGAGGCGCCGCGTCCGGCCGACGCGATCTTTGTGCTGGGGGGGGACCAGTACGGCGAACGGATTCTCCACGCAGCGGCGTTGGCCCGGCAGGGGCTGGCGTCGAAGGTGTATGTCAGCGGGCCGGCCGGCATCTTTGATCACTACGAAAGCGACCTTTCTATTGCGTTCGCCAGACGGCGAGGCTACACCGACGTTACCTTTGTGCCGCTTGAGAACGATTGTAAGTCGACGCGGGAAGAGGCCGAGCGCTACCTGCCGGAGTTTCGGCGGATGGGCTTCGAGCATGTACTGGTGGTGACCAGCAACTTCCACACCCGGCGCGCCGGGCGGATTTTCCGCGAGCTGGGGGGCGAACCAGAGATTCACATGATGGCCGCCGCGGCCCGGGAGTTCCGTCCCGAAGACTGGTGGCGACGCCGGCAGGATCAGAAGAATCTCTTTCTGGAGTGGTCCAAGACATTCGCAAACTGGATCGGGATGTAGCGGCATGTGGCAAGCCATCCGTTTCCTTTGGCCGTATCTGGACCGCCATCGGCGGCAGTTGCTGCTGGGCCTGGGTGCGTTGGTGCTCAATGCCCTCTTCGGCGCCACTCTGCCGCTGATGATCCGGCGGGGCATCGACTCAATCACCGCCGGCGAGCCCTGGCGGGTGACGGCCTGGGCGGCGGGCGCGCTGCTGGGTCTGGCCCTCTGCAAGGGCATCTTTCAATACTGGAAGCGCTGGATTCTGATCGGCGTGTCGCGCGATCTGGAATACGATCTCCGGAACGACATTCTGGCGCACCTGCTGGGGATGGGCCGCGATTTCTACGGTCGTTTTCCAACCGGCGATATCATGGCCCGGTCGACCAACGATCTCAATGCGGTCCGCATGATGGCGGGGCCCGGCCTGATGTACTGCGTGGAGACCCTGCTCATTTTTGTCCTCGCCTTTGCCGTGATGGTCTCGGCCGATCCGGTGCTGACCCTCGCCGCGCTGGCCCCGGCGCCGGTGATCAGCTTCCTGGTGGTCTTCTACGGCCAGCAGATCCATACCCGGTTTGAAGAGATCCAGACCGTGTTTTCCACCATCTCGAGCCGGGTGCAGGAGTCGATCGCCGGCATGCGGCTGCTCCGCGCCTACGGGCAGGGCGAGGCCGAGCGGGACCGCTTCGCCGAACTCAATCAGGACTACATTCGCCGCAACCTGGATCTGGTCCGCACGACCGGCGTCTTTGAGCCGCTGCTCCATGCCTTGACCGGCATCGCCTTCCTGATCGTTCTCTGGGTGGGCGGTCTGCGCGTGCTCGAAGGCCGGATCTCGCTCGGCAGCTTTGTGATGTTTCAAACCTATGTCGGGATGCTCATCTGGCCGATGATCGCCATGGGCTGGGTGATCAACCTGCTGCAGCGCGGCACGGCCTCACTCGATCGCATCCGGGAGATGCTCAACGTGGCGCCTTCGATCGCGGCGCCGGCGCAGCCCCACCCGCTGCCGGAGGCCCTGGCGGGGGAGATTGAATTCGACCATGTCGAACTGCACTATCCGGCCGGAGAGGCCTTGCGGGGGGTGAGCTTCCGCGTCGCCGCCGGAGAGACGGTGGCGATTGTGGGCCATACCGGATCTGGAAAAACTTCGCTGACGCAGATGGTGCCGCGCCTGCTCGATCCCACCGGGGGCACGGTCCGGGTGGATGGGGTCGATGTGCGGGAGTACGATCCGGCGGCCCTGCGGCGGCAAATCAGTATCGTGCCGCAGGAGACGTTTCTGTTTTCGATGACCCTGCGGGAGAACATCGCCCTCGGCCGGCCGGGGGCCACCGAGGACGAGATCGCCCGGGCGGTGGCCGTGGCCGGGCTCACCGGCGATGTCGCCGGCTTTCCGGCGGGTCTCGATACTCTGATTGGCGAACGCGGTATCACCTTGTCTGGCGGGCAGCGGCAGCGGGCGGCCATTGCACGCGCCGTATTGCGCGACCCGCGGATTCTGATTCTCGATGATTCCCTGTCGAGTGTCGATACCGTGACCGAGGCGAAAATTTTAGCGGAGTTGGGCGCCGTGATGAAAGGAAGAACCACGCTGCTCATTTCGCATCGCGTTTCGACGATTCGTTATGCCCATCGGATTGTCGTGCTGGCACGCGGCGAAATCGTGGAAATGGGCAGTGCCGAACAGCTTTTGGCGCGCCAGGGTTACTTCGCCGATCTGGTCCGGAAACAGCAACTCGAAGAGGAGATCGAAGCCCTCTAACCCGCGAGACCCTCCGGCGTGCTATTTTTAAGATCTGTAGCATCTGTTGTTGTGTCCGGTTCATTCCCATCGTTCGATCCTGCCCAACCAGCCGCTCTGCATTTCTCAAGGAAAGTAAAAATGACAAATATTTTTGTTGGAAACCTGAGTTTTCATACCACCGAGCAGAACCTCCGCGCGTTGTTCGAGCAGTTCGGCACAGTGGATCGTGTGAGTCTGGTCACAGACCGCGAAACCGGAAAAGCCCGTGGATTTGGCTTTGTCGAGATGGCCCAGAAGGCCGAAGCCGAGAACGCGATTGCCTCGTTGAACGGCCGGGAGTTGGATGGACGCGCCATCAATGTGAATGAAGCCCGCCCGAAGGAAGATCGTGGTGGTGGCGGCGGTGGTGGCTATCGCGGCCGGAGCGGCGGCGGTGGCGGCGGCGGCCGGCAGGGCAACCGCTGGTAGCCTGCTCCGTCTCATAAAAAAACCGGGCCGCAGCCTTCACAAGCTGCGGCTTCGCTGTGTGGTTTCAGTTACAATAGACTCTTTGTGTGTTCAGGTCAGCTCTGTCCTATCTCGTCATCGCCAGTGCATCCAGTTGGCTCCAGTGAAACCAGTTGGCCTTCCGACGCGTCCCCCGAGAGTCGCAAAGTGAAAAGGATCTATCGATTCATGATTTCTTCCGGGCTCGCACGCCTGCTCCTCTTTGCGTTCATCGTTCAGGTTGTCGCGTTGCGCCTCGGCTGGGCCCAGCAGCCTCCTCAGCCCCCTGCGCCGAAACCTGCTGCCCCCAAACCGGCCAACCCGTTTGAAAGCGTCCCCACGGCCCCCACCGAAGCGCCCAAGCCAGCGCCCGTCAAACCGGGGTTGATCGCGCCGGCCAAACCAGGCCAGGTTGATGACGTGATTGAACTCATCGAGTTCCGCGGGGCCCGCCGTGTTCCGCAAGATACGCTTCGAGCGATGATCTTCTCAAAGAAAGGCGATAAGATCGACGAAGACGCCCTCCATCGGGACTTCATGTCGCTCTGGAACACGGGGCGGTTCGACGATATTGTGCTCGAGCGCGAACCCGGCCGGACCGGATACATCATCCGCTTTGTGGTCGTTGAACGCCGCATTGTTCGCTCCATCCGTTATGAGGGCGCCAAGTCGCTGACTGTTTCCGAAATTCTCGACCGGTTCAAAGAGCGCCGCGTTGGCCTGTCGGTCGAAGCCCAGTATGATCCGAACAAGGTCCAACGAGCCGCCATTGTCTTGAAGGAGTACCTGGCTGAGCGCGGCCGGCAGTACGCCACCGTCGAGCCGGACCTGCGCCAGATTCCTCCCTCCTCGATGGAGGTCGTCTTTAAGGTGGACGAGGGACCAAAGGTCAAAGTGGGCGCCATCAATCTCGATGGCAACAAAGTGTTCTCCGACCGGGCCGTGCGTCGGGCCATGCGGAGTCTGCGGCCGATCGGCATTCCCCGGTCCATCCTGTTTGAAAATCTGTTTGCCAAGACGTTTGACTCAACCAAACTCGAACAGGACAAGCAGATGATCGTCAACTTCTATCAGGAGAAGGGCTACTTTACGACGCGAACGGGTGATCATACCGTGAAGATTCGCGACGTTGGCGGTAAAGGCCTCCGCATTCCTTTGTTCTATCCGAACAAGCCGGGCAAGCGGGCCGATGTGACCATTCCCATCGAAGAGAGCCGCCTGTACCGGTTGAACAAGTTGAACGCCGTCGGCATGAAGCTGTTCCGCACCCCGGAAGCCATTCTCCCGCAGGTCTACGGCATGAAAGAGGGCGACCTCTTCTCGATCGCCAAGCTGCGCAAGGGCATGGAACAGATCCGGAAGCTATACGGCGAGTTCGGCTACATCGACATGGTGCCGGAGCCGGATATCCAGCCGCAGCTCGGAACCGACAAGATCGATCTGACCATCAATGTCGATGAAGGCAAACAGTTCTTTGTGCGCCGCATCGATTTTTCGGGCAACGTGACTACCCGCGACAAAGTGATCCGTCGCGAACTCTTGGTGGATGAAGGCGACCAGTACTCGACGCGCCTGTGGGAGCTCTCGCTTCTGCGTTTGAACCAACTCGGCTACTTTGAAGCCCTGAAAGAGAACGAAGCCGCAGAAATCAAGCGCGACACCCGGACCAACAGCGTTGACATCACTTTGAAAGTGAAGGAGCGGGGTAAGAACTCCGTGCAGCTGTCGGGCGGCGTCTCCGGCATTTCGGGCTCCTTTGTCTCGTTCGGCTATTCGACCAACAACTTCCTCGGTTTGGGTGAGACGCTCGGCATCAGCAGCCAGTTGGGCGACCGCATCCGCGACGTGACCTTCTCCTTCACCGAACCCTACCTGTTCGACAAGCCGATTCAGGCCGGTTTCACGGTCTACATGCAGCGCTTCAACTACGACCAAGGACGGGAAGTCTCGCTGCTTTCGGGCCGCAACCTGATTCCTTACTACCAGGCTCTCGGCACCCAGAACCTGCTCAATTATGTGACAAATGGCATGGGTTTCACGGCGTTCGCCTCGACGCAGTTGAAACGTTCTTTTGCCCGCGTCAGCATGACCTACGGCTACGATGTTTCGACCGTGAAGACGCTGTCGGAGGCTTCGAGTAACTATTTCAACTTCCTCTCCTTCCAGCGGACCGACGGGCCTAACCAGTTGGACGGCATCCGGACGAGTAAGGTGATCCCCTCCTACAGCTACAACACCGTCGATCACCCGATCACCCCGACGCGGGGTCGCAGCCTTTTCATTTCAACGACGTTCGCCGGCACCTTCATGGGTGGTAACGTGAACATGGTGGAACCGACCATCAGCTCGACCTACTTCCGTAGCGGCTTCAAGAAGGGGCACGTGATCGGTATGCGCGGCTTGGGCAGGCTAATCTCCGGCTACGGCGGGCGCGTGGCTCCTCCTTTTAATCGCATCTTCATGGGCGGTGAAAACGATATTCGCGGCTTCGACATCTGGGGCATCTCGCCGATCTCGTTCATCCCAAGCGAGGCTAGCGTGGCGGTGCTGAACGATGACGGGTCGGCCCGCTTGCAGAAAGTACTGCAGGATGGGGTGGAAACCTTCGTCCCGGTGGCGCAGCGCATCCCGGTGTATCAGTTGACGACCACCGGCGGCGACACGCAGCTGATCGGGAACTTCGAGTACCGAATTCCGATCTTTGGGCCGGTGGTTCTCGCTGCCTTCTTTGATGCCGGTGTGAACCGCATCTCCCTCAAGAATCAACTCCGCCTCAACCCGCGCCGCGTGGAGGAGTTGAACAGCCTGTTCCCGCAGGCGGGTTTCAATCAGCAGATTCCAGTGAATACGGAAACGGAAAAGATGCGCATGTCGACCGGTCTTGAAATGCAGATTATGATGCCGGTGGTGAACGCGCCGTTCCGTTTCTATTGGGCGTACAACCCGACCATCGTACAAACCTTCCTGCAGCCGCCCGTCGTACTCGATCGGTCGCAGTTCCCCAACCAGCAGACCTTTGTTAATTCCGTGGTGCAGTGGGGTCAGGCGACTCCGTTCTTCGAACGGCGGCGCGTATTCCGGTTCACCATCAGTCGAACCTTCTAGTACAATCAACTTAACGTAATCCAGGAGCTTTCCCACTGTGAATCGCCAGATCTTGTGGCTGCCCGCCCTCTTGTTGGGCGCTGGAATCAGCCTTTTCGCTCAAACCGCCCCCTCCAAGGTCGGTATCATCCACATCCAGAACGCCATTATCGGTACCAAAGACGGTCAGACCGCCGCCAAGGCCCTTGAAGAGAAGTTCATGCCGCGGCGCAAGGAAGTGGAAAAGAAGCAGGCCGATATCGCGGCGTTGCAGAACCAGCTCCGCGCCTCTTCGAATACGGCCAGCGAGGATGTGAAGAACAAGCTGATGCGTGATATCGACGCTAAGCAGAAATCCTTGCAGCGCGATGCTGAAGACTTTCAGGCGGAAGTGGACGCTGAACAGCAGAAAGTGCTCGGCGAGTTGGGCGGCAAGATCATGGCCGTCATCGACAAGTACGCCACCGATAATGGCTTTGCGATCATCATCGACGTTAGCTCGCAGCAGAGCCCGGTGTTGTATGCGGCTACTTCGATCGACATCACCCGCGAAGTGGTCGGTCTCTACGACAAAAACGCCCCGTCGGCGGCGCCGGCAGCGCCCGCTCCGGCTAAGAAAGCCACGCCCGGCGCGAAGTAATGCGGCTGGCTCCTCTGGTTTTCGCCTTGGCTTGGCCCTTGGCGGCCCAGAAACTGGAGAAACTGTTCGAACAGGAATGGGAGAGGTCCTTACGGATCTCTCCCATTTTTGCGTCGACGATGGGCGAACGGCGCTACGCGCAGCGTTGGCCCGATCTGTCGCCCGCCGCCCTGGAGCGAGACTACAAAGATACCAAAGCCGCCTTGGCGCGCCTGCGCTCCCTGCCGGCCGTCCCGGCCGAGGCGGTGAACCGCGCCGTGTTTGAGCGGATGCTCTCCGAACAGCTCGAAGAGTACGAGCTGGGTTGGCGTTTTGTGCCGATCAACATGCGCGACGGCATTCAGAATACCGCCGAGCTGGCCAACCTGCTTCCGTTCCGCGACGAGCGGGACTATCGTGACTGGCTCGCCCGGCTGCGGGCGTTTCCGGTCTACCTGGACCAGACGATCGTCCTGATGCGCGAAGGGATGCGGCGGAAGCTGGTGCAGCCGAAGATTGTCATGCAGCGCGTGCCGGGGCAGATTGAGCGGCAACTGCGGTCGAACCCGTTTCTGGTTCCGTTTGCCTCCCAGCCCCCTGTTTTGCGAAACGAAGCCAAACTCGTTATCGAGACCGCCGTCTTTCCGGCCCTGCGCCGCTTGCAGCATTTTCTCGAGACCGAGTACCTGCCTGCGTGCTACGACGGCGCCGGGATCTGGCAGGCGCCGGAGGGAGCCCGGCTCTATGCCTATTTCGCGCGCAGCTTCACGACCACGGGCCTGACCCCGGACGAGATTCACGAGATCGGCCTTGGCGAAGTGGCCCGCATCCGGGACGAGATGCACGGGGTAATGCGCAAGACGGGATATTCCGGGACGTTGCCCGAGTTTTTCCACCATCTCCGGACCGATTCGCGGTTCTTCTACCCCTCCAGCGCCGAGTTGTTGGCCGGTTACCGGGCCGTGGCCAAGCGGATCGATCCGACGCTCGTGAAGCTGTTCGGGAAGCTGCCGCGGATGCCCTACGGGGTGGAACCGATTCCAGCCGAGATCGCGCCCGACACGACGGCGGCCTACTACCAGCCCCCGGCCGGGGACGGATCACGCGCCGGGATGTATCACGTCAACCTGTACAAGCCGGAGCTGCGGCCGAAGTGGGAGATGATGGCGCTGAGTCTGCACGAGGCCGTGCCGGGCCATCATACGCAGATCGCCTACGCCCAGGAGCTGGGCGAAGTGCCAAAGTTCCGCCGTTTTCAAGCCAGCTTTACGGCCTACGTGGAGGGTTGGGCGCTCTATGCCGAAAGCCTGGGAGATGAGTTGGGGCTCTATGACGATCCGTACGCCAAGTTCGGGCAGCTGACGTATGAGATGTGGCGGGCGGTGCGCCTGGTGGTCGACACCGGCATCCATCACAAGCGCTGGACGCGGCAGCAGGCGATTGATTACTTCCTGGCCAACGCGCCCCGCAGCGAGCTGGACGTCACCAACGAGATCGACCGCTATATCGGCTGGCCCGGCCAGGCGCTGGGCTACAAGATTGGCGAGCTGAAGATCAAAGCCCTGCGCCGGAGGGCGGAGGCGAAGCGGGGCGCCCGGTTCGAGGTCCGCGCGTTTCACGATGTGGTCTTATCGACCGGTGCGGTGCCGCTGGACGTACTCGAAAAACGGGTGGAGGAGTGGATGAATGCCAACTAATCGGAAGCGCGCCGCGGCCAACCTGCTGATCGGGACCGGCGCGGTGATGTTGGGCTATGTTGCCTATTGGCTCGGCGGATTGCTGCGGACGGCCAAGGCAGCCGCCGATGCCGGGCAGCGAATTACGGCCGGCCCGATGCTCGTCTGGGTGCTCGCGCTCGTTCCGGCAGCGATGGTGCTGCTGACTATCGGGGTGGTGATGCGGACTAAAAGCCGCTCGGTTTGACCCAGAAGCTCTCTTTCCAGACGCCGCCGCCGGGGATCGACTGCAGCTCCGGATACTTGCCGGCGTGGGCGAGATTGGCTCCGTTGGTGATACCGGTCATGGGTTCAAAGCAGATGAACTCGCGGCCCGGGGGAGCGTAGACGACCGCCACCGGATACCTGGGTCCGTAAACGACCTCGATTTTCTGCTGTTTGCCTTGGACCGCGAAGGTAGCGTTGGCGGCCAAGCCGGTGAAGACATCGTCCAACTGTTTGCCCTTGAGGCGAACGGGCGAGGGGTACGGGTTGGGCTCCCGGCTGCCGGTGGGAGTCAGTTTCTCGTTGAGTTTGACGTGTTCGCGGGCCGGCAGGGTGACCTGCCACTCGTCGCGGGGGGCGTCGGTGAGCCGGTAGTAGGGGTGATAGCCGATGACCAGCGGCATGGGCTCGAAGGAGAGATTGGTGACTTCGGTATGTACCTCCAGGTTGCCGTTCTCGAGCCGGTAGGTGATGTCGATAGTATGTGCGAAGGGCCACTGGGCCATGTAGGCCGGCACGCGGAAGAACTCGAGGCGGAAGGTCAGCCAGGCCCGGTCGGGCCCGTCGTAGATACCGATCATCTTCCACTCCGGCGCGTAGTTCAGTAGACCGTGGATAGGCTGCCTGTTCCCGTCGAAGCGATAGTTGCCGATGCCAGGGTCGAGCGCGTAATGCTTGCCGTTGGCGTAGAAACCCTCATGGTCCAGCCGGTTGGCCCACGGGGCCAGAAACGGGGTGCCGAGGAGGGTGGGCTTGGCCTTGAGCTGGCTGAGCTTTTCGTAGGGCGAGAAGAGAATCTCCTGGCCCTTCACCTTCATGCTGTAGGCGTTGGCGCCGAGCGTGGGGGCGATGCGGACGACCACGTCCGCCGTCGAGTCGCGGAGGGTGTAGATGCCAATCCCGTCATCAATAGCGGATTTGGCTTCATAGCGGGCGGCCGTAAGAGCAGTGGTCATGAGCAGAGCGAGGAGGAGAGAGGGGCGCAAGTTAGTCGTACCGTTCGCGAAGGTCAAGTTCGGTCTGCTCCTGACAGCACCAGCACTGCCCGGGCGTATAGGTCCGGATGGAGCAGATGTCGCACCAGTATGTCACGAAGAGGCGTTTTCCGTCTTTGAGGGCATAGAGCGCCTTCTTGTGAATGGGATCGATTTCGAGAGAGCCGGGGGCGCGGGATTGGCCGATCAGTTCGAGTTCGAGGCCGATGACGCGCGGATCGTTCAGCACGCCCCGGGTGGGCTCGTCCCCGGAGAGCCGGACGGGTCCGGAGGCGGCCTCGAGAAGTTGACCGGCCAGCAGTTTTCCTCGCACTACCGAGGCAGCCGTCTGTGCGAGGCTGCTCCCGGCCGAAAGGAGGGCAGCTAGTAACCAGCGTCGCTTCACCTTTACATTGTACCGATTGTTAACCCGGCAAGAGGCCCGAACTTCCCGGCAACCCGGGCTCGCCAGCGCGCATCGCATGCCATAGGGGTGCTCCCCTTTCTGGTGGCAACAACCATGCGATTTCTCCTTTATCTTGGCGTATTGGCGTCCCTCTGCCCGGCGCAGTTGCTGGAGGTTGGGGTGCACGGCGGCCAGCACCGGTTTTCCCGGGCGGCGCTCGGCAGCAGCTCCCCGCGCCCGGGCGCTGCGAACGAGTACAGCCTCGATGGCGGGTTCCGGCTTGGCTTCCGGATGACGACGAACTCGGATACTTATTGGGGGCACGAGTTCGGATACGCCTACAACCGGACCCGGTTGGTTTTTGATTTGACCGGCGAACGCCAAGGGATGGCGACCCATCAGGGGATGTACAACTATCTGGCCTACGCTACGCGGGAGGGCAAGCGAGTGCGTCCGTTTGCCACCGCCGGGGTTCATTTTTCGAATTTCGTGCAGCCGGGGGCTTCGGCTACCCAGGGAGGCGGGTCGACCAAGTTTGGTGTGAACTACGGCGGGGGACTGAAGATTCGCATCAGCCCGATGTTTCTGATCCGCTTCGACGTGCGGCAGTATGATACGCCGAAGCCGTTTCCGCTGTTTAACCGCTCCGGTTGGATTCGCCAGATGGAGTACTCGGCCGGCTTCTCGTTCTTTCTGTAGGGCCGTTAGCCATCGTTGCGGATGCCGAACAGATCGACCTCGCTGCGCTTCGGTGCGTGGTGGTCGTAGACCACGACGATGACTTTGCCCACGGGAAAGCGTTGCAGGTAGTTCGCCGGGAGGGCAGGAGAGACGCCCTCATACCATCGTCCGTTGAGTCCCTGATAGGCGAAGGTGAACTGGCCGCGTCCGGTGGGCTTGCTTGGTAGGGTGTGAGCGCGGACGTTGCTATTGACCGCCATCCCCTGCTTGAGAAGCCGGATGGTGCGGAAAATCTGAATCGCCTGGTAGGTGAGGAACAGAGCCCCGGCGAGAATGATGAGGCAGCCCAGGAGAAGCACGCCGGACCGGAACGACCGATCGAAACTCTGGCGTCCGCTGTGCGCGAGGTCGTAGAGTTCCGGACGGCGGCGGTCATATCGAATTTCGAGAAATCCGGATGTCCGCGCGGCTGCCGCGCCGGGACCCTGCAGCAACGCCTCGCCACGGTGTAATTGGGCGAGCTCATCGAGGTATTCGAAGGCGACCCAAAACTGCTCTCCCCTGGTCTCGCTCTCCCGGATCCGGGCCCGGACCACGTCACCGTGCTCGGCGAGATCGGCTTCGTTCCGGGTGAGATAAAAGCCGGCCAGCGCCAGCGTGAATCCGACGGAGACGGGGATCACAAAGCCCAGGAGAACTACACGCAGCGAGAGCCGCCAATAACCCCACATGCCACCCTCTATTCTGGCACGATCCCGAAGACGATCACTAGAAACTTACCGCTGTTCGGTGGCCGGAGAGGCCGGGCCCCGCGCGGTAGGGGCCTCGCTGCGGGCCACGCTCAACATGAGCCGGCGTCCTTATATACTCCGCTCCGTTGAGCTGCTCCAGCGCCTGCTGACTGTCGCTTTCGTTTGAGAACTCCGCAAAGCCAAAGCCCTTCGAGTCGCCGGTGAGGCGATGACGAACAATAGCGACCTCGGCAGGAGAGAAGCCATGGCCCGAGAACCAATCCAACAAATCGGTTTCGCTGGTTTGGAAGGGAATATTGCCGATGAAAAGCTTTTTCATTTACGTTACGAGGTTTCTTCTGAGGAACCGCGCACAACGGACTCGCTTCGGCCCGGCAGTATGGGCGCGTTCCTCGCCCTTTGGTGCCGGGCCTCCGCGGCCTGTGCGCTTCTGAGGAACGCGCACAACGGACTCGCTTCGGCCCCCGGCAGGAGGACCGAGTTCCTCGCCCGTTGGTGCCGGACCTGCGCGGCCTGTGCGCTTTTGAGAAAAGCCCTGCTACTAGAACATTAATGAAAGAACGCTAATCAAGCAAGCGAATTCCGACCTGCGTAGCTACTTTGCTGTACTGTCCTGGCGTTCGAAAACGACCGACTGTTCGAGGACGCCGTTCGGGGTGTCGATTTTGCGCTGCAGGGTCAGGGTTTTCTTGTCTTCAGAGAGGGAGAGGCGGTCGTTCAACTCGATGGGAGTGCCATTGAAATCGAGTTTGCTCTTGGAACTGAGCACCTCGCCGTCCCAGCGGGAGATGGATTTGAGGGCGTTGCCGCGGATTTCACTGCTGGTTTCGGTCCCGTCGGTTTTGAGGTTGATGATTCCCGTCCACTCGCCCCGGTCGGAGGCCTGACTTTCTTCGATTTTGACCGTCGGTTCCTTGTGGTCGATGACGCGGATGTACTTGTCGGGGCTGGGCATGGGGCCGAAGTTGCTCTTTGCGACGTTGACCTTCCAGGTCCCGCTGAAATCCGGCGCGGCCAGCGCGGCAAGAGAGAAAAGAAAGAGAGGCAGGATGGTTTTCATATTGGGGAGTATAGCTCAGGTATCGTTCATGGAAACCCAGGCTTGTTCGATAAGCCAGTATACGATGTCGTCAAATGCCGAAACTTGGAAATCTGCGCTGTCTGGTTGTCTTCCGAGCGTAGGGCGGCAGTTGGAGGTCTGGCTCAACCTGGACAAACCGCCGGATCTGTGCGAATTTCTGCTGGCCTCGCTGCAGCAGGAAAACGGGTACCGCGCGGATTTTCTGCTGGAATCCCATTTTGTGGCCCGGGCTCTCCTCGAGCCTGGGGTGCTAACGGAGGGGCAGGCCCTCGAGGTGATGACCGTGGTCATGGCGCAGGATCCCCTATTTGACATGAAGCTGCTACAGCGGCTGCAGGCGCAGCGGACCTGGCCCTCCGAGGTGCCGTACCACGAGATCCAGCGGTGCCTGAACCTGATCGACGAGGCGCCGGATCCGGCCCGCCTCAGCGTAACGCTGCTCAAGTTTTCGCGCCATCCTGACCCGCGGGTGGAATCCAAAGCGGCCAAGCTGCTGGGACGGCACCTGTTCAACATGGACCGGATCGAGGCTTTGTCGCAGAGCCCGGACGATCGTGTACGGGCCAACCTGATCGAAGGGATTGGCCGGCGCAAGGATCTGGAACCGTTCCTGTGGCTGGTCGAGCGGGCGGCGCAGGATCCGTCCTACCGTGTTTCCACGATGGGTCACGCCATCCTGGCCCGGCGCGGGCACAAGATGAGCCATACGATTCTGGCCATGCGCCGCCGGTCGAAGGATGACTCGATCAGTTGGGCGGCCAACTATGCCACGGAGGTTCTGGTGAAGCCCTATCTGCAGGCCGATGATCTGGCCAACCTAGCGGCCGCCTTCAGCGGTGACGCGGCGCAACCGGCTGTGGTGGCGGCTGTAGCCGAAGTAAATAGCTAGGCCCAGGCCCATCCAGACGAAGAGCCGAAGCCAGTTCGACCAGCCGAGACCCGCCATGAGCGCGAGGTTGACGAGTACACCCAACACCGGAACGATCGGGACCAGCGGCGTCTTGAACGGCCGGGGCAGATCCGGGTGGGTCTTTCGCATCACAAGAATGCCGCCGCAGACGAGCACGAAGGCGAAGAGGGTGCCGATGGAGGTCATCTCGCCGACCACCGAGATGGGGGCAAAGGCGCTGAAGCAGCTCACAAAGACCATGAACAGCAGATTGCTCCGCCACGGGGTTTGAAACTTCGGGTGGACCTCGCTGAACAGTTTCGGCAGCAGGCCGTCGCGGGACATGGAGAAGAAGACGCGGCTCTGGCCGAGGAGCATGACGAGGATGACCGAGGTCAGACCGGCCAGCACGGCGACCTTCATCAGAATCGCGAGCCAGGTGTAGGGCATCTTGTTCAGCGCGAGCGTAATGGGACTCGGGACGTTGAGTTCTTTATAATTCACAATGCCAGTGAGCACGTGGGCGTAGAGAATGAACAGCACGGTGCAGACGATCAGCGAACCGATGATGCCGATGGGCATATCGCGCTTCGGGTTTTTGGCCTCCTGCGCGGCGGTGGAGACGGCGTCGAAACCGATGTAGGCGAAAAAGATCACCCCGGCGGCCCGCAGGATGCCGGACCAGCCGTAGCGGCTGCCGCCTTCGTTGAGCGGAATGTAGTTGCTGTGATTGGAGGAGTCGACAAACGACCAGCCGATGGCGATGAAGACGATGATCACGGCGACCTTCAGGACCACGATGATGCCGTTGGCGCGGGCCGATTCCTGAATGCCGCGCATGAGCAGCAGCGAGATGGCGCAGACGATGAGCACGGCCGGCAGGTTGATGAGGCCGGTGACGGTGCTGCCGTCGGCCAGTTTGATGGGCTCAAAGGGCGAGGTGATCAGGGCTGGCGGCAGATGAATGCCCAGATTTTGCAGTAGCGACACCAGCGTTCCGCTCCACCCGACGGCGACCGTGGCGGCGCCAACGGCGTACTCGAGCACGAGGTCCCAGCCGATGATCCAGGCCAGCAGTTCGCCCATGGTGGCGTAGGCGTAGGTGTAGGCCGAGCCGGCGATGGGGATCATGGTGGCGAACTCGCTGTAGCAGAGTCCGGCGAAGGCGCAGCCGATGGCCGCCGCGATGAAGGCGAGCGTAATGGCTGGTCCGGCGTGTTCGGCCGCGGCGACTCCGGTGAGGGTGAAGATGCCGGCGCCGATGATGGCACCGATGCCGAGAGCGACCAGTTGGGCCGCCGACAAGGTGCGCTTGAGCTGGTGCTCTCCGCCCTCTGACTCTTCGAGGATCCGCTTAAGCGGCTTGGTTGCAAAAAGACTCATGCGTTGACCTTCCCTTTCGTCCACCAGAAATATACCGGGATGCCAAGTAGAACAATGATCAGCCCGGGCCACGTAAAGCTAGGTTTGTACAGCAACAGCAACAACTCAATGCCGCTGGCCAGGAGAATGTACAGCCCCGGCAGCAGCGGGTATCCGAACGCTTTGTAGGGCCGGGGCGCTTCGGGGCGCGTCCGGCGCAGTACGAAGATGCCCACAATCGTCAGGATGTAGAAAAGCAAAACTGCGAATATAACATAGTCGAGTAGGTCGCCATAGCTGCCGGTGAGCGTGAGGCCGCAGGCCCAGAGGCACTGGATCCAGAGCGAGGTCGTGGGGGCTTGCGTCCGCGGGTCGAGTTGGGCCGCCTGGCGGAAGAAGAGATTATCGAGCGCCATGGCGTAGTAGACCCGGGCGCCGGCGAGGGTGAGGCCGTTGGCGCAGCCGAAGGTGGATACCATGATGGCAGCGGCCATCACCTGCACGGCCACCGGGCCGAGGATGGCGCTGGCGGCGGCGGTGCCGACGCGGTCCTGGGCGGCGTTTTGAATCTGGTCGAAGGGCAGCACGAGCAGGTAGGCGTAGTTGGCGAGCAGGTAGAGAATGGAGACGAGGCCCACCCCGAGCAGCAGCGAGAGCGGCACGTTGCGCTGCGGGTGGCGGGTTTCGCCGGCCGTGAAGGTAACGTTATTCCAGGAGTCGGACGAGAACAGGGACCCAACCAGAGCGACGCCGAGCACGCGGAGGGCGGTGAGCCCGTCGAAGCCTCCGGCCCAGAAGTTTTCGCCGAAGTTGCGGGCGATGGCGGCGTCGTTGCGCCCGAACAGGAACGCCGCGCCGATCAGGCCGAGCAGCGCGCCGGTCTTGGCGACGGTGAAGATGTTTTGCACGAGCGCGCCCGTGCGGAGTCCGCGGGTGTTGAGCCAGGTGAGGAACACGATCAGCACGATGGCCACGCCCTTCTGGCTGAGGTCGGGCACGAAGACGCCGAGGAACTTGGCGAAGGCCACGGCCACGGCGGCGATAGTGCCGGTTTGGATGACAGTGAAGAACGTCCATCCGTACAGGAAGCCGTAGAGCGGGCCAAAGGCCTCGCGCAGATAGATGTACTGGCCGCCGGCCTTGGGCATCATGGCGGCGAGTTCTCCGTAGCTGAGGGCGGCGATGAGCGTCAGCAGCGCGGTGGCGACCCAGGCCATCAGCATCAGGCCGGGCGAGCCGACCTGGCGACCGATATCGGCGGCCACGATGAAGACGCCGGAGCCGATCATGGAACCCATGACGATGGTGGTGGCGTCGAAGAGTCCCAGGCTGTGCTTTGGCGTGTTCATGGAGGGATCACCCTACAGTATGGAGGAGTCGGGGGGCTAGCGCAGATGCTGGATCCAGGCGCGCGCCGTCCGGGTGATGTCGCCCTGTTGCAGGGCGCCGATGACGGCTACCGAGTCGGCGCCCGCTTCGATGACGCTGGCCGCGGTTTCAAAGGTGATGCCGCCGATGGCGACGACCGGACGCTTGGACAGCGGGGCGATGGCGCGCAGGCCGGCGAGGCCGACGACGGGGTCCGGGTTCGTTTTCGAGGCGGTCGGAAAGATGGGGCCGAGGGCGTGGTAGACGACCGGTTCGTCGTTGGCGGCCTGCATCTGGGCGGCGTTATGGGTGGACAGGCCGATCATGTAGACCATCTGCCGGGCGAGGACGGGGGGCAGGTCGTCCTGGCCGAGGTGGAGGCTGGCGCCGAGCAGGACGGCGACATCGGCGCGGTCGTTGACGACGAAGGGCACGCCCCGGCAGCGTTCGGCGATGGCGGCGGCGGTTTCGAAGGCTTGGCGCGTGAGCGGCCCTTTGTGGCGCCATTGCAGGATTTCGGCGCCGGCTTGCAGGACGGCGTCGGCGGCTTCGAGGGAGTCGACAATGGGATAGAAGCGGGGAACGATCATGGCTTGAGGTGCCGGTCGAGGAAGCGCGCGGTGCGTCCGAAGGCGTCGATGAGTGTTTCGTCCCGTACGAAGCCGTGATCTTCCTGCGGGTAGAAGATCTCTTCAAACGGTTTCCGTTCCCGGATCAGCTTTTCGGTCAGTTGCACTGCGTCCTGAAAGAGTACGTTTGAATCTACCATGCCGTGAACGATCTGCAGGTGATCGCGCAGGTTGCCGGAGAAGGTGATGGGGGAGCTGCGGCGGTAGGCTTCGGGGTGGGCGGCGGGCGTCGAGAGCCGCTGCTCGGTGTAGCCGGGATTATAGTTCTCCCAGTCGTTGACGGCGGCCCAGGAGCTGCCGGCTTTGAAGGTGCCGGGGGAGAGGAACAGGGCCATGTTGGTCATAAAGCCGCCGTAGCTGACGCCCCAGATGCCGAGCCGGTTCAGGTCGACGCCGCCCCGGGCGCGGAGATAGTCGACCGCGCCGAGGACATCCTGCAGGTCCGGACCGCCCATGTGCAGATGGACGCCGGTACGCCAGTTGCGGCCGTAGCCGGAGGAGCCGCGGTAGTCGAGATCCATGACGATGTAGCCGGAGTTGGCGAGGTAGGCGTTGAAGACGTAGCGCAGCTCCTGATAGGAGCCCCACTGCTGCAAGACGGAGGAGGCGATGCCGGCGCCGTGGATAAAGAAGACGCAGGGGTACTGTTTGGCGGGTGAGTAGCCGGGCGGCAGGAGGAGCTTGGCCTGGACGGTGGCGCGGTCGGCGCGGGAAGGGAACTGGACGAACTCGGTGCGGGGCCAGTCGTAGGTGGAGAACTCGGTGCGGGGGGAGATGGTGACGCGTTCGTCGTTGACGAAGAGGTCCCAGGGCGCGGAGAGGTTGGCGTGGCGGACGGCGAGGAAGCGGCCATCCTTGCTGAGGGCGCCGACGTTGAGGCCGGGGCGGGTGGTGAGCGGGCGTTTGCCGGTGCCGTCGGGGGCGATGCGATAGAGCTGGCGCTGGCTGGTGCCGGCTTCGGTGGAGCAGTAGACGATCTGGCCGTCGAGCCACTGGGGCGGGTAGCTGAAGTTTTCCGTGTCGAGCTCCCACGGGCCTTTGGTGAGCTGCACCGGGTCGCCGCCGGCGGCGGGGATCTTCCACAGATGGATGAAGCCGTCGCGGTCGCTGGCGAGGAGGACCGATTGCGAGTCGGGCGACCAGGCTTCGAACTCGGCGCTGACCCAGCGGTCGTCGTGGTCGGTGAAGACGGTTTTGCCTTTGCCGGTTTTGGCGTCGAGGACCTGGACGCGGCGGGTGTGGTGGTCGGCCGAGACGGTGGAGACGAGCAGGGAGCGGCTGTCGGGGGACCAGACGGGGAGTCCGGCGCGGGCGCGGGCGCCGGGGAAGGCGTCTTCGAGTTGCACGGGTTTGCCGCCGGTGCTGGCGACCACGTAGCGCGTGGAGGCGGCGCCTTCGTCGCCGGCGACGCCGCGGGGGAATGGTTGTGAGCGGGCGAACTGGCCGGAGTAGTTCATGAGCACCTGGGTGCGGGTGGCGCCGGGCGTGGACTTGACGTAGGCGATGCGCGCGCCGTCCGGGGACCAGACGGCGGCGCCGGTGGGGCCTTCGGTGAGCTGGGCGAGGAAGCCGGTGCGGAGGTTCTGCACAAAGAGTTCGCCGGCGCGGTGGAACAGGAGCCTTTCGCCATCGGGAGAGAAGGCCGGGGCGGTTTCGGCGGCGCGGGTTTGGGTGAGGCGCTCGGGTTTGGGGTTGTCGGTGGGAACGAGGTAGAGGTCGCCGCGCCAGACGTAGGCGACGCGGGTTCCGTCGGCGGAGACGGCGAAGTCGGAGAGGCCGGCCGGGGGCATGCGGTTGGCCTTCAGCCGCTCGTCGTTTTCGTCGGGCAAGGGGTTGAACTCGTCGCGGGCAAATTCGAGATTGGTGAGGCGGAGGCGGCGTTTGGCGGGGGCGTGCCAGGCGTAGAGGTCGAGGTGCCGCCGGCCGTCTTCATTCCACAGAAAGACGAGCACCGGCTTGTCTTCGGCCCAGGTGAGGCGGTCGGGCGAGGTACCCCAGACGAAGGGGCGGGTGTAGAGTTTTTCGAGCGACCAATCGGCGGCATGGAGCGCGACCGTGGCGGTGAGGCAGAGCAGGATCCGGCGCATGGTGTTTCAGGCTACTGTATTCGATTAGGATTATGGGATGGATCGGCGCAATTTCATCTGGACATTTCCGGCGGCTGCCTGCGGGTTCGGGGTGGGGCAGCGGGTGCCTCCGTTCTCCGGCAAGACGATAACGGGCGAACGATTTGACACCAGTTCGTTGAAGGGCAAGCCGGTGCTGATCCAGTTTTGGACCACCTGGTGCGGCTACTGCCGGCGGGAGCAGCCGGCGCTTGAAACCATCCACAAAGAGTACGCTCCGGGACAGTTGACGATGCTGGCCGTGAACGTGGGCGAACGCCGGGCGCAGGTGGAAGAGTTTCTGGCCAAGAGCCCGCGCTCGCCGCAGGTGGTGTTGACGGAGGATACCGACCTGGTGCGCCTGGTGGCGCCGAAGGGTTTTCCGGTTTACATTCTTCTTGGCAAAGACGGGCTGATGGAGCACCGGCAGGACGGGGCCGGGGGCATTCTGGCTTTGCGGCAGATGCTGCTCGAAGTCGGCCTTGGGAAGGGTTAGCCGAGGTCTTCGGGGAGCAGCTCAATATTTTTTTCGCCGGCCATCTTCTTTTCGATGTACTTCTTCATCCAGGCCTCCCAGCTTTTGCCGGCGGCGGTGTCGCGGCCGGTGAAGTGGAGGGCGCCGACATCGGAGTAGGGGACGGCGATCTTCTGGTCGGTGTCTTTGGGGAAGAGGCGAACGTAGCTGTCGGCGAGCGTGGGGCCGGTCCAGCGGTCGAAGATGTAGCCTTCAACGGAGCTGCCGTCGCGCCGCGTGATCGTCACGTCGCCCCGGTAGTCAAAGGCCTTTTCGAGCGCTTCGAGGACCTCGGCCTCGCTGGCCATTTGATAAGAAGCGCCTGGTAACTCTTCGTGACTCACTGGTTGACTCCGGTTTTGTGTCCTTCGAGCTGGACTAGCTTATCGGGCGTGAACAAGGGCCGCGCGGGCTCCTGGAGAATTTCCAGGGCTTCGGCATCAGGATGCCGGTCGAAGAACATCGCCCGCCCGCTCTCCCACAGGCCGCGCAGGGAGCCGAAGGTGAAGTCGACGGCCGAGGCTTCGTAGCCGCTGTGCACCATGCAGTTGGCGCACTTGGGGTTGCCGCTGGCGGTGCCGTAGTTGTCCCATTCCACCGACGCCATCAGTTCGGCGAAGGTGTCGGCGTAGCCATCCTGGAGCAGGTAGCAGGGCTTCTGCCAGCCGAACAGGTTGTAGGTGGGCATGCCCCAGGGCGTGCAGTGGTACTCCTGCTTACCCATGAGGAATTCGAGAAACAGCGGCGACATGTTGAACTTCCACGACGGCTTGCGATTGGAGAGAATGGCCCGGAACAGGCGCCGGGTGCGGGCTCGGCCAAGGAAGCTCTTCTGGTCGGGCGCTTTGTCGTAGGAGTAGCAGGGCGAAAGCATCATGCCCTCGACGCCGAGGGCCATCATGTCGTCAAAAAACTGGCGGACGCCGTTGGGGTCGGCGCCATCAAAGAGGGTGGTATTCGTGGTGACGCGGAAGCCGCGCGCGAGGGCGGCGCGGATGCCTTCGTAGGCCAGTTCGTAGCCGCCCTCTTTGCAGACGGAAAGATCGTGATGCTCCTTGTCGCCGTCCATGTGGACGGAGAAGCTGAGGTACTTGGACGGGGTGAACAGGGGGAGCTTTTCTTTGAGCAGGAGGGCGTTGGTGCAGAGGTAGATGTACTTCTTGCGGGCGATGAGGCCGGCGACGATTTCGGCAATCTGCGGGTGCATGAGCGGTTCGCCGCCGGGGATGGAGACCATGGGAGCGCCGCACTCGTCGACGGCGCGGAGGGCGTCTTCGACGGACATGTTCTTTTTGAGCACGTGGGCCGGGTACTGGATCTTGCCGCAGCCGGCGCAGGCGAGATTGCAGCGGAACAGCGGTTCGAGCATCAGCACGAGCGGGTACTGTTTCCGGCCGGCGAGCTTCTGCCGGAGGACGTAGCTGGCGACGGTCCACATCTGCGAGATCGGTACGGGCATAAACGCGAAGTCCTATTCGCTTTTACCATTCCGGACGTGATAGTGTCAATGAAATGCGCCGCACGCCGGTTCAGGAACGGAGCCTCGATACGATTCAGCAGATCTATCAGGGGACGTCCGCGCTGCTCGCGGAGATGCCGCTCGAGCAGATTACGACGAGCCGGATTGCTGAGGCAGCCGGTATTTCGGTGGGCGCGCTCTACCGCTTTTTTCCGGACAAACAGGAGATTATCGACGCGATTGCGGTGCGGCATATGGAGGAGTTCCGGGGGCGGTTGCAGCGGCTGCTGGTGAAGTCGCTGCTGGCCAAGGGGCCGGAGTTTCTGGGCCGGGTGGTGGATGCCTACGTGGCGTTTTTGGACGAACGGCCGGACTTCCGGGCGATTGCGCTGGGCCAGCATGTGAGCGCCGCGGCGCGGAGCCAGCAGATGGCGCCGGGGGCGGGGCCGGGGGGGCTGGTGCGGCTGTTTATGATCGAGTGGCTGGGGGTGAAAAGCTCCGCGTCGCTTGATTTGAAGCTGCGGATGGCGACCGAGGCGGGCGAGCGGCTGATTCGCTATGCCTATGCGCAGCCGACGGTGGAGGAGCGGCGGCAGGTGTTGGCCGAGCTCAAAGAGATGCTGAGCCGGTATCTGTTCTAGGGCCGTTACTTCTTGACGAGCCGGATGTGGAACAGCTTGGGCCACAGCTTGCCGGTGACGAACAGGCGCTTGCCGGCGGCGTCGTAGGCGATGCCGTTGAGCACGTCGGCGCCGGCGCGCTCCGGCCAGGGCAGGATGCCGGTAAGATCGATGGACCCGGTGACCCGGCCGGTGAGCGGATTGATTTTGACAATCCGGTCGGTTTGCCAGACGTTGGCGAGGATTTCGCCTTCCACCCATTCGAGTTCGTTGAGGTCCTTGAGCGGGCGGCCGTTTTCGCGCACGCGGATGCGGCGCGTTTCGGCGAGCGTCTGGCTATCGAGAACGCGGATCTCGTCGGTGCCGTCGCTGAAGTAGAGATGGCGGCCGTCGGTGGTGAGGCCCCAGCCTTCGCCCCGGTAGGTGAACTGCCGCTGCAGCTTGAAGTCCTGCAGGCCCCAGACGAAGCCCGTTTCCGATTGCCAGGTGAGCTGCACGATGCGGTCGCCCACTACGGAAATGCCTTCGCCGAAGAATTGCGGGGGCAGGGAAAGCTTCTGGAGCACGATGCCGGTTTCGAGTTTCACTTTGCGCAGACTCGAACGCCCGTGCAGGCCGGTGCCTTCGTAGAGGAAGCCGTTGCGGTATTCCAGACCCTGCGTGAAGGCCTCCCGGTCGTGGGGATAGGTGTTGACTACCTGGTAGGTCCACTGGCCCGCGAGGGGGCTGGCGAGCAGGAATAGAGCCAGAGCTTTCATGCCCTCGTTAGCTTAGCAGGCCCGGTATGCGAAAATAGGGCTACAATGACGGAAATCGTTAAAGTTGTAGGCCGCGAGGTATTGGACTCGCGGGGCAATCCCACCGTGGAAGCCGATGTGTATTTGGTGGATGGCAGCCTGGGCCGCGCCGCCGTGCCGAGTGGCGCCTCTACCGGCGAGCACGAAGCCGTGGAGCTGCGCGATGGCGACAAGAAGCGTTACCTGGGCAAGGGGACGCGCAAGGCTGTCGACAACATCAACAAGAAGATCGAGCCGGCCATCATTGGGATGGACGCGTCGCGTCAGGCCGAAGTCGACGCGAAGATGATCGAGACCGACGGAACGCCGAACAAGGGCAAGCTGGGCGCTAACGCCATCCTGGCTGTTTCGCTGGCTACCGCGCGCGCCGCCGCGCAGAGCCACGGCATGCCGCTGTACCGCTACCTGGGCGGCGTCAACGCCTGCATTCTGCCGGTGCCGATGATGAACCTGATCAACGGCGGCGCGCACGCCGACAGCTCCGTGGACCTGCAGGAGTTCATGGTGGCCCCGCACGGCGCGACGAAGTTTTCGGACTCGCTGCGCATGGGCGCCGAGGTGTTCCACACGCTGAAGGGCGTGCTCAAGAAGCGCGGCTATTCGACCGCCGTCGGCGATGAGGGCGGCTTTGCGCCGAGCCTGAAGTCGAACGAAGAGGCGCTCGAAGTGCTGATCGAAGCCATCATCCAGGCCGGCTATAAGCCTGGCACGCAGATCTCGATCACGCTCGACCCGGCCGCCAGCGAGTTCTACGACAAGAAGAAAAAGAAGTACGTCTTCAAGAAGTCGGACGGCTCGGAGCGGACTTCGGAGCAGATGGCCGAATTCTGGGCCGACCTCGTTTCGAAGTATCCGATCATCTCGATTGAAGACGGCATGGCCGAGGACGATTGGGCGGGCTGGAAGATTCTCACCGAGACGATTGGCGCGAAGTGCCAGCTGGTGGGCGACGACCTGTTCGTCACCAACACCAAGCGGCTGCAGATGGGTATCGACAAGGGCATCGCGAACTCGATTCTTGTGAAGGTGAACCAGATCGGCTCGCTCACCGAGACCCTCGAGGCCATGCACATGGCGGCCGTGGCGGGCTACACGGCGATCAGCTCGCACCGTTCGGGCGAGACCGAGGACAGCTTCATTGCCGACCTCGCCGTCGCCACCGGCTGCGGCCAGATCAAGACCGGTTCGGCCTCGCGCACGGACCGCATTGCCAAGTACAACCAGCTGCTGCGGATTGAAGAAGAGCTCGGCTCACTCGCCAAGTTTGCCGGCCGCGCGGCCTTCAAGCGGTAACCATGGCCAAGCGACCCGTCGTTCTCACCATCCTGGACGGTTGGGGGTATTCGCCCGAAACCCGCGGCAACGCGGTCTATCTGGCGAAGACCCCCACCTTCGACATGCTGCAGCGGACGTTCCCGCATACGTTGATCCAGACCTCGGGGGAGGCCGTGGGGCTTCCCGCCGGGCAGATGGGCAACAGCGAGGTGGGCCATCTGAACATCGGCGCCGGACGCGTCATCCGCATGGATGTCACGCGGATTGATCTACTCGTCCTGACCGGCGAGATCTATCAGGATCCGGTACTGAAGTCGCTGATGGCCGCCGCGCGCGGCCGGCGGCTGCATCTGCTCGGGTTGGTGAGCGACGGCGGGGTGCACTCCTACAACACCCACCTCTACGCCCTGCTGGCGATGGCCAAGCGGGAGGGTTTGACCGACGTGGCCGTCCATGCCTTCATGGACGGCCGCGATACGCCGCCGCACTCGGGCCTGGGCTACATGCAGGAGCTCGAGGCCAAGATCGCCGAGATCGGCGTGGGGCGGGTGGCTACCGTTACCGGCCGTTACTATGCGATGGATCGCGATAAGCGCTGGGAGCGGGTCGAGCAGGCCTTCCGCACCGTGGTGCTGGGCCAGGGCGAGAAGGCACCGGACGCGGTGACCGCCGTCAAGCAGAGCTACGAGCGCGGCACGACCGATGAGTTCGTCCTGCCGACCGTCGTCGGCGACGGGGCGCCCATCCGCGATGGCGACGCCGTGATGTTCTTCAACTACCGCGCCGACCGCGGCCGCGAGTTGACGCAGGCGATCATGGACCCGAGCTTTGAGCCCATCTCCCGGTCGCTGGCGCCGAAGAACCTGCACTACGTCACCATGACGCAGTACGACAAGAATTTCGCCGCCTGGGGCGTGCAGCATGTCATCCCGGTGGAGACGCCGCAGAACATTCTGGGCGCGGTGCTTGAGCGGCACAACCTGCGGAACCTGCGCACGGCGGAGACGGAGAAGTATCCGCACGTGACGTTCTTCTTTAACGGCGGCATCGAGAAACCCTTTTCGACCGAAGAGCGCGCGATGGTGGCCTCGCCCAAGGTGGCGACCTACGACCTGGCGCCGGAGATGTCGGCGCAGGGCGTTTGCGACATCGTAAAGAAGGGCCTCGTCGACAACACGTTTGACGTCATCGTCGTTAACTTTGCCAACCCGGACATGGTGGGTCACTCGGGCCAACTCGAACCGGCCATCCGCGCCTGCGAGAAGGTGGACGATTGCCTGAGCCAGATCTGGCCGCTCATTCAGCAGCGCAACGCGGCCTGGATTGTCACCGCCGACCACGGCAACGCCGAGACGATGATTGATCCGGTGACGGGCGGACCGCACACCTACCACACGACTAACCCGGTGCCGTTTATTCTGGCCAGCGACGGGCGTCAACCGCTGCGTTCCGGCGGCAGCCTGCGCGACATTGCGCCGACCATGCTGGGCCTGTTGGGCGTAGAAAAATCGGCCGAGATGACGGGCGTGGACCTGCGCGTTTTATAATGCGGCGTGGCTTCGCCTTCCTTCTTAACCCGTCTCACTGAGCAGCACCGCTTCCGGTACTACGACCTTTGCCTGTCGTTCTTCGTGGTGGTGCTGCTGATTTCGAATCTAGTGGCCCCGAAGATCTGCCAGATCGGCCCCTTCACGCTTTCGGGCGCGCAACTGCTGTTTCCGCTGACCTACATTTTCGGTGACATTTTCACCGAGGTCTACGGCTACGCCGGTTCGCGCCGCGCTATCTGGCATGGCTTTCTCGCGCAGACGCTGCTGACCACGCTGGCGATGACCATCGTGCAGTTGCCCCCGGCGCCGGGGTGGGGCAATCAGCAGGCCTTTGAAACGGTGTTCGGCTTTCTGCCGCGCCTGGTGGTGGCGAGCCTGATCGCCTACTGGTGCGGCGAGTTTGCCAACTCCTTCGTCATGGCCAAGATGAAGGTCCTCACCAAGGGCCGGATGCTGTGGACGCGTACAATCGGCTCGACGGCAGTGGGCCAACTGGTCGATACCGTCATCGTCATGATTGTCGGCTTCGGCGGCACCATGTCCTGGGAGTTGATCTTCAACCTCATCTGGTCGGGCTACGTGGTGAAGGTCGTCTACGAGGCGGCGGCCACGCCGGTGACCTATCTGGTCGTCAACGCGTTGAAGAAGGCCGAGGGGGTTGACCTCTACGATACCGACACCGACTTCAACCCGTTCGCCCGCATGAGCTGAGTCTGGTATCCTGGGAACGTTGTCGTTACACACTGAGGGGGTGAATTTTTTTTGGCTGAAGTTCTAGTCCAAGACGGCGAAACGCTCGAAAATGCGTTGCGTCGCTTTAAGCGCAAGGTGCAACAGGAAGACATCATTAAGGAGATCAAGCGTCACTCCTTCTACCTGAAGCCGGGCGAAAAGCGCCGCACCAAAGAAGCGTTGGCCCGCAAGCGAAACCGCAAAAAGCGGAGCAAGGATGTTGAGTAGTCAAGAATGTTGAGTAAACAAAATGTCGAGTAACCTCCTCGGCCTGCTCGAAGGGCGCCTTATCCTGGGCGCCCTTTTGGCGTTTGGCCTGCACGCACAGCCTTTTGATCTGGTAATCGCCGGTGGCCGGGTGATGGACCCGGAGACCAAACTGGACGCCGTCCGCTTTGTCGGCATTCGCAACGGCCGCATCGCCGCCATCAGCGCGCAGCCGCTGGCGGGGAAGCAGACGCTGGATGCCAAGGGGCTGGTGGTCGCCCCCGGCTTTATCGATCTGCACTCGCACGGGCAATCCGATGAGAACTATCGCTACAAGGCCCGCGATGGCGTGACGACGGCGCTCGAAATGGAAGTGGGTGTCTCGCCCGTCAAGCCCTGGGTGGCCGAGCGGGAGGGCAAAGCGCTGATTCACTTTGGCGCCTCGGCCGGCCACATTCCCACGCGGATGGCCGCCGTGGGCGACACCTCCGACTGGCTGCCGCGCGGACCGGCGGCGACGCGGGCGGCTACACAGGCCGAGCAGGAAAAGACGCTGGCGCTGCTGCGGCAGGGACTACGGGAGGGCGGCCTGGGCATCGGCATGGGCATCGCCTATACTCCGTTTGCGAGCCGCACGGAGATTCTCGATGTGTTCAAGCTCTCGGCGGCGGTGAAGGTGCCGGTGTTTGTCCACATGCGCAGCGGCGGCCGCAAGGATCCCGGCGTGGTCGACGCGCTGCAGGAGGTGATCGCCGATGCCGCGGCTACCGGTTCGCCGCTGCACGTCGTGCATATCAATTCGAGTTCCGGGCGCGCCTGGGCCGACGCGATCGGCATGGTGCGCGGGGCGCGTGCGCGCGGCCTCGACATTACGACGGAGGCCTATCCCTACGTCGCCGGCATGACGCGGCTCGATTCGGCCATCTTCGATCCCGGCTGGCGGGAGAAGCTCGAGGTCCGCTTCGAAGACCTGATGTGGGTGGAGACGGGCGAACGGCTCACGGAGAAAACCTTCGCCGAACGGCGCAAGCAGGGCGGAACGGTCATTACCTTCACCATGCGGGAGGAGGATGTGGACCAAGCGATTGCGGCGCCGGATGTGATGGTGGCGAGCGATGGCTGGATTACGGAAGGCAAGGGCCATCCGCGCGCCGCGGGCACCTATGCCCGGGTGCTCGGCGTCTACGTTCGGGAGCGGAAGGTGCTGACGTTGATGCAGGCGCTGCACAAGATCAGCTACATGCCGGCCAAGCGTCTTGAAAACTTCACCCCGGTGATGAAGCGCAAAGGGCGCCTGCAGGTGGGCGCCGATGCCGATATCGCGATCTTCGATCCCGCGACGGTGATCGACCGTTCCACCTATCAGAACCCGGCGCAGTACTCTACCGGGATCAAGCACGTTCTCGTGAATGGCGTCGTTGTCGTCCAGGACGAAAAGCTGGCCGAAGGCGTCTTCCCCGGCCAGCCCATTTTGAGCGCGGTTACAGTCCCTTAGGCTTCACTTGTTTAAAGCCGGTGGGCACGGCGAACAGGGCGGCGTCCACCGGTAGCGAAGAGAAGTTGGCCGATTCGGTGAGCATCTCCATCATGCTGGCCGCGGAGGAAAAGCTCCCTTCGACGGGCAGGGTGCTCTTGGCCGGCGCGGCGGTAGCGGGAGCCGGTGAGGCTGGCGGGGGGTCTTCGGTCTTCTTCTTGCGGCCAAAGCCGCCCAACCGGCCGCCGAGGGCGCCGGAGAGCGCCTCGCCCATGCTCGGCCGTCCCGGCGCGTCCGCGCTCTGCGCCTGCATGGCTTCCATCTGCTTGATCTGTTCGGGATCGGTGGGGATCATCCGAATGACGGTGACAATCGGCACGCCGCCCACTTCGGCCATCTTCTTGGCCATCTCGGCCATGCCCTTGGCCATACCCGGCTGCGCCATGGGCCCCGCCGGTCCAGCCAGCGTCGCCAGCCCCATCTTCTGCACCATCTTCCGCTGGAACGTGGTCACCTCATCAAAGCCGGCGATCTTGCTCTCGGAGACCCAATTGCTCATCTCCATGCGCATCTGGCCGCGCTGGCCGCCCGAGTTGCCTTCGACGAGCATGGTCAGCATCCACTCGCTGGTCGCCATGCCATTGACGGTTGCTTTCTTGCCGGTCTGCTTGCCATCGACGCTGACGTTGGTTTCCACCTTGTCGCCCCGTTTGCTGAACAGCTTCTCCATCTGCTCGCGGGTCTGGGCGAAGGTCATGACGGAGTAGGTCTGGTCCTTCAGGTCGACGGTGGTGGTGGTCTCGGCGGACAGATCGACGATGACAATCGAGTCCTTGGACCGCGTGGCCATCTTGTCGCCCTTGACGGCGACGGTGCTGGTATGCGGATCGGCGGCGCCGCGGCCTACCATCTGCATCATGCGGAGCATGGAGCCACCGGTCATCCGGGTGGTCTGGTCATACTTGAAGTCCGCCAGGCAAAGTGTAGCGAACAAGAATGGGAACGAAATGGTGCGAAAAAACATAGTACCTCTCAACCTCATATAATAACGGGTGCCCCGATGAAGCCTCTTGTCATCAAGTCCACCGCCAAGGCCGTCATGGGCTGGCTGCTGCTTTCGACGGTTCTCCTGCTGGGAATCGCCTACTATCTCGCTACGCGGAATTGGGAGCCAAAGGCCCTCCTGGGGCTGTTCCTGTTTCCGCTGGGTATCGATCTCTGGGCCGTCCTCCGGCTCGTGCAGCTGCAGAACCGGCAGATGACGCTCTCCGGGGACACGCTCCGCTTCGAACAGGGTGTCCTGAGCAAGTCGCAGCGCACGCTGATGCTGGCCAAGGTTGAAGATGTCCGCGTGGAGCAGAGCCTGGGCCAACGCATCCTGGGGGTGGGCAATCTGGCGGTGCTGGCCACCGGAGACTCTGCTCCGCTCCGGCTGGACAATATCGACAACGCTCGCGGCGTCGCGGACCGAATTCTCAACGCGGCCCAAGCCGCCCGGAAACCATAACTCATGTCTGATCAATCTCTTGCTAACAAAGTCGCCGTCATCACCGGCGGCAGCCGCGGCCTGGGCCGCGCCATGGCCATCGCGCTGGCCGCCCGCGGGGCGCAGATCGCGTTGGTGGCGCGCGATGTCGCCGCGCTTGAAGAGAGCGCCCGGCTGGTGGCCGAAGCCGGTTCGACGGCCCGCTGCTTTGCCGCCGATGTGACCGACGAAACCCAGGTGGCCGCCATGGCCGAAGCGGTGCTCGCTGCCTTCGGCGGGGTCGATATCCTCATCAACAACGCCGGCATCAACATCCGCAAGAACGTCCACGAGTTTACGCTCGACGAATGGAACGCCGTCATCGGCACCAACCTCACCAGCGCCTTTCTGCTCTGCCGCGCCTTCGTGCCCCCGATGAAGGGCAAGGGCTACGGGCGGATCCTCAACATGACCTCCATCATGAGCCATGTCTCGCTCGGGGGCCGCACGGCGTACTCCTCGAGCAAGGCCGCCCTGCTCGGCTTCACCAAGTCGCTCGCGCTCGAACTGGCGAGCGAAGGCATCACCGTCAACGGCATCAGCCCCGGGCCCTTTGCCACGGAGATGAACGTGCCACTGATGAACAACCCGGAAACCAACGCGATCTTCATGTCGAAGATTCCGCTGGGCCGCTGGGGTAAGGTGGAAGAGATCGGCCAGCTCGCGGCCTACCTCTGCTCGCCCGATGCCGGCTTCATCACCGGCACCGATATCCTGATCGACGGAGGCTGGTGTGCGCAGTAGCGCCGTCCTGCTGCTGGGGTTTCTGGCTCTGGCCGGCTGCCAGAAGAGCGAAAAAAAAATTATCGCCGTGGTGCCGAAAGCCACCTCCCATCTGTTCTGGCTCTCGGTGCAGGCGGGCGCCATGGCGGCGGGCGAAGAGTACGGCGTTCAAGTGGAGTGGAACGGCGCTGCGTCCGAAACCGACTTCACGCGCCAACTGCAGATTGTCGATAGCTTCATCTCGCGGCGCGTGGACGCCATGGCCGTGGCCGCCACCGAACGCAAGGTGCTGCTGGCTTCGCTTGATCGCGCGGCGGCAGCCGGCATTCCGGTCACCGTCTTTGACTCCGGCGTCGACGGCGAAAACTACATGAGCTTTCTCGCCACCAACAACTACGAGGCCGGCCAGTTGGCCGCTCGCAGCCTCGGCCGTCTACTGGACGGCAAAGGCAAAGTCGCCATGGTCATGCACACCCCGGGGAGCGGCTCCACCATGGACCGCGAACGCGGATTTACCGATGCCCTCGCCGCCGAATTCCCCGGCATCAAAATCGTCGCCTCGCAGTTCGGCCAGTCGGACCGCTCGAAGTCCATGGCCGCGGCCGAAAATATGCTGACGGCGCACCCGGACCTCAACGGCATGTTCGGCTCCTCGGAGCCGTCGAGCGTCGGCGCCGCGCTCGCCATCAAATCGCGCAATCTGGTGGGCAAAGTGCACCTGGTCGCCTTTGATTCGAGCGATGGCATGATTGAAGATCTGCGGGCCGGCGTCATCGACGCCATGGTCGTGCAGGATCCCTTTCGCATGGGCCACGATGCGGTGAAGACGCTCGTGGATAAGCTCAACGGTCAGACCCCGCCCAAGCGCATCGACCTTTCGGCCCGCGTGGTCACCCGCGCCGATCTCGAGAAGGCCGAAGTGCAGCGTCTGCTCCATCCGGACTTGAAACGATGGGTCAAACAGTAAAGGCCGAGGCGCTTGAACGCTTTGGCATCGCCCTGCTGGAAGCCGCCGGCACCCCCACCGCTTACGCGCGCGAGGTGGCGGCCAATCTCGTCTTCGGCAACCTGCGCGGCGTCGATTCGCACGGCATTCGCCTGCTGCTCTACTATCTCGACCACATCAGCCACGGTCTGATGCTGCCCGCCGCGGGCGGCGAGCCGCTCGCCGAGTTCGGCGCCATCTGCGTCTACGATGCGGCGTATGGCCTTGGCGCGGCCACCTCGGCTGAATGCTGCGCCATCGCCAACCGCCTCGCCTCCACGCACGGCGTGGGCGTCGTCACCGCCCGCCGGGCGAACCACTTCGGCGCCGCCGCCTTCTGGGCGCGCCGCATGGCCGAGGCCGGCCACATCGGCATCGTGTTTTGTAACGCCTCCACCATCGTCGCCCCGTGGCAATCGAAAGAACCGAAATTCGGCACCAACCCCATCTGCATGGCCGTGCCCGGCCCCTACGAAGACAGCTTCCTGCTCGACATGGCCACCACCACCGTCGCCGCCAACCGCATCTTCAAGGCCTTTCAGAACCACGAACCCGAGATCCCGATGGGCTGGGCCATGGACCGCGAAGGCCGCCCCACTACCGACACCAAGGCCGCCTACGAAGGCTTGGTCGCCCCGCTCGGCGGCTACAAAGGCACCGGCCTCGCGCTGATGGTGGAGATTCTCACCTCGGTCCTGGGCGGCGGCGCCATGGGCGCCGAAATCGGAGGCATCCGCTTCACCGAAAAGCCGCTTAGCGTCAGCCACTTCTTCCTGGCCATCGACGTCCGGCGCTTCCTCCCCGCCGGCGAGTTCGAAGCCCGCATGCGGCGGCTCGTTGACGAGATGCGCACCGCCACCCCGGCGGCGGGCTACGACGAAGTACTCGTGGCCGGCGACCCGGAGATCCGTGTCGAACGGGACCGCCGCGCCCACGGCATCCCCTTCTCCCACGCCGACCTCGATGCTCTCCGGCAAGCGGCTGAGGCCTGGGGCGTTGAGCCGCTACAATTAGACAATGCCTGAGGAAAAGCCGCCATCGTTTGAAGCTGGCCTGTCGGAATTGGAAGCCGTCGTCAAGGAGTTGGAGGGCGGCGACCTGCCGCTCGAACAGGCTATCGCCCTGTTTGAGAAGGGCGTTCATCTGTCCGATAACTGCCGCAAACAGCTCGAAGAAGCGGAGACGCGCGTAGAAATTCTGCTCAAGAAAAACGGTCAGGTGAAGGCCGAACCGTTCGAAGGAAATTAGTCGTTGATGGATTTGAAAGCTTATCTGGCCCGGCAGGCCGAACGCTGTGATGCAGCCCTCGAACGTTGGGTGCCGCCGGAAACCACCCCGCCTTACACCATCCACAAAGCCATGCGCTACAGCCTCTTTGCCGGCGGCAAGCGCGTGCGGCCGGTGCTGTGCATGGCGGCCTTCGAGGCCGTCGGCAGCGCGCGCGAAGGCATTGCCGACGCCGCCTGCACCCTCGAAATGATCCATACCTATTCGCTGATCCACGACGATCTGCCGGCGCTCGACAACGACGACCTCCGCCGCGGCCGCCCCACCAATCACAAAGTCTTCGGCGAAGCCATGGCCATTCTGGCCGGCGACTCGCTCCTTACCCTCGCCTTTGAAGTGCTCGGCCGGCTGCCCTACGGCGGGCCGCTGGTGGCCGAGCTCGCCCGGGCCTCCGGCACCGTGGGCGGCATGATTGGCGGCCAGGTGCACGACATCGAAGGCGAACGCCAGACGCCCACCGCCGAACTCCTCGACCAGATCCACCGCGCCAAGACCGGCGCCCTGCTCCGCTGCTCCCTCCGCATGGGCGCCCTCTACGCCGAGGCCACGCCGGAGCAGTTGGACGCCCTGACCGCCTTCGGCGAACACGTCGGTTTGGCCTTCCAGATTGTCGACGATATCCTCGACATCGAAGCCTCGCCCGAAGAGCTCGGCAAGACCCCCGGCAAAGACGAAGCCCAGGCCAAGATCACCTTCCCGGCCGTCTACGGGCTCGCGCAGAGCCGCCGCATGGCCGAGGCCGAGCGCCTCGCCGCCCATGCCGCCCTCGCCGGCTTCGATGCCAAGGCCGACCCCTTGCGCGCGCTCGCCGATTTCATCGTGCAGCGCAAGGGATAGCGGATGGCCAAGGTGCGTCTCGATCAGTTGGTTGTCGAACGCGGCTTGGCTTCCTCCCGCGAAAAAGCCAAGGCGCTCATCCTCGCCGGCCAGGTTTTGCTCGACGGGCAAAAGTCCGACAAGGCCGGCCGCGAGGTCTCCGAACACGCCGAGGTCGAGTTGCTCGCTCAGCCCCGCTTTGTCAGCCGCGGCGGGCTGAAACTTGAAGCCGCGCTCGAGCACTGGCGGATGGACGTCACCGGCAAAGTCGGCCTCGACGTCGGCTCTTCCACCGGCGGCTTCACCGACTGTCTCCTGCAGCGCGGAGCGCGCCGCGTCTTTGCCTTCGATGTCGGCTCCAATCAGATGGATTGGAAGCTGCGCACCGACCCGCGCGTCGTGCTCCGCGAAGGCGTCAACGCCCGCTACCTTCAGCCCACCGATATCTCCGAACCGGCCGACCTGCTGGTGGCCGACGTCTCCTTCATCTCCATCACGCTCATCCTGCCCGCTGCCGTTGCGCTCTTGCACCCGCGCGGCGAACTCGTTATTCTCGTGAAGCCCCAATTCGAGGTTGGACGCGGGCAGGTCGGCAAAGGCGGCATCGTCCGCGACCCCGCCCTGCACGACGAAGCGGTGGCGAAAGTTACGGTAGCGGTTCAAACTCTTGGCTTCGAGACGGACCTCCTAGTCAGTCCCATCCTCGGCGCCGAAGGCAACAAAGAATTTCTCCTCTATGGCAGAAAGCAATAAAAGCGTTGGGGTCATCTCAAAACCAGGGATCCAGAACGGCCCCGCACTCCTGACGACCATGCTGGCCTGGTTCGCCGAACGGTCGATCACCGTCCGTTACGACGAACAGACCGCGGCCTACCTCGGCCGCACCGACGGCCTCGCCCGGCAGGAGTTGCCCGACGGCGTCGAACTCGTCATCGTGCTGGGCGGCGATGGGACGCTCCTGTCGGCCGCCCGCGCCATCGGCGGACGGGACATTCCGCTGCTGGCCGTAAACCTCGGCCACCTTGGGTTCCTTTCGTCGATCTCGCTCGATGAACTGTATCCCACGCTCGAACTCGCCCTGCGGCGCGAATACCGCATCGGCCCCCGCCGCATGCTCGACTGCGAAGTCTTTCGCGGCGAAGCCTCCATCGCCCGTTACGAAGCGCTCAACGACGTCGTGCTCACCAAGGCCGCCCTCGCCCGCATGATCGATCTCGACTGCTTTGTCGACCGCCACTTCGTCGCCTCCTTCAAGGCCGACGGCCTCATCATCGCCACGCCCACGGGTTCGACGGCCTACTCGCTCTCCGCCGGCGGACCCATCATCTTCCCCACCGTGCAGGCGCTCGCCATCACCCCCATCTGTCCGCACACCCTCACCAATCGCCCCGTGATCGTAAATGATGCTAGTGTTATTACGATCCAGGCGAAAAGCGAGGACGAAGCGATCTTCCTCACTGTCGATGGCCAAGTGGGCCAACCGCTGAAGAGAGGCGACCGTGTGGTTTGCCGCAGCAGTGAAAATTACATCAAGCTGATCCGGCCGCCGCAGATGCTGTTCTTTGATGTGTTGCGGGCCAAATTGAAGTGGGGAGAACGATGAAAAAAATATCGCAGACTAGCTGGATTTTTATCGCCATGGTGGCCGGCATCGCGCTTGGCTTTTTCGCGCCAGAGTTTTCAAAAGAGCTCTCGCCGATCTACAAGATCTTTATCAACCTCATCAAGAGCATCATCGCCCCGCTGCTGTTCGCGACGCTCGTCTATGGCATCGCCAGTTCGGGCAACGTCAGCACCATGGGCCGCATCGGCGGCAAGGCGATCCTCTACTTTGAAATCGCGACGACGCTCGCGCTGGTGGTCGGCCTGTTCGCGGTGAATCTCATCCAACCCGGCGTCGGCCAGCATATCGACCCGGCCAAGGTCGCCTCCACCAACCTCCCCACGCAGAAGACGCAGACGCTCACCCAGATTATCGAACACGCCTTCCCCTCCAGTGTCATCGACGCCATGGCCAAAGGCGACGTGCTGCAGTTGGTGGTCTTCTGCTTCCTGTTCGGCACGGCCTGCGTGGCCGTGGGCGAAAAGGCGAAGTTCATCGTGGAGTGGTGCGAGTCGCTCGCCGAGGTGATGTTCAAGTACACCTCCTATGTCATGTATCTCGCGCCCCTCGCCGTGGGCGCAGCGATTGCCGTCACCGTGGGCACCTACGGCGTGGGCATTCTGAAGACGCTCGGCCTGCTGGTGCTCACCGTCTTCGGCTCGCTCGTCTTCTTCGTCGTGTGCATTCTCGGGCCAATTGTTTACCTGTCGAAGATTCCGCTGGGCCGCTTCATCGAAGCCGTCAAGGAGCCCTGGCTGATTGCGTTCTCGACGGCGAGTTCGGAAGCCGCGCTGCCCAAAGCGCTCGAGAACATGGAGCGCTTCGGCGTGCCCAAGCACATCGTCAGCTTCGTGCTGCCCACCGGCTATAGCTTCAATCTCGACGGCTCCACGCTCTACCTCGCCGCCGCCAGCATCTTCTGCGCCCAGGTGGTCGGCATGGAACTCACCGTTGGCACGCAGGTCATGCTGATGCTCACCCTGATGTTGACGAGCAAGGGCGTGGCCGGTGTCCCCCGCGCCTCGCTCGTCATTCTCGCCGGCACCATCGCGGCGTTTAACATCCCGCCTGATGGCATTGCGCTCATTCTGGGCGTCGATGCGATTCTCGACATGGCCCGCACCTCCGTCAACCTCCTCGGCAACTGCCTGGCTTCGGCCGTGGTGGCCCGTTGGGAGGGGGTCGATTTGAGCAAGGCCCCGGAGCCGGTCGCCGAAACCGTCTAACGGCGCTCGCTACCCCCGGCGCCGCGACGGCCGCGCAATGCCGGAACCAGCCCGGTCGCTCCCCTCGGCTCGGCTTGAGAACGCATACAGGTGGACGTACCGGTCCTCGGCCCACAGCGCTCCTCCGCAGGCCTTGGCGCCCGCGATCCGCACGTCTTTGCCCAGCCCCACCGCCGGCACGGCGAACGCGGGCGCTTTCACTACCGCCCGGACGAAGCTCCCGAGCCGGTCCGAAGAGACCGGGCGGACCGTCGAAGGCTCCGTATCGATCGCGTCGAGCGCATACCCTCGCAACAGCCGCGGGAAGACCCGCTCGAACGACGCCGCATGGTCAAACAGGTCGATGCCCCACCTCTGGCCGCCAATGCAGTACAGCACCCCCGTCTGCCCCGGCGCCCACGCAAAGGCCCGCAGATAGTGCTCCACCGAATCCCGGTGCTGCTCGAACATGGCCCGCATCGCGCCCGTGCCCGACGTCGTCCGCAGCCGTCCGGCCTTCAAGGCGATGTCCTGCCACACCTGGTTCTGATCCGAACGCCGGTGGCCCTCCTCCCGGATGGACTTGGAAACCTGCCGGGCCCGCGCCTCGCGCGCCGAAGCGTACTGCACCGCATCCGCCGCCCGGAACTGCGCCGAGACGTTTTGCCACCGTCCGGCCTCGACGCAGGAGACCGGAATCTTGATCGCCGACCGGGCCGGAGCCAGAATCGAGAGATTCAGCACCCGGTTCTGTTTGGCGCCCACCAACTCCTCGCCATCCAAAAGCAGCACCGGGAGCGGGGCGCTGTTCTCGAATTGCAACTCCGGGACCGAGCCGCCGTGGCTCACCTCGGTCACCCGCGCCAGGCCCCGCTCCATCGCCTCTTCGAGTAAAAGATAGCCAGGCTCCGAACGCGCCGGCTTGAGCCGGAACATCGGAAAGAGCGTCAGATGCTGGAAACCGGTCGGATCGCCGAGCCGCATGCCAGCCAGTAGTTCTTGAATCGAAATCATTGGGACAGTGCCTCCAGTTGCACTGCCCTATAGAAAGGCAAGCCGCCTACCAAACAGATTGCTTCGAGAAATCAATAACTTAGAGTCTGGCTTGGTCGTCCGCCGACAACGAAAAGTGACGCTTCGTCAACCGTTGTTGTCGTCCTCTCCCCGCAGGATCCGGCTCACCGCTTGTTTGGTGATCCCCAGCATCTCTGCCGCTTTCGTCTGGTTGTCGCCGCAGCGTTCCATCGCCCGGTTGACCAACTGCCGTTTGGCATCAGCCAGAAATGCCTTCAGTTGAAACCCCGGCCCCGGCTCCGGCAGCTTGGTCCATCCGCCGCCGGCCACCATGCGGATGGGGAGCTCAAGATCCTTGGCCCGAATCACGCCGCCGCTCGAAAAAATGGCCGCCCGTTCCAGCACGTTCTGCAGCTCTCGCGTGTTCCCCGGCCAGTCGTGCGTCACCAGGCGCTCGAGTGCTTCGGCGGTCAGCTGCCGCGGCTGCTGGTAGCGCTGATTGATCTGCCGGAGCAGTACCGCGGCGAGTTCCGGGATTTCGGCCGGCCGCTGCCGCAGCGGGGGGAGCTTGATCTCGACCACGGTGAGCCGGAAAAACAGATCCTCCCGGAATCGGCCCGCGGCAATCTCCGCCTTCAGATCGCGATGCGTGGCGGCCAGGATCCGCACATTCACCTTCTTGATGGGCCCACCCACCACCTCTATCTGGCTCTCCTGCAGCGCGCGCAAAATCTTCGCCTGAATGCCAAGGTCCAACTCGCCGATCTCGTCAAGGAAGAGCGTGCCGCCGTCTGCCGCTTCGAACTTGCCGGTCTGGTGGTTCACCGCCCCGGTGAAAGAGCCTTTCCGGTGGCCAAACAGATGGCTTTCTGCCAGGTCCTTCGGGATCGCGGCGCAATTGACCGGCACCAGGGGCTGGCTGGCGCGGTCGCTCATCCGGTGAATAAACTTGGCGAACATCTCTTTGCCCGTGCCGGTCTCCCCGGTCAGAAGAATCGGGGCGCTGGGGTGCGCCCCGGCGATCGCGGCGCGTTCGAGGGCATCGCGCATCCGCGCCGAACCGATGAACAGGTTCAACTCCCGCCGGGCCGCTTCGATCTTCTGGTTGCTGGTCTGTTCGGCGGGCGGCGCCGAGGCGTTCAGCGCCACGTGCGTAGCCTCGATTTCATCAATTCGCTCGCCAAAGAACTCCTGCGGCATCACCAGGTCAGCCAGGCTGCGCCAATCGTCCTGCTCGAAGCAGACCTCCTTGACGTGGGCGGCGCCGAACAGCGGTTCAATGGGAGAACCGATCTGCAGCATGGTTGCCGGCAGGAACCCGGAGGCGATCAACACAAACCAGGCCGCGCGCATCTCGGCCGTGCCGCTTGAAACGCACACGTATCGGTCGGCTTCGGCGGACGACTCCCAGCGCACCTCGGCTAAGAACCGCGCCAGACCGCCCATCAGCGCCGAGTAGTCCTTGGGATCGGGTACCGGCAGCTCCTGCAGGGTCAACCGACAGGCCGGAAAGCGTTGTCTGATCTCTTCGCCGGTAGCCACGGCGTTGGTCAGGGTGTGGGGTGTGTAGACGAGATACACCCGGTCGAAGTCCTTGGAGGCGAGCAGCGACAGAACCGGGCCGCTCTGCTCCCCGCCCGCGATCTCGTTGGGTGCAAACGGATCTTTCGGATCCACGAACGCGAAGAGCGTCTTGCCGGTAGGCGGCATAGTACCGCTATCCCTGGCGCCCGAGCGCCAGCAGACGCTCGGCCAGCCGCAGTGCGTCGACGGGCCAAAACCACTCCGGCCGTGGCGTATCCACCCCCGGCATCCCATCAATCGGCCGGCACGTCAATACCCGCTCCTGCCATTGCCAGGGGATGGCGTCTCGGCCGAAGGCGGCGCCGAGCAGGGCGCCGGCAATCGCCCCGTTGGTGTCGGTGTCGCCGCCCGCCATCACCGTATCCACGATCCCCTCCTCGGCGTTTTCTGCGTGCAGCAGCTGCCAGAAGGCGTTCTGCAGGGCGATCAGCACCCATCCCTGATTGGTCCCGTAGTCGGCCGGGCGCTCGTGCGCCGCCTTCGCGATGGCCAGGGTTGCGGCTTCTGGCGTTGCTGCGGTTTGCGCGGCCAGCAGAGCGAAATCGTAAATCTCCTGCCGGCCGGCGCCGGAGCGTATGGCAAAGGCAGTCGTCTCGACAAAAATCCGGCTCGCGTGCCGGCAGACCGGATGGGGGTGGCTCAGGCCGGTGTCCTGCATCGCCCACTCTCCGCCCTCGCCTGCCCTCCGGCCTGCCACAAAAATAGCCAGCGGGCTGACGCGCATCAGGGCGCCGTTCGATTGAGAATGCGACAGCGCCGCGTTTCGGGCCGCCGCGGCGCCCGGCTGGCCCGTCCGGATGGCCTGCGAGGCCGCCTGCACGGCCGCCCGCGTGGTCGTACCGATATCGAACGGGTGGGAATCGAACCACCGGCCGTAGGCTTGCGCCGCCGCCTCCTCATCGTAGCCTTCGCTCATAATGATCGACCGGGCCAGCAGCAGCGCCATCTCCGAGTCGTCGGTCGGCTGCCCGGCGAGGATCCGCCAGACGCCGCCATCGGTCAACTCCCGTACGCCTCGCGGGTACTGACGTTCGATGTCGGCGGCCCGGCGGAACTCCACCAGCCCGCCGAGATTATCCCCGGCCAACTGTCCCAGCAGGCAACCCTGCGCGCGGGCGAGCATGCCGGCATCCGGTACCGTCCGGCCTCGCGCGAACTCGAGCAGCGGATACCATGGCACGGCGCTACCCCGGCGCCGGTGCACCGCGGACCAGTCTCGCGTGGCCAACTCCGCGGCGATCGCCTCCGCCCCCCCCGTAACAGCGGCCGCCGCAGCCACTATTGCCATCCGCGGCATACCGAATCGGCTGGCCCTCCCAGTTATACAGATCGAGCCCGGCGCCCAGCAGCAGGGCATGGCCCCCGGCGTAGTCCCAGCCCACGGGATTGTTCGTGGAAACCGCGGCCAGCGCCTCTCCCGCCGCGACCAGCGCGAGGCGGTAGGCGATGCTCGCCACGGCGCGGTAGCGATGCGGGGCCGCCAGTCGCGCATTCGCTTCGGGATTCTTATCCGCGTCCTGCGATAACAGAATCGTCTTCGGGAGCGACGCTGCGTCCCCCACCACCGGCTGGCGGTTGCGCTGCACCGGGCCCAACCCCTCGGCCCAGGTGAACAGATCGCCGTTGTCGTCGGGCGCGGCGTAGGCGTAGACCACCCCGAGCACCGGCCGGCCATCGCGCAGCAGCGCAATCGACACCGACGCCCCCCGGCCCCCTTTCTGGAAGGAGGAAGTCCCGTCATTGGGATCGACCAGCCAAAGATGCCGTTCCTCGTCGCCGGGAGAGTCAACTAAGTGAAGCTCCTCGCCGTGGTAACCGTAATCGGGAAACGCCGTCTTCAGACTCCGGTAGATCTCTCTTTCGGTGGGCGTATCGTAATCCTCCCCCTCGTGCGAAGCGCCATGAAACGCTTTCCGTAGATTCGCTCCGGCGCACAAAGCAGTCTCGATGGCACACTCCAACGCCGCCCGGTAGTTAGTTTGCATATCCGTATCAGTAAATCGGTCTCTAAGATCGTAACACTGGTCAGGCCAGTGTTTAGCTCGGCGCAGGCTATCTCCCGGGAACGCCATCTGATATAGTCAGCGATCATGCCTAAGCCTACCCCTCTCCCGCGCGTCTGCATTGACCGGGTACTTCCCAAAGATGCGATGAAGTACCAGTTCACCCGCCGCCTCGGCCGGCCCGGTATCCTTCATGCGGTAGCGCCCATCGGCAAGACATGGATCAACGGCTCCACGCTCCGGGTTCGCTTCCTGGGTGGCACGGCCGCCGAACGCACGATCGTCAAAGAACAGGCCGGCTGGTGGACGCAGCACGCCAATCTGAAGTTCGACTTCAACAACGCGCCCGACGCCGAAATCCGCATCTCCTTCGATAAGAACGACGGCGCGTGGAGCTATGTCGGCACCGATGCCAAAGGCATCTCTCAAGGCGAAGCTACCATGAACCTCGGCTTCCTCGACGGCGGCACCGTCGCTCACGAGTTCGGTCACGCCATCGGTTTGGCGCATGAGCATCAGAATCCCGATGGCGGCATTCAATGGAATGAACCGGTCGTCATCTCCTCGCTCGCCGGCTCGCCCAACTTCTGGACCCCGGAGCAGACTCGGCATAACGTCCTCAGCAAATACACGGCGAATCAGCTGAACGGTACCAAGTTCGATCCGGATTCGATCATGCTCTACTTCTTTCCTGCCTCCTGGACGCTGAACGGCATTGCCACCGAGCAGAACGAGGTCCTCTCGGAAACCGACAAGTTGTTCATCAAAAGCGCCCGGATGTATCCCCCCAACGGACCCATCGAAAGCAAACTGCTCGAACTGAAACCGGGCGGATCGCCGCTTGGTGCCGACATCGGCAAGCCGGGCGAGGAGGATGTGTTCACCTTCAAGGTCAGCACGGGCGGAAGCTATCTTGTCGAAACGCAGGGAGCCACGGATACCGTCATGAAGTTATTCGGACCCAACTCACCCACCAATCTGATCGCCGAAGATGATGACTCCGGCGCCGGTTCCAATGCGCGTATCCGGGCCAGCCTGATTCCGGGCCAGTACTTTGTCCAGGTTCGGCACTGGGATCCGAAGAAGACCGGCAAGTACGCCGTGGGCGTCAGGAAAGGCTAACGCCGCTGATCTGCACCAATCCCGACTGATTTTCGAGCCGCAGCACGCCCCGCGGGCAAACCTCCGCGCAGATGCCGCAGCCCACGCAGGAAGCTCGCGTGAAGCTCTCGTTGCGCTGCGCGTAGGTCCGCACATCAATCCCCATCTCGCAGTACTTCGAACACAGGCCGCAGGAGATGCACATATCCTCCTTCACCCGGATATGAAAGCGTTTCCCGGCCTTCTGCGTAATCCCCAGCAGCGCCGCCATGGGGCAGAAGAAGCGGCACCAGACCCGCGTCCCGCCCAGCGGGTATAACCCCGTTCCCACCGCGCCCGATAAAATACTGCCCACCACCAGCCCGTACCAGGTCTGAAACTGCGCTACCGCCGGCGACTTACTCCCGCTGAACCAGGAATAGAACAGCAGCCCGGTCAGCAGCAGGCTGATCCCCAGCACCGCGTGAATGCTCACTCGTTCGAAACGCCACGCCGCGCTCGACTTATCGCTCAAATGACGCCACGGCTCGCCCGCCGTGTTCGCCAACCCCCCGCAGCCGCACACCCACGAACAGTACCACCGCTTGCCGAACAGCGCCCCGAGCAGCGGCACCCCCACCAGGCTCGCCGCCAGCGTGTACACCACAAACGGCCACGGCTGCGCGAACAGATACTCCGGGTTCATGTAGTCGAACTTCAGCGGCCAGAAGTAACTCAGGTAGTACTCGGGCTGATGCAGCGCCTTCAGCATCATCGGCACTGAGAAGGCGAACACCACCTGCACGAACATCACCACCGCCGTCCGCACCACCTGATACCGGTTGTTTCCGTACTTGCGGATCACCCCGATGCCGCCCGCCACCACCACCACCGTATACAGCAGCCCGTAGAGATCCCACTTGCTGCTCAACCCCACCCGCTGCGCCCACGGCGTCAGGCTCTCGGTAAAGTACAGCGCCATGTAGAACCACACAAGTAGCCCGGCTACCACCCAGCCCGTGATTCCCCGGTTGGTCAGGTCATGATAAAGACGGTTCCGGATCATAGCACCACCCGCCCGAACTCCCCATCGTACTGCGCCTCGTACAGCCGCGAGACAACCTCCTCCACCCGCCGACGCTCCTCCACCCAGCGCGCCAGCACCCGGTGGTTCCAGCGCGAACCCAGCATCGAGAAGCCCACCACGACCCCCTCCCGCTCAATCACCCGCACGCTCGCCTCCCGCCCCGGTAGCTTCCGGAAGCGGCCGGGCCCCGCCGCCGTCTCGCCCACCCCGGTCCACTCCAGATGAAAAAACTTCGCGCTGTTGTAGTAAGTCGGCGGGGTGTACTCTACGGTCTCACCCAGCATCGCCCGCGCCGCCGCCTCCCCCTGCCGCTTGGCCGCGTACCACAGCGGTTCAATCCGCCCCGCCACCTCGGCGCAATCCCCGGCCGCATACACCCCGGGCAGGGAAGTGCGGAACGCCTGGTCCGTCACCACGCCCCGCCCGAGCGCCGGGGGCGTCTTCACGCGCCGTAGCCAGTCGATATTCGGCTCCACACCGATCGTTACCCCCACCATCTCGCAGGCGATCCGTTCGCCCGCCCGGGTCGTCACCCCGCTCACCCGCCCCTCGCCCTCGAGCGACGCAATCTCAGTCTCGAGCCGCAGATCCACCCCCTGCGCCCGCAGATGCGCCGCCACCATCGCCCCCTCCTCCGCGCTCAGCGCCGCCGGCCAGTAGCTCGCCTCCCGCACGAGAAAGGTCACCGGCACGCGGTGATGCAGCAGGCATTCCACCAGCTCCACCCCGATCAGTCCCCCCCCGGCCACCACCGCCCGCTGCGTCCCCGGCGTCCACCGCTCACAGGCGTCCAGGTCCTGCAGCGTGACCAACCGCACCACCCCGTCCAACTCCCGCTCCCATGCCGCCCGCCGCCCCCGCGAGCCCGTCGCCAGCAGCAGTCGGTCGTAGCGCAGGCTCTCGCCCCCCATCAGCCGCACCGTACGCTCGCCGGCGTCCAGGTCGACTACCCAGTCGAGGCGCCGCTCCAAACGCTGCTTCCGGTACACCTTGCGCTCATACGGCTCCAGGTCGCGCCGCTGCATAACGTCCATGTAGGCGTACATCAGCGCCGTGCGCGAGAAGAAATACTCGCTCTCCCCGCTAATGATCGTGATCTCGGCCCGCGGATCCCGCGCCCGCACCGCCATGGCGGCGGTGACGCCCGCTACCCCGTTGCCGACCACCACCAGGCGCATAAAACGGCGCCCTACGGCAGCAGCGCCAGCGCGCCTTCCAGTTCCATCCGCGTATGCGTATCCCCGGCCTGCCGGGCCGCCTCAATCCCCCTCCGGTACATCGCGGCGGCCTCTTCCAGTTCGCCGGCCTTCTCGAGTGTCTGCCCGCCGTGGAAGTAGGCGGCGCAGTAGTCCGGCTTGTTTGCAATCAACTCCTCAAACTGCCGCACGGCATCGGCGTAGCGCCCCCCCTTGGCCAACTCCATCGCCAGTCCGTAGCGGGCAAAGGTATTCGCGGGGTCCTGGGCCAGCATGCCCTCTAAAATCTCCAACCGGGAACTCATTCTCTCTATCCTACCCCGCGCTCCATCGTACCCTGAGGATATGCACCCTGATCAGCCGGGCCGCCCGGTCTCTGAATCCGCCTCCGAAATGAGCGAATTCGCCCTCCCCAACGACGCCAACGTCCTCGGCACCCTCTTCGGCGGAAAAGTCATGGCCATGGTCGACCTCGCCGCCTCCCTTGCCGCCGCCCGGCACGCCCGCTGTCCTGTCGTCACGGCGTCTGTTGACCAGATGACGTTTCTCTACCCCATCCACATCGGCCAGCTGGTGACCCTCAAATCCAGCGTCAACCGCGTATTCCGCACGTCCATGGAGGTCGGTGTAAAAGTCTTCATCGAAGACCTGCGGACCCGCGAGATCAAACACACCTCTTCGGCCTATCTCACCTTCGTCGCCGTGGCGCCGGATGGTGGCAAGGTGCCGGTGATTTCCGTGATTCCCCAAACCGAGGCCGAACAACGCCGATTCGACGAAGCCGGGCAAAGGCGCGCGGCCCGCTTGGCGATGAAAGTGAAAACGAAGTAGGCGCTACTCGCCGTCTTTGTACATGTACTTAATATTGTGCTTGTACAACATCAGGTTCGGCGCGCCTTCCCGGTTGAACTTCAAGGCGCACTTGTCGTACCACTCGATCACGCCCTTCAACACTTCGCCGTCCTTCATCACGATGCACATCGGCGTCTTGGCCTGCATCTGCTTCATGTAATAAAAATTTTCGGCGTTGGTCTGGTCGGGCGGAACGGGCTTTTTGGCGGGAGCGGCGCTACGGGTCGGAGGAGGCATAGCAATTCTTATTCCTATTGCATCACAAACGAACGCTGCTGCGCAGTTCGAGCACCATCGAGTCGAGCGCGATGCCCTTTTGAATGTTCCGCCGCAGCAGGTCCACCAGCTCGTCGGTCTTCTTCACGGCCTTCTGGATCCACGCAAAACTGATCGCCTGCGCCAACCCGCCAAGCTCCCGTTCAATGTCAAAGTTTCGCAGCTTGGCGTTCCTCGCCTGGCAGCGCAGCAGCAGCAGATCGTCCAGCAGCAGGTACAGCACCTTCAGGTGATTCTCGAGCTTCTCGGTCCGGCTCGCGTTGAGCGCCTCGGAGGTCTTCGCCCAGTCCGCCCAGGGCAGCATGCCGCACGCCGCGCCCAGCAGCGCCAGCATCTGCGCCCGCCGCTTGTCGTAGGCCTGCAGGTCGAGGCTCATCGCCAAACCCGGTGATCCGGCCGCGAGGGCAATCCGTCGCGCCGTGTCCTTCAGCCCCTTCTCGCGGGCAAAACCCGCCATCTCCTCTTCGTTCAGCGGCGTGAGATAAATCGGCACCGACCGGGAACGGATCGTCGGCAGCAGGTCATACGCGTTGGTTGCCGTGGCCACAATGATCAGATACGCCGGCGGCTCCTCGAGGGTCTTCAGCAGGGAGTTCGCGGCCTGCTCGTTGGCGCGGTCGATCTGGTCGATCAGAAAGACCTTCCGCGTTCCCTTGAGCGGCCCGTACTGCGCCCGCTCTTTCAACACGCGCATCTGCGGAATCGAGATCTGCCGCAGCGGACCCTCCGGGCAGAAGGTCACAAAATCGGGATAGGAGTTGAACAGAATCGGATCCTCGTTCCGCTTTTCCGCCGTCCACTTCTCCCGCTCGGCAATCACGTCCTGATTGGCGGCCAGCGACAGGTCGTCCTGCTCGATCAGCTCCGCGTGGCCAAGGAGTGAGGCCGCAAACCGGCGCGCCAGCGTCGCCTTGCCGATGCCTTCCGGCCCGGCCAGCAGGATCGTCTGCGGTAGCCGCTGCCCCCGCACCATCTCCCGCAGCACCCGCTGCGCTTCCGCGTTGCCGTGGAAGTTTTCAAACATGCGGCTCCACCTCGGCCCAGATCGCCGCCGCCACGGCCTCCACACTCTGCCCGGCGTCAATCGTCCGGATGCGCTCCGGCTCCCCCGCCGCCAGCGCCAGGTAACCCCGCCGCACCCGCTCGTGAAACTCCTCGGCCTCGGACTCCATGCGCGACTCGTCCGGCCCCGCCTGTCCGGCGTTCCGCGCCCGCGCCCGGCTTAGCCCCGTCCGGTAGTCGATGTCGAGGTAGATGGTCAGGTCCGGCAATATCTCTTGGCAGGCTATGGCGTGCAGCTGACGCACGAGGCCCGCCGTCAGGCCCCGCCCCTCACCCTGGTAAGCCAGCGTCGAATCGGTGAACCGGTCGGTCACCACCACGCGGCCCGCCGCCAGCGCCGGGCGAATCCATTCGTCTACGTTCTGCGCCCGGCAGGCAAAATAGAGCAGCATCTCGGCCCGCGGCGACAACGCTTCGTTTGCCGAATCGAGCAGAATCCGCCGAATCTGCCGCCCGATCGGGGTGCCGCCCGGCTCGGCCGTCTCAAGCACATCCTTGCCGTTCGCCCGCAGCCGTTCGAGCAGCAGCCGCATCTGCGTCGTCTTCCCGCAGCCGTCTCCACCTTCGAACGACACAAAAAAGCCTGGCTTACTCATAAACCCTGGTCATACACAAAATGCAGAACCTTCTTCAGGTCCTCCCAGGCTTCCCGCTTGGCGTTTTGATTATACGGCCGCAGCAGGTAAGACGGATGGTAGGTCACCATCACCGGAATCTCGTGCCACTTCTGCCAGTTCCCGCGCAGCTTCGTCACGCCCTCTTTGGTCCCCAGCAGCGCCTTGGCCGCCGTCGAGCCCAGCGCGCAGATCGCCTTCGGGCGGATCGCCAGCAACTGCCGGAACAGGAACTGCCCGCAGATCTCCATCTCGTCCGGCATCGGCGTCCGGTTCTCCGGCGGCCGGCACTTGACGACGTTGGCAATGTACACGTCCGGCCGCAGGATGCGAATCCCTTCTTTGGCCGCCGTTCCCTCAATCATCTGCGTCAGCAGTTGCCCGGCCCGGCCGACAAACGGCAGGCCGCTCGCGTCCTCGTCCGCCCCCGGGCCCTCGCCCACAAAAACCAGCCGCGAACTCTCGTTGCCCGACCCGAAGACAATCTTGTTTCGCCCCTCGCACAAGCGGCACCGGCGGCAATCGCCGATATCGGTCCGGATCGCTTCCATCGTGTCGCCTTCCGGCGCGAGCGGAATCAAGGCTGGGGTTTTCGGCGGGGGCACCGCGGCAGGAGGTTTCATGGCAGGGGAAAAAGACACGGGGGCCGGGGCCACGCGAGGCGGGGCGACGCGGGGCGGGGCGGCGGATGGGGGCAGCAGCGAGTTGAGGTCCTCGACCAGCTCCGGCAACGCCTCGGCCTCGAGCGCCGAGCCGCGCTGGTAGATCGTCTTCACCCCCAGGTCCTGGTAGAACTCGAGAAACTGTCGAATCTCGTCTCGCGTCATTGCTTTGCGTGAAGCGCCAGCCGCAGCCGGAGCGCATGGTCGAAAATCTGGTGCGCCACGTCTCGTTTCGACGCCCGCGCAATCTGGTGCGTCTCGCCGCTCCGCAGCACCAGCGTCACTTCGTTTTCATCGGCCTCAAAGCCTGTGCCGGCCTGGTTGACCAGATTGCCCACCACCATGTCGGCGTTCTTGGTGGTCATCTTGCGCCGCGCCTCGGCTACCAGATTCTGCGTCTCCGCCGCGAAGCCAATCAGCAGCCGGTCGCCTTTGCAGGCCCCCACCTCGGCCAGAATGTCGGGCGTCGGGTCCAGATCGAGCGTCAGCCGCGCCGCCGTCTTTTTGAGCTTCTGCGGCGCAATCTCTGTCACGTGATAATCGGCCACTGCCGCGGCTTTCACGATCACCGTCGCCGCTTCCAGATGCGCCATCACGGCATCCCGCATCTCCCGCGCCGACCGCACGGCAACCACTTCGACGCCCGCCGGCACCGGAAGGTTTACCGGGCCGCTCACCAGCACCACCCGTGCCCCCCGTGCCGCCGCCGCCTCAGCCAAGGCGTAGCCCATCTTACCGCTCGAGCGGTTCGAAATGTAGCGAACCGGGTCAATCGCTTCCTGCGTCGGGCCGGCGGAAATCAATACCGTCTCGCCGCTCAAATCCTGCCGCCGGGTCGCGGCCAGCACGGCGTCGGCAATCGCCTCCACCTCCGCCATCCGCCCCGGACCCACCGTGCCGCACGCCAGGTCGCCGCTGTCCGGGCCCACCATCCGGTGTCCCCGCGCCCGCAGCGTCGCGAGATTAGCCTGCGTCGCCGGGTGGTCCCACATATTCGTGTTCATCGCCGGCGCCAACACTACCGGACCCGCAAAGGCCAGGTACAAAGTGGACAGAAACTCATCCGCCAGACCGTGCGTGAACTTCGCGAGCAGGTCCGCCGTCGCCGGCGCCACCACCAGAACCTCGTTCTCCCGCGCCACGCCAATGTGTTCCACCGAACTCGCCAGCACCGCCTCCGGCGAGCGGCCGTCAAACAGCCCGGTGATCACCTTCCGGCCTGTCAGCGCCGCAAACGTCAGCGGTTGAACAAATTCCGTTGCACTCGCCGTCATCACCGTGTTCACGACGCAGTTCCGCCGCATCAGCGCGCGCGCCAACTCCGCCGCCTTGTACGCGGCAATCCCTCCGCCAACCCCCAGGACGACGTTCATGCCGCCCCCGCGATTAACCGCGTCTCGAAGCAATCTCGGCCAGATTCGCGTCGCGAATCGGGTCTTCGTACTGGATCAGGCCTCGCCGAACCTCTTCAAGGGCGGTTACCGTCGGCTTCCGCGAAGTCGTCGGTAGAAAAGAGCGGTTGCCGTTCTGCAACTGCCGCGCCCGCTTGGCCGCCACGATGATGAAGCGGTAGGTGCTGGACTCGGGGTCATCCGGAATCGCGTAATTGGCGTTGCGGGGGGTATTGGTCTCGGCCATAAAACTCTTTGCCTCTAAAACGAACCCAAAGCTCGCTGCACCGGACCCTCCATCCGCTGCCGGCGTAAACGCTCGGCCCGGATGATACTACGTAGGTCCGCCACGGCGGCGTCCAGTTCATCGTTGATTAGGATGTAGTCGTAGATACCGTATTGGCTCGTTTCAGCCTTAGCTTCCCGAAGCCGGCGTTCGATCACCTCCGGCCGATCCTGCGATCGGGCCCGCAAGCGTCGTTCCAGTTCCGTCCGGTCCGGCGGCAGCACAAAAATCAATACGGCGTCAGGTACTCGCTCCCGTAATTGTCTCGCACCCTGCACGTCGATGTCCATGACCAGGTCGCAGCCCGCCGCCGCCGCCCGCTCAATCTCGCTCCGGTGCGTCCCGTAATAGTTCCCGAACACGTTGGCGTACTCGAGAAACTCACCCCTCGAAGCCCGCTCTTCAAAATCCTCTTTCGAGGTGAAATAATAATCCACCCCGTCCAACTCCGGTCCCCGCGGCGCCCGTGTCGTGTAGCTCCTTGAGAAGGTCAGGTACGGATCCGTCCGCCGGGCGTCCCGCAGGATCGTCGACTTGCCCGTCCCCGACGGCGCCGAAATCACAAAAAGAATGCTCATTCCAGGTTCAAAGATTGCTCCCGGATCTTCTCGATATCCGCCTTGATCCCGAGCGCCACTTCCGTCAACTGAAGACCCTGCTCTCCCACGCCATTCGTCTTCGACAGCATGGTATTCGTCTCCCGGTTCATCTCCTGCAGCAGAAAATCCATCTTCTTGCCCACCTCGCCGCCCTTGGCCAGCATCTGGTCAAGTTGCTCCGAGTGGATCTCGAGCCGCGCCATCTCTTCGCCGATGTCGCTCCGGTCGGCCAAAATTGCCGCCTCCTGTACCAGTCGCTGCGGATCGATGGTCACCCCGCCGAGCAGTTCCGCCAGCCGGTCTTTCAGCCGCTGCTGAAACGCTGGCAGCGCCCGGCTCCGAATCTCACGCACCACGGCCGTCGCTTCCCGAATGGCCTTGGTCCGCTCGGCAAGCACGGCCGCCGTCTCTGCGCCCTCCCGCTCCCGCACCCGGTTCAGTTCCGTCAGCGCTTCGTCGAGCAAGCCCACGAGAAACGCCTCCAGCTCCGCCTCCGGCTCCTGGTCCACCGCCGGCTCGAACATTCCTGGAAGCCGCAGCGCCATGTTCAGATCCGGCTCGGCCGTGATCGAATGCCGGTGCCCCGCCTGCCGGAAGGCTTCAAGATAACTGTCGAGCAACTCGACGTTCAGCGAGGACCCCGCCTGGCTCCGGTTGCGGTGGTACTGCACGCGTATCTCAATGTGCCCCCGCGACATCCGCTTGCGGATCAACCCCCGCATTGCGGTCTCGTAGGGATCAAGCACCCCCGGCATCTGGAAGTGCAGGTCCAAACCCCGGTGGTTGACACTCTTCACGGTGACTACCGCCTCACCATCCGGGCTCTGCCGCCGGACCCGCGCAAACCCCGTCATGCTGCGTATGCTCATGAGCCTTCCATTATGCAGAAGCCGGGGGCTCCGGTTCAAGAAACTGCAGCTCGTGCAGCCGCTGGTACATTCCCCCCGCCCCCACCAACTCCTCGTGCCGCCCCGTCTCCACCACCCGCCCCTTCTCGAGCACGAAAATCCGGTCCGCCCGCCGGATCGTCGACAAACGATGCGCAATCACAATCACCGTCCGCCCCTGCATCAGATTCCCCAGCGCCCGCTGCACCAGCACCTCGCTCTCCGTATCCAAATGCGATGTCGCCTCGTCCAGTACCAGCACCGGCGCGTTCTTGAGCAGCGCCCGCGCAATCGAAATCCGCTGCCGCTGCCCGCCCGACAGCCGCGTCCCCCGCTCTCCAATCACCGTCGCAAACCCCTGCGGCAACTGCTCAATGAAGTCCAGCGCCAGCGCATTCCGCGCCGCCTCCCGCACCTCCTCCTCGCTCGCCTCCGGCCGCCCGTACCGCAAATTGTTCGCCACCGTGTCGTTGAACAAAAACGTATCCTGCGCCACAATCCCGATCTGCTTCCGCAGCGAGACCAGCGTCAACTCCCGCACATCCACCCCATCCATCCGGATCGCCCCCGCCTCCGGGTCGTAAAACCGCGGCAGCAGCGCCGCCAGCGTCGATTTGCCCGCCCCGCTCGGCCCCACCAGCGCCACCACCTCACCCGCCTTCACCGTGATCGAAACATCCGCCAGCACCGGCCCCTCGCTCGTCGGATACCGGAATGTCAAATGCTCTATAGCAATCTCCTGCGTGAACCGCCGCAGCTCCCGCTCTCCGCTCACCACCGTCGAGGGCTGGTCGAGATACTCAAACACCTTTTGCGAGGCGCCCAACGCCTGCTGAAAAATATTGTGGATCCCCACCAGCCGCTTCACCGGCTCGTACAGCATCAGCAGCGCAATCACGAAGCTGGTGAACTCGCCCGCCGTCATCGCCCCCGCCCGTATCTCCGTCCGGGCGTACACCAACAGCCCGATCACCGTCACCGCGCCCATGAATTCAATCAGCGGCGACGCAATCGCCTGCTGCATCACATACTTCAAATTGCTCCGCCGCAGCCGCCGCCCCGCCTCCCGGAACCGCGCCGACTCCACCGCCTCGGCCCCGAACGACTTCACCACCTGGTGCCCGCTCAGCGTCTCCTGCAGAATCTGGTTCACCTCCGCCGTATCGTCCTGTGCCTTCCGCGTCGACCGGCGAATCCGCCGCCCCAACTGCACCGTCGGCAGCATCACAATCGGCACTACCGTCACGCTGAACAGCGCCAGCTTCCACGACGTCTGAAAGATCACGATCAGCAACGAGACCGCCACAAACGTCTGCCGCATCCAATCGGCCAGAATGTGCGACGTCGCCACCTGAATCTTCTCAATGTCGTTCATGATCGACGACATCAGCCGCCCCGTCGACGTCGTCTCAAAAAACTGCGCGTCCTGCCGCAGCACCCGCTCAAACACCGCCTGCCGCAGGTCTGTCACGGCCGAAATGCCCACCCGGTTCACCAGGTAGTTGCCGAAATAATCCGATGCCCCGCGCACAAAAAAAGCCGCCACCACGATCGCCATCACCCCGGTCACGTATCCGTCCGCGCCGCTCGAACTCAACACCTGGTCATAGATCGGCCGGATCAGGTACGCAATCAAACCCTGCGCCCCACCCGCCAGCGCCATCAACAGCACCGACGACACCAACGCCCCGGCGTACGGCCGCACATACCGCAGAATCCGCCTCATAGCCGGTCCACCGCCGCGAGCACCGCCTCCACCGTCACGTTCGCCATCGAACCCCGCCCGTTCACCACCTCCGCCCGCACCCGCCAAGGCGCCCACGTCACCGCGTCCGACGGCCCGAATATCACCACCTGCTTCACCCCCAACGCCGCCGCCATGTGCGCCGGCCCGCTGTCGTTGCCCACAAACAGCGACGCCCCGGCCAGCAGCGTCATCGTCTCCTCGAGCGGCGCCCCCACCACCGTCCGGAACCCCGCGAACGCCGCCAGATCATCGCCCGGCCCCCCGATAAACACCGGCTCCAGCCCCCGCAAATGCTCCGCCACGGCCCGAAATCCCGCCGCGCTCCAACTCTTATCCGCCGCCGAGGCCGCCGGGTGGATCACCGCGTACGGTCGCTCCGCCACCGCCGGCCGCGGAAAAAGCCGCGCCCGCGGCACCTCGCCCACCGGTACCCCTAAAGAAAACATCCCCGATGCTAAATGTTCCGCCGTGTGTACCGGCCGCTCCACCCCGAAAATCGCCTGCGCCCGCGGCATCTTCACGTTGTAAACCGCCTGCCCCGCAAAGTGCTGAAATCCCGCCCGCCATCCTGCCAGGGCAAACGCCGTCAGCCACAAGCTCCGCGTCCCCCCGTGAAAGTTGACCACCAGCTGCGGACGCCAGATCGTCAGCTCGCCCGGCGCCGGGCTGAACACGGCATCCACATCCGGGTTTCCGCGAAAGACCGCCGCAAACCGGTCCTCCACCACCACGGCAATCTTCAGGTCCGGCCGGAAGCTCTTCAGCAGATGAATCGCCGGCGTCGTCAACACGCAATCACCCAGTGAACGCAGCCGGATAATGCCGACCTTGGCTCCCGCGGGCAGTTGCTCCAGTACGGTGCTCAATCTTCAACTTTCGCTTCGTCAATCAGCATCACCGGAATCTCATCCCGAATCGGATAGACCCGGCGGCACTGCACGCATTTGAGCCCGCTGCCGTCCGCCTTCACATCAAGGCTCGCCTTGCACAGCGGACAAACCAGAATCTCGAGTAACTCTTTGCTGACCGCCATGATTAGCTCCTTGCCGCTTTCACCGCGGCCAGAAACTGTTTGGCCCGCTCGGTGAACACTTCGTACCTGCCCGCCTGGATCGTTTCGTTGTCGATCAATTCGCTGCCCACCGCCACGGCCGATGCCCCGGCCTTCAAAAAGTCGCCGATCGTGTCGAGATTCACCCCGCCCGTCGGAATCATCTCCACCTGCGGCAGCGGCGCCTTCACGGCCTTGATGTACTTCGCCCCGCCCACGTTCGAGCACGGGAATACCTTCACGAAGTCCGCCCCCGCCTCCCACGCCGTCAGAATCTCGGTCGGCGTCAGCGCCCCCGGGCAGATCACGGTCGAATAGCGCCGCGCCATCTCAATCGTGGCCACCTTCAGCGCCGGCGTTACCAGGAAGCGCGCCCCGGCCAGAATCGTGGCGCGGGCGGTCTCCGGATCGAGAACCGTACCCGCGCCCAGAATCATCTTGTCGCCAAACGCATCGGCCAGCTTTTCGCGCGCCCGGATCGCCCCCGGCGTTGTCATCGTGATCTCCGCCGACCGGATCCCCCCTTCAAAGACGGCCTCAATCGACTGGATTGCCGCCTCCGCGGAGTTCACCCGGATGATCGGCACAATCCCGATCTCACGCATGCTCGATACGATTTGCTGTTTGGTCATGAAACCACTAGATTACCAATCCACCACCGAACCGTCATCCGCGTCGTAGCTCTCCTGGTTCCGCCAGTCGTGCCCGATCTTATCCGCCAGCGCGTTTTCGTCCAGTTCAATGCCCAAGCCCGGACCCGTCGGCAGCTCCAGATAGCCCTCGCGAACCTGGAACGGATTCTTGATGTATCCCTCGCCCAGGCTCACCTGCTCCTGAATCAGGAAGTTCGGAATCGACGCCGCCAAATGCACCCCCGCCGCCAGCGAAATCGGCCCCAGCGGGTTATGCGGCGCGATCGTCGCGTAGTACGCCTCGGCCATCCCCGCAATCAGCCGCACCTCGGTGATCCCGCCCGCGTGGCACATATCCGGCTGCAGAATCGTTGCCGCCTTCTTCTCGAGCACCTCGCGGAAGCCCCACTTGGTAAACACGCGCTCGCCGGTCGCAATCGGCAAATGCGTGCCCCGCGCAATCTCGGCCATGATGTCATGGTTCTGGGCCTGGCAGGGCTCTTCAATGAACATGGGGTTGTACGGCTCCATGCCCTTGATCAGCATCTTGGCGTGCGCCGGTGAAATCGCCCCGTGGAAGTCCACGCCGATGTCCACGTTATCGCCCACCGCCGCCCGCAGCTCCGCGAACTTCTCGACGGCGTACTTCACCTCGGCCGGCGTCTCAATGTACCGCGCCGGGCGCCGCTTGGCCGGCCCCGTCTTGAACGCCGTGAAGCCCTTCTTCATATCGGCCTTCATCGATTCCGGCGTCCGCGAATGCGCATAAACCCGCACGCGGTTCCGCGTCGGCCCGCCCAGCAGTTCGTACACCGGCACGCCCAGCGCCTTGCCCTTGATGTCCCACAGCGCCTGGTCAATGCCGCTCAGCGCCGAAGTCAGCACCGGGCCGCCGCGATAAAACGCATGCCGGTAGATCGCCTGCCAGTGGTGCGTCACCGCCCGAGGGTCCTTGCCCACCAGGTACGGCTCAATCTCCTTGATCGCCGTCGCACACGTCAGCGCCCGCCCCTCTACCACCGGCTCGCCTAGGCCCACAATGCCGGCGTTCGTGTGGATCTTCAAAAACAGCCACCGCGGCTTGACGAGAATCGTCTCCAGCTTCGTGATCTTCAGGTTGTCTTTCTTGGCAATCGGCGCGTTCTGCGCGAGCGCCGGGTTGTCTTGAAACAGCGTGGCCAGTCCGGCCGCGCCCAACCAGTTCCGTCGGGAAAAATTACTCATACCGCCCTCCACTCTATCAGGCAAAATGCACCCACAGCCCGCCCACCGCCAGCAGAATCGCCACCGTCGCCGCCACCTCCATCCGCGTCCCCCGAATGTGGCTGAACGCCATCGTCAGCTCCTCAATCCCCGTCTTCACCGCCGACAACTTCGACACCACCACCATCAGCACCACGCACAGCCCGAACACCCCCACGCTGAAATTCAAGAAGCTGATCGCCACCACGTCGTTGAAAATCCCCAGATCCATCTTGAAGGCGTTGCTCAGCACGTCCAGCACAAACCGCCCACCGCCAATCACCCCGCCCACCAGCAGCGTTGTCAGCGCCGCCCGCGGCGTCGCCCCCTTCCACAAAATCCCCGTCAGAAACGTCGCCGCAATCGGTGCGCCCACATACGCCTGCACGCTCTGCAAGTACATGTACACCTGATCGTTCAGGTTCCGGATGAACGGAATCCACACCACCGACAACGCCACAATCACCCCCGTCGAATACCGCCCGAAACGCACCAGTTGCCGCTCGCTCGCCTCCGGCCGCCACTTCTTGTAAATGTCCATCGTCAGCAGCGTCGAACACGAATTGAACACGCTCGAAAGCGAACTCATCAAAGCCGCCAGCAGCGCCGCCACCATCAACCCCTTCACCCCCGGCGGCAGTAGCCGCATCACCAGCAGCGGATACGCGTTGTCCCCCGTCACCTCCGCCGGCCACAGCGCCTTGGCAATCAACCCCGGCAGCACCAGAATGAACACCGGCAGAATCTTCAACGCCGCGCAAAACAGCGTGCCGTAGCGCGCCTGCTGCACGTTCCGCGCCGAGAGCGTCTTCTGTACAATCACCTGATCCGTGCACCAATACCAAGTACCCAGAATCAGCGTCCCGAAAATCGTCCCTACCCACGGGTACACCGGGTCGCTCGCCGGCTTCACCATGTGGAAGAAGTCCGGGGGCAGGGAACTGCGCAGCGCGGCGAATCCGCCCACCTCGTTCAGGCCGATCACCGTCAACACAATCGCCCCCGCCACCAGCAGCACCGCCTGAAACACGTCCGTATAGATCACCGCCGCCAGACCCCCGAAGATCGTGTAGACCCCCGTCGCCACCACTAGCAGAATCGCCGACGTCATGTAGTCCCAGCCCAGAATCTCGCGAATCAGAATGCCCCCCGCAAACAGACTCACCGAAATCTTCGTGAAGACGTACGCAAAGAGCGAAACCCCCGTCAAATACCACCGGCACCCCGGCGAAAACCGCATCTCCAGAAATTCCGGCATCGTAAACACCTGGCTCTTCAGATAGTGCGGAACAAACAGCCAGCCCAGCAGCAGCAGACAAATCGCCGCCGACCACTCGTAGCACCCCACTGCGAAGCCTGTCGAAGCCCCGCTCCCCGCGAGGCCAATAAAATGCTCGCTCGAAATGTTGGTCGCAAACAGCGAGGCCCCCACCGCGAACCACCCCACGTTCCCGCCCGCCAAAAAATACTCGGCAGTGTTCCGCTCCTTGAGCGAGTGGTAAATCCCAATCCCGAAAACAATCAAGAAGTAGACCGCGATAATCGACCAATCAAGCATGCGCCATAGTGTACTGAAACCGGCGCCGTTCCACTACCACCCCGTCCCCCGGCTATCATGGTCAAACCGCCATGGCCACCCCCACCTCCAACCGCCGCCGCTTCCTCGGCGCCCTCGCCCTCGCCGCCGCCGCTCCTGCTCCCGCCCGCGCCCAGCAGCGCCTCCCCAACGTCGTCCTGATCATGGCCGACGACCTCGGCTATGGCGACCTCGGCTGCTACGGCCAAAAGCGCATCAAGACCCCCAGCCTCGACCGCATGGCCGCCGAAGGCATCCGCTTCACGCAAGCCTACGCCGGCTGCACCGTCTGCGCCCCCTCCCGCTCCGCTCTCATGACCGGCTACCACACCGGCCATACCCGCGTCCGCGGCAACGGCAAAAACGAAATGCTCCTCCGCGCCAACGACTTCGTCCTCCCCGAACTCTTCAAAAAGGCCGGCTACACCACCGGCATGTTCGGCAAGTGGGGCCTCGGCGGCGTCGGCTACCCCGGCTACCCCACCAGGAAAGGCTGGGACTCCTGGTTCGGCTTCTTCAGCCAGTCGCAGGCCCACCTGTACTACCCCGACATGCTCCTCGATGGCGACCACGCCCTCGAACTCACCGGCAACTGGGGCGGCAAAAAGAAGCAGTACGCCCCCGACCTCTTCCTCGACCGCGCTCTTCAGTTCCTCGCAAACAACCAGGCCAAACCCTTCTTCCTCTACTTCTCCTCCACCATCCCCCACGCCAACAACGAACTCGGCCGCGACACCGGCGACGGCATCGAAATCCCGGAAGACGCCCCCTACTCCGCCGAACCCTGGCCCCCGCTCGAACGCAAGTTCGCCGCCACCATTACCCGCCTCGACCGCGACCTCGGCCGCCTCTTCGACAAACTCAAAGCCCTCGGCCTCGACAACAACACTCTCATCCTGTTCACCTCCGACAACGGGCCCCACAAAGAGGGCGGCCACGACCCCAACTTCTTCCAATCCTCCGGGCCTCTCCGCGGCACCAAACGCAGCCTCACCGAAGGCGGCATCCGCGTCCCCTTCCTCGCCCGCTGGCCCGGCCGCATCGAGCCCGGCCAGGTCTCCCACCATCCCTTCGCCTTCTGGGACCTCCTGGCCACCTGCGGCGAACTCACTAATCAACCCGTCCCCCAGGACACCGACGGCCTCTCTATCTTGCCCGCCCTTACCGGCGGCCAGCCCCAGGTCCACGACCACTTCTACTGGGAGTTTCACGAAGGAGGCTTCCAGCAAGCCCTCCGCGTCGGCGACTGGAAGTATGTGAAGCCCGCCCTCTACGACCTCAGCAAGGACCTCCACGAAACCACCGACGTCGCCCAACAGAACCCCGCCGTCGTCGCCCGCATGGAAAAAATCCTCGCCACCGTCCGCACCGACTCTCCGGACTTTCCCGTCCGCTAGACTCTGATCCAGAGTGTATATCGCATCCCGGGAAGTGTATACTGCGGGTGTGGCCTTCCACATCCGCAACTCCGAAGCCGAGCGCCTGCTCCGCGAACTTCAGGCCCTCACCGGGGAGACCCTGACCGATGTGGTCCGCAACGCCCTCGCCGAACGCCTGGAGCGGGAGAAAAACCGGTTGGCGACGGGCCAGGAAATGGACTCTCTCGCGGCCCTGTCCGCTTCGATGCGCGACATCTGGTCCCGCCTCCGCCTTGTCCCCAATCGCGACCCCCGCCCCGATGACGAAATTCTCGGTTACGGTTCCGACGGACTCCCCCACTGAGATGGTCGTTGATACCTCCGCGATTGTCTGCATCATCCGACAGGAACCGGAAACGGCCGATCTTCTCCGTGCTCTTGCCCGCACGCGCACCCGGCTCGTGTCGGTGGTCTCCATTGTCGAGGCCGGCATCGTGCTCGAAAAGCAATTTGGCTCCGCTGGCTCACGCGAACTGGAAAACGCCATCTCTGCCTTGCAACTCGACGTGCAGCCGGTCTCCGTCGAACAGGGCCGGCAAGCGCTACTCGCCTTCTGGCGCTACGGCAAAGGCATTCACCCCGCGGCCCTGAATTTTGGCGACTGCTTCACGTACAGCCTCGCCAAGTCCACCGGCCTGCCTCTACTATTCAAAGGCAACGATTTCAACCAAACCGATCTACCCCTCGTCGCTCTCCGCCCTTGACCCCGGTCTCCCCCCGCTACTGCCCCTCCAGCGCATAAGCAATCACCGCGTCATCCGTTACCGGATTATTGAAAAACCCGCCCCCCGTCGCCGTAATCACCACATACTGCCTTCCGTCCCGCCCTTCATAAGTCATCGGCGTCGCCTCCGCCGCCCCCTGTAACTTCACCGTCCATAGCTCCTCCCCCGTCTTGGCCGCAAACGCCCGGAACCGCGCATCATCCGTCGCCCCCACAAACACCAATCCCCCCGCCGTCACCATCGTCCCCCCGTTCCCCGGCCGCCCCGTCTTCTGCTTCCCCTCCGGCAAGCTGTCCGTCACCCCCAGCGGCACCCGCCAAGCAATCTCCCCCGTATGGACATTCACGGCCACCAACTGCCCCCAAGGCGGCTGCTGACAGGGATACTGCTGCGTCGTCGGACCCTTCACGCTGAACCGCCCCCCCGCTCCCGGCAGCCCCTCGTAAGGCCCCCCGGGGTCCACCCGGTTCCCTTGTCCTGCCCCCAGCGCCGGGCCGCTCTTCGGGTCATGATCCCGCAGCCCCGCCACCTGTCCTAACTCATTCACATTCGCAAACAGGAAGCCTAACTCCGGACTGTACGAAGTCCCGCCCCAGTTCACCCCGCCGTGGTTGCCCGGAAACTGCACCCGCATCCGGTTGTAAGTCACCGGCAGATACGGCCCCCCCACCGCCATCCCCCGCACTAACTCCCGGCACGCCGCCTCGATCTCCGGCGTCACCGTCGCCACGTCCTTCATCTCAAATCGCATCCGGCTCAGCGGCTCCGGCTTCACCGGAAACGGCTGCGTCTTCGCCGTCCGTTCGAGCGGCACTTCGCTCTGCGGCACCGGCCGCTCCTCCACCCCGTAGATCGGCTTCCCCGTCACCCGGTCAAGCAAAAACACAAGCCCTACCTTGTTCACCGCCGCCACCGCCGGAATCACCTTCCCGGCCTTCTTCACATCAAGCAGCAGCGGCGCCCCCGTCATATCCGCGTCCCAGATGTCGTGGTGCACCACCTGGAAATGCCACAAATACTTCCCCGTATTCGCATCCGCCGCCACCAGGCTGGTCCCGAACAGGTTGTCCCCCGGCCGGTCCCCGCCGTACTGGTCCACCGACGGCGCCCCGAACGGCATGTACACAATCCCCCGTTTCTCATCCACCGTCAAGAATCCCCAAACGTTCACCCCCGTCCGGTTCTTCCAGCTCTCTCCACCCCACGTCTCATGGAACCTCTCCCCCGGCCCCGGAATCGAACGGAAACGCCAAACCAGCTTCCCCGTCCGCATATCCCACGCCCGCACATCCCCCGCCGGCCCTTGCGGCGGATTCTCCTGCGTTGTCCCGCCCGTAATCACCAGGTTCTTGTACACCGTCGGCGGCGAAGTCAGCAGGTTGCGCCCCGGCAAGCCCCGCATGATATCCTCCGTGTTCAGGTTGATCACCCCGTTGTCTCCAAACCCCGGATTCGGCTTCCCGGTCTTGGCGTCAATCGAATACAGCTTCCCGTCGCTCGACCCGAACACCACCTGCGCCGGCGTCTTCCCGTCCCCCGGCCAGTACTCAAGGCCCCGCGTTGAAGGCACCCCCGCCGGCACCGCGAACGACCAGAACTCCTCCCCGGTCACCGGGTCCAGCGCCGTCACCCGCGCATACGGCGTCGTGATGTACATCACCCCCCGAATCACCAGCGGCGTCACCTGACTCGGTCGGAAGCCCGATCCAAACTGCGCCCCCCGGCTCCGCCCCGCCTCCGGCTCATCGCCCACCGGCCCGCCCGCCGCCCGCGGCCGCGGCGCCGCGCCGCCCGCGAACCCCGCTGGCTTCATATGGTGAACCCACGCCACCTTCAGCTTCCCGACATTCTCCGGCGTAATCTGCCGCAGCGGCGAAAACCGCATTGCCCCGCTGTCGTGCCCGTACGTCCGCCACTCCTTGGCCGGATCCGCCGGCCACCCCGCCTCCGGCATCCGTGCCGCCCGCCCCGTCTCCACCCGCGCTGCCACCGCCGCCGATTCCGGGCCTGCTCCGGCCGCCGCCGGACCCGCTACCACCTCCGGCCCTGCCGCCCCGTAGTGCTTCACGAGGTACCCCAGCACCGTCTGAAAATCCGCGTCATTCCCCGTCGCGCCCAGATTGATCATCTTCCCGATCGTCTCCGTCCACGCCGCTCGCCCCTGCCGCAGCGACACCGTCTGTTCCATCGAGTGGCACCGGCTGCACAGCTTCTGCGTCTCCGCCTTACCCGGCCCCTCCGGCAGCACCACCGCCGCCCGAAGCTCCCACAGTCCGAACAGAAGAAGACAAGACCGAACCCAAACCGTGTGCGTCATGAGAAGTCCTCATTCTATCCCCGCGCCGCCCACCACCACCACGCTCCCCCGGTACATCCCCATCCCACACCCAAATCGAACTTCGCCCCGCGGCTGCGCCGGCAACCTCACCACCACCGTCCCCCCCGGAGCAATCGCCCGCTCCATCCCCAGCCCCGGAAAAACAATCCGCCCCCCGCAGTTGCCCTCCGTCGTCCGTGTTATCGCTAGCACCACCGGCCTCCCCGCCGGAACCTCCACCCGCGCCGGCTCATACCCCTGCGCCGTAATCCGCACCCGCACCGCCCCCGCCGGCGCCTCCTCCTCCTTCCCTCGTTTGCCCGCCGCCCCCTCCACCCGCAACCAAAACGGAACCGTCACCACCCGCTCCCCCAACCGCATTTGAAACCACAGCTTGTACCGCCCCGCCGCCGCAAAGTTCGCGCCCACCCGCACCCGCTCCGGAGGCGGTGTCCGCGTATGGTCGTGCCCTTCGCCGGCCGGCAAGCCATCCAGTGGGTGCGCATGAAACAGGCTCGCCAAACCCTCCCCGGCCATCACCACATGCGCCCACTCCCCCAGGTACGGCCGCCAGCCCCGTATCCCCTCCCCCACCCGAAACACCAGCTCCACATCCTCCCCCGCCCGCACCGCCCATCTCTGTTCCAAAGTCACCCCGGGATTCTCCACCTCCTCCGCTCTTCCCGTCGCCGCCTTCGCCGCGGCCCCCGGCGCCGTCACGTCATACTGCTCCCGTCGCGCATTGCCCCCCGGCGGCGTATACTCCGCATACACGCGAAATCGGCCCGCGTGCGGAAACGCATAGGACACCTCCCACACCCCCTCCTCGTTCACCTCCGGATGAACATGCGCAAACGATCGCCGGTCGTGCGAAATCACCAGCACATGCATCGGCTTCTCGTGCACAAACTCCAAATGCCGCTCGAGCTTGCCCCTGGCCCCCGTCACCCGGAACCGCAGCACCCCCTCCGCCCGCGGCGCCCTGTACTCCCCGTAAAACTCATGCGCCAGCAGATACGGAAATGCCGCCCGGCCCTCGCCATTCGTCGACAAAAAATAAGCGTACGTCCCCTCCGGATACTCCGCCGTCTTCGCCATCCGCCCGTTGTACTCATCCAAGTCCCCCGACCCCGCTACGTACTCATAATCCTCAGCAAAACTCCCCAGCGGATACTCCGCCCCCACCGGCGGCCCCGCCTGCCCTGGCGCCAGCCGCGTGCCGTCCGGCCAACTCTCCCGCGTCGCCAGCTTCCGCAGTTGGTAGCTCGACCGCATCCGCGTCCCGCCCCACCACGGTCCGTAAACCGGATACCCATCGAGCGCGTATCCAATCAGCGGAGAACCGCCCCGCCCACCCGCCAGCAGCGCTTCGAGCATCCCCGGCCGCACCGCACCGTGCGTCCCCCCGGCGCCCCGCGCCACCGGGTCGAAATGCCACAAGTTCTGCCCCCGGTACGACAGCGCTGCCAGCCGGTTCGGCATCGGCACCCCGTTCAGGAACACCCCCGCATAGGCCGTCGGCAGGTGCGCGTGCCCCCCCGCCGCCGGCCGCGGCCGCAGCGGCAGCCGAAACGTGTACTGCTGCCGCCCCGCCCCCGGCTGGGCCGGTTGCGCCAACGGCCCCAGCCACGCCAGCGAAATCCCCGCCGACCGCACCACCACCTCCTCGCCCGTCACCTCCACGCTATGCACATCCGGCTGCGCCTCCCCCGGCGCCTTCGCGCGGATCCATCTCTCCCGCACCGGCTGCGCCCCCAACGTCGAAACCAGCAAAGCCGCCGCCAGCACTCGCATATCACCGAATGACCAGGTTCACCGCGTTCGACGGCTTCCCGCCCGCCGTCACCACCACGTCCACCTTCCCCCTACCCGCCAACCCCGCCGGCAGCGTTACGTTGATCTGGTCCAGCCCCGCATACCTGCCTTGCGGCCCCGCATACGCTACCGGCGTGGCCACGCCGCCCACCGTCGCCGTCACCTCCTTCGCCCCGTTCAGCCCCGTCCCGTACAGCACCAGCGTCGCCTGCTCCCCCGCCGGCCCCAGCGTCACCGGCCCCTGCACCGGCTCATACACCACGCTCCCGCCCCGCACCCGCGCCACCTGCGCCACCGCCGCGTTCTCCGCGTTGGCCCGGAATAGCCCCGGATAGGTGCTTACAACATGGATCGCCCCCGGCACCGTCACCCCGCCCGCCGTTATCCGCACCGTCGCCAATCCCGTCGCCACCGTCTCCGGTATCCGGTAGTTCACCTGCCTTGCCGAAGCATAGGAAATCGGCGCCGGCGTCGATACCTCCGCCGCGTCCACAATCGTCACCGTCGCCCCGCCCAGCGTCGTCGGCCAGTTCGCCGTCGCCGCCGCCTCTGTTCCCGTCGCCAGCTTCGCCTCAAACTGGGCGAAGGCCGTCATCAACGCCCCCGGCGTCACCGGCCCGCCTTCGAGCGAGGCCGACGACCAGTGGATCGCGTTCGCCTGCACCAGCCCGCCTCCGGCATCGTCCCCGCTCGCGTTGCGATAGGAGGCCCCGTCCGCCGCATTGAAAATTGCCACCCCGTTCACCCAGATCCCCACCGCTCCCAACCCCGTATTCGTCCGCGTCCCCGTCGCCGCCTGCGGCGCCCGCGGCAGCGCGGCCTGCACGTCGATCGACGCGGCGAAGTTCATGAACACCCCGCCGTTCATTCCCCCCGCGAACCACGGCCCAATTACGTAGCTCGGCAGGTTGTTCGAGTTCACATACACCATGCTCGCCGTCGTCCGGATCCGCTGAATATCCGCCTTTGCGGGCGTCGTCACGCCTCCGCCCGGCGCCCGCGCCCCCGCCGGCTGCACCCCGGGCCACGTCGTCTGCGGACCCGCCGACGGGTCCCAACCCACCACCGCCCGGGCCAACGTCGTCGCGTTCTCCGTCTGCCAGGATTGGAGCGTCGGATCGGCCGGATTCCGCGGCCCGCTGTACTGCCCGTTGGCAAAGTAATCCTGCGCCTCGGCCGGCGCCGGCGTCGTCGCCGCCCCTCGCGCCACCGTCCCGTAGTACTGCAGCCCCAGAATATAGGGAAAGGCCGGCGTCCCGTCGTCCTTGATCGTGATGAAGTAGGCGTAGGTGCCGTTCGGGTACTCCGGCGTCACCGTCGTCCGCCCGTTGAACTGGTCCAGGTCCCCCAGCCCCACGACGAATTCGTTGTCTTCGAGATACCTTCCCAGCGGAAAACGATCATTGATCGGTGGCCCCTGCTGCGCCGCCGGCAGGCTTTTCGGCACCCCGGCATGATAGTCGAGCGCCCAGTCCGGCAGCGTGTCCCGCTGCGTCATCTGCCGCAGCCGGTAGCCGGACCGCATGCGCTGGATCGGGCTCGTCGCGCTCTTCGGGTCGCTGTAGCCATACGGGCCGTAGATCGGATAGCCGTCCAGCGCCCAGCCGAGTATCGGAGAGTGTTTCCACCCGCTCGCCTTCTCCCGGTACGTACTCCCGGTGCGGCTCGTCGCGACGACTTCGATGTTGTCCCCCAACTGCGCCCGCAGGCACACTGGCTGCACGTGGTTGTGATACTGCCCCTGCCCCGGCTGGTGCGCCAGGCACGAGTCAAACGTATCTCTCTCGCCAAACAGCGCATCGCGCAGCCAGATGCCATCGCCTGCCTGCATTCCCGGCGGCGGCCCCGGCGGCGGCCCCGGCGGTTGTCCGAACGCCACGCCAAGCGCGGCCCATAGCATCACCATCTTCGACTTCATCGCCTCTGAGCGTAGCGCTATTCCCCCCGCCCAGCCAGTTAAGAGGTGTTAAGACCCCCCGCCTCCAATTCCTTCTCCTCATCCTCCCCCGACCCGCCCCCGTCTTCCCCAGTCTTTCGTCACAAAGACCCCGTTTTATCGCCCCGGCCCCCCTCCGTAAATCGCGCCGACCGCGCAAGCCGGCGTCCCCGGTTCCTTACGCCCGGTTCCTTACGCTTTCCGCACGGCGAGAAAGCCTTTCATGCATCCCGGCGCTGGGTATTCGAATGTCTGGACGCAGTCGAACAGCCCCCCGAGATCCCGCTCCACGTCGGCAACCGAGTAACCGTTGTGGAGTTCGCCCGTGATGCAGTCGACCTTGGCTGCCCACGCTTTCGAATCCCGGAAAACCGAAACTTCCCCGCCTTCGATGTCGATCTTGAGCAGGTCGATGTGCTGCCAGCCAACCTGTTCCATAATCTCCGGAATTGTGATGGTCTTCACGGTGATGGAATGGTCGGCGATGTCCGGCCGCGCGATCAGGCTGGAACAATCGGCGGGGCCCAGGTAGAAGGTGGCTTCCCCGGAACGGTCCGAGACGGCGGCTGCGATGATCTGGCCGCGGATGGCGTTGGCCTGCCAGTTGCGGCGCAGGATGGCCAGGTTGTCTGGCAGTGGTTCAACGGAAACGATTTCGGCCTCGGGAAACGCCATGTGGAAGTAGATGTCGGCCGCACCGATATTTCCTCCCAGGTCCAGGATGCGGCGCGGGGTGACAGGCACCCGATACTCCTGACGCAAGAAAATGCCCGAGAGAAACGAGTGATCGAGGTCGTTCGATCGCATGTGATAGTGGACGGAGTGCCCTTCGAAATGAAAGCGAATGGCGAAGTCGGGAGTCGGTATAAACGAAAATCGAGCACTGAGCCGGGGTAAATAGCTACCGCCCAGGAGCTTAGCATAGTCCAGGGGGCCCAGCTCTAGGCTGGATGCCGTGTGATGAAGATCTTGAAGTTTTTTGAACCGGCTTTCCATGGGACAAAATGCGAGCTCGCAGCCATCGTAGCAGACCAGCGATCCTGAGACCTGCAAACAGCGCGCAACCTCGGTACTGCAGCGCGCAGCCTCGGCACTGTGAAAGCCTTGATGTTACGCCACCTTCGTCAAAACCCCGGCGCCCGCCCCTCGATCGGCGACGTTGGCCACGATCTCCGGGAGCTGATCGAACTCTCAAGCAAAGGCGCCAACCACGGCTGGAGCGGCCGCGAAGGCTCCCACGCCTTCTTGCCCAACCGCCCCCGGCCCCACCCCCTTCGTTGACCCCGTCAGCGAACACCACCACACCGAATGCCGCTCCATCACCGGCGGCTACGTCTACCAGGGCCAGAAGTTCCCCGAACTCCCGGGCGCCTACTTCTACGGCGACTACGAATACGGCAAAATGTGCGCCTTCCGCTACGACCACAAAGCCCAGCGCGTCCGCTGGCACCAGGAGCTGCCCGATAGCAGCGTCCGCATCACCAGCCTCGGCGTCGGCCGCGACGGCTCCATCTACGCCGTCGACTACGGCACCGGCGAAATCCACCAGGTCGAACGCAACCCTGCGCCCGCCCACCCCCACCCCCTTCCCCCGCCAACTGAGCCAGACCGGCCTGTTTTCTCGCGTCCGCGGCCATCAGGTCGCCCCCGGCGTCCTGCCCTACGAGATCAACGCGCCCTTCTGGTCCGACGGTGCCCACAAAGAACGCTTCGTCGCCCTTCCGCCCCACGCCCGCATCCGCTTTGACGAAAAGCCCGACGCCGCCTGGCAGTTCGACGACGGCACGGTCACCGTCAAGTCCTTCTCCCTCGACATGGAAGAAGGAAACCCCGCCTCCCGCCGTTACATCGAAACCCGCATCGTCGTGAAACAGGAAAACCACTGGGTCGGCTACTCCTACACCTGGAACAAGGAGCAGACCGAAGCTACCCTCGTCGCCGCCGGCGGACTCGACAAGGCCTACCGCCTCCGCCAGCCGGACGGCCGCACCCGCGAACAGACCTGGCACTACCCCAGCCGCAACGAATGCATGTTCTGCCACTCCCGCGCTGCCGGCTTCGTCCTCGGCCTCACCACCGGCCAGATGAACCGCACCCACAACTTCGGCGCCGTCACCGACAACCAGATCCGCACCTACGCCCACATCGGCCTGTTCCACGAAGCCCCGCGCCGGAAGCCCGCCGCACTGCCCGCCTATCCCGATCCCTTCGACGACCGCGCCAGCCTCGCCGACCGCGCCAAGGTATACCTCCACGTCAACTGTGCCATGTGCCACGTGACGGACGGGGGAGGGAACTCCCGCATGGAGTTGGGCTACCGGACGCCGCTCGACCAAGCCCGTCTCATCGGCGAGCCTCCCGTGCATGAGTCGTTAGGCATCGCCGGCGCCCAGCTCGTCCGGCCGGCTCGCCGGAAACCTCGGTGCTCCTCCGACGCATCAGCCGCCGCGGCCAGTATCGGATGCCCCCCACCAGCACCAACCGCGTCGATACGGCCGGCGTCGCCCTCCTCGAACAGTGGATCCGCCAGCTTCCCCCTCCGCGCCGCGCTAACCTAATGCCGCAAGACGAACCCCAGCACCGGATGGCGCCCGGCTGCCAGGTCGGAGGGCCGTGGCTGCACCTCGATATCGGCCTCCATCTGGTCCTGCGTTACCTCGCGCGCTCGGCCGCAACAGTATGGATCTGTCCTTCTTCAAAACCAACCAAATTACCGAAACCATCCGCCTGCAGTTTCGAGCCGAGGCGTTCAACGCCTCGAACCGCCCGGAGTGGTCCTCCCCCGTGGGCGACTTTGGAACGGCGAACTTCGGCCGGGTGACAAGTACCAATACCTTCGCGCGCCAGTTGCAGCTTGCCCTCAGGCTGCTCTGGTAACGGAAAGCTCACCTGCATTTTCTTTCAACGTCCGTTTTCAAGCCTCTCGCGGCCCGAACACTCCGGTTGCGAAAGAAGCCGCCACCCCCAGTTACAGGGATAAGAAATTATGCTTCCCATGCGATTCAGATTTTTTTACCCCGCTTAACTAAGTCAAAAAAATACACTTATCGTTTCTGCTCCACCACCTGTCCCCGGATTCGCTTGACCGGCGTGCTACGTTTCTCGATAAAGACGTTCCTCTTTCCCGACCGGAAAGCGGGACGCCTTTTCCATTTAAGCGCCAGGAAGTTTCATCATGCCAAGCAAAGAACTGACCAGCGAACAGCGCCAGCGTCGCGCCGAAATCGCCCGCCAAAACGGCGCCAAAAGCAGAGGCCCCGTCACCACCGAAGGCAAATACCGCAGCTCCATGAATGCCATCGCCACCGGCGAACACGTCGAACTCCATAAAGAAGATCTGCCGCCCTTCTATTTCCTGCTCTCCTCAGACGATCGGTCGGCCTATCTGCGCTCGCTACAAGCGCAAATGCGCCATCTCAAGCCGCAGTCTGAGTTCGAACAAGGCCTCGTCCGGCGCATGGCCATCGCCCTGTTTCAACACGATCGACTCACCACCTTTCATCCCGAAGCCTTGCAGCGCGAACTCGATACCGTCGTCCGCGAATTCCCGGCGCTCGGCCTGTCCGATCAATTTTTCCAATCGCACAAACGGGCGACCATCGAAAAGGAGGTCCAGCAGTTCGTCATCCGCGGCCAGCGTCATCACATGGCCACCTTCCGCAGTCTGCACAAAACGCTGATCGACCTGCGCAAGCATACGCCCATGCAGCCGCCCGAGCCAGTCGATATGACCGCCGACTCCAACCAGATTCACGACGACGATCCCGATCCGTCGGTCGCCGTCGAAGTGATCGCCCTCGCCGACCGCGCCAAAAAGGAACCCAGCTTCAACCTGCCGCAATACGCCATTAACTTCCTGAAAAATAAAGGGTATATGGAGCGGCTGGCCCCCGGCTACGAC
>JAPKZB010000082.1 GCA_026393985.1 Acidobacteriota bacterium
CGCCATAACCCGCATTCGATTGCCACTCTGCGCATCCTGGTCGCCAGAGTGCTGGCAGGGCGGCTTCCGTGCTGCCCGCTTTGTTGTGCCCTACGTCTATAACACAGTAGTACTAAAGGGCGCGGGGATTGTTGAAGGGCAAAACCATCGGCGTAGACGCCACCACCCTCGAAGCCAACGCGGCGATGCGGAGCATCGTTCGCCGGGACACTCGCGACAACTACCAGGAGTTCCTGACCGAATTGGCCAAGGAGTCGGGCATCGAAACGCCGACGCGCGAGCAGCTATCCCGGTTGGACCGGAAGCGGCAGAAGCGCACGTCGAATGAGGATTGGGAGCATCCGCATGACCCGGATGCGCGGATTGCAAAAATGAAGGACGGCTCCACGCACAAGGCCCACAAGGCTGAGCATGCGGTGGATTTGGAGACGGGCGCCATTGTGGCGGTGACGCTGCAGGGTGCGGACCAGGGCGATACGACGACGATGAGGGAGACGGTGGCCGAGGCGGGGGAGTGGATTGCCGAGACGGCGGCGGCGGTGAACAACGAGGCGGAGGGCGAGCGGGTGAGCGCGGGGTACGCAGCGACATTCCCGAGCCGGAGCGGGGACGGCGAAAGTGGGCGGGCAAGCGGCTGATGCGGCGGCGGGGCGAGTACAGTGAGCGATCGTTTGCGCACCTGTATGAGCCGGGGGCGATGCGGCGGACGCACTTACGAGGGCGGGATAACATCCGGAAGCGGATTCTGATTCACGCCAGTGCTTTCAATTTGAGTCTGGTATTGCGGGGCCTGTTCCAGGTCGGCCCGCCCCCGGGGCTCCAGGGGCGGGCCTTGTAATCAGCGATATCTGCGCCTGGACCGACACGTTGATGGCATGTTTTACGCAGAGATGGCCTGAATACGGGCTGCGGGAATCACTTGTCGAAGAAAAGTGATTTGCGAAAAACGGCCAGTTGTTGCTGGCAGCTTGAGGCGGGATTCTGGACCATGGGCGCTTTTGCCACGGGCTGCTAGCCTCGTGCGTACTCTGCAATCGACGGGCAGGAGCAGACGAGGTTGCGGTCGCCGTAGACGTTGTCGATCCGGTTGACCGAGGACCAGTATTTGTCCTGCCGGGAGGTGCCGGGCGGGAAACAGCCCTCCGCGCGGGGATACTGGCGGTTCCAGTGGTCGTCGGCGATGTCGTGCACGGTGTGGGGGGCGTGGCGGAGCGGGGAGTCGGCGATGGGGAAGCGGCCGTCCTGCACCTCCTGAATCTCGCGGCGGATGGCGATCATGGCGTCACAGAAGCGGTCGAGTTCGGCCTTGGACTCGCTCTCGGTGGGTTCAATCATGAGGGTTCCGGCGACGGGGAAGCTCATGGTGGGGGCGTGGAAGCCGTAGTCGATGAGGCGCTTGGCGATGTCGTCGACGGTGACGCCGCAGGCGTCTTTCAGGGGCCGCGGGTCGATGATGCACTCGTGGGCGACGCGGCCGTTGGTGTTCTTGTAGAGCACGGGGAAGTGGGGGCTGAGGCGCCCGGCGATGTAGTTGGCTGAGAGGATGGCGACTTCGGTCGCCTTCTGCAGGCCGGCGCCGCCCATCATGAGGATGTAAACGTAGGAGATGGGCAGGATGGAGGCCGACCCGTAGGGTGCGGCCGAGACGGGGCCGACCGGGGCGGTGCCGGCGTCGAGCGTGGGGTGGCCGGGCAGGAAAGGGGTGAGGTGGGACTTGACGCCAATCGGGCCCATGCCGGGGCCGCCGCCGCCGTGGGGGATGCAGAAGGTCTTGTGGAGATTGAGATGGGAGACGTCGGCGCCGTAGTCGCCCGGGCGTGCGAGGCCCACCTGGGCGTTCATGTTGGCGCCGTCGAGATAGACCTGGCCGCCGTGGCGGTGGACAATCGCGCAGATGTCGCGGATCTGCTCTTCAAAGACGCCGTGGGTGGAGGGATAGGTGACCATGACGGCGGCGAGGTTGGCGGCGTGCTTTTCGGCCTTGGCGGTGAGGTCGGCGAGGTCGACGTTGCCGTCCTCATCACAGCTGACGACGACGACCTCCATGCCGGCCATGTGGGCCGAGGCGGGGTTGGTGCCGTGGGCGGAGCTGGGGATGAGGCAGATGTTGCGGTGGGCGTCGCCGCGGCTGAGGTGGTAGCCGCGGATGGCGAGCAGGCCGGCGTATTCGCCCTGGGCGCCGGAGTTGGGTTGTAGCGAGACGGCGTCGTAGCCGGTGATGGTGCAGAGTTTTTGCTGGAGGTCGGCGAACATGGCGTGATAGCCGGCGGCCTGGGCGGCGGGGGCGAAGGGGTGGAGCGCGCCGAACTCGGGCCAGGTGACGGGGGTCATTTCGGCTGTCGCGTTGAGCTTCATGGTGCAGGAGCCGAGGGGGATCATGGCGCGGTCGAGCGCGAGGTCGCGGTCGGCGAGTTTGCGCATGTAGCGGAGGAGTTCGGTTTCGCTGCGGTACTGGTGGAAGACGGGATGGGTGAGGAAGGCGCTTGAGCGGGGCAGGGCGATTTCGCAATCGTCCTCGTTTGCAGGAGTGGCGCCGAAGACGTGGGCGACGGCGGCGAGGACTGTCTCCGTGGTGGTTTCGTCGAGGGTGATGCCGAGGGCGTCGTCGCCGACGAGGCGGAAGTTGATACGGGCTTCGGCGGCGCGGGCGACGAGGGTGGCCTGCCGGTCGCCGACGTGGACCGTGAGGGTGTCAAAGAACGTGGGGTTGCGGAGGGTGTAGCCGGCGGCGCGGAGGCTGGCGGCGAGGAGGGCGGTTTTGCGGAAGACTTCGCCGGCGATCTGCGTGAGGCCTTTGGGTCCGTGGTAGACGGCGTAGAGAGAGGCCATGACGGAGAGCAGGACCTGCGCGGTGCAGATGTTGGAGGTTGCTTTCTCGCGGCGGATGTGTTGTTCGCGGGTTTGGAGCGCGAGGCGGTAGGCGCGGTTGCCGCGGGCGTCGATGGAGACGCCCACCAGGCGGCCCGGGATGTTGCGCTTGTAGGCGTCCTTGACGGCCATGTAAGCCGCGTGGGGGCCGCCGTAGCCCATCGGCACGCCGAAGCGCTGTGTGGAGCCGATGGCGATATCGGCGCCCATCTCGCCGGGGGGTACGAGCAGTGTGAGCGCGAGCGGATCGGCGGCGAAGATGGCGATGCCTTTTTGGGCGTGGACGGCTTCGACGGCGGCGCGGAGGTCGCGGATTTCGCCGTGGCTGGCGGGGTACTGGAAAATGGCGCCGAAGACGTTGGCTGCGGCCAGGTCCGTGAGCGGGTTGCCGACGACCAGCTGCCAGCCGAGGGGCTCGCTGCGGGTTTGGAGCAGGGCGAGGGTCTGCGGATGCACTTCGGCGTCGACGAAGAAACGGGTGGAGGCGGAGGCGGCGACGCGCTTAGCCAGGGCCATGGCTTCGGCCGCGGCGGTGGCTTCATCGAGGAGGGAGGCGTTGGCGACGTCGAGAGCGGTGAGGTCGCAGATCATCGTCTGGTAGTTGAGCAGGGCTTCGAGTCGGCCTTGGCTGATTTCGGGCTGATAGGGGGTATAAGCGGTGTACCAGGCGGGGTTTTCAAGAATGTTCCGCTGAATGACGCCCGGCAGGATGGTGCCGTGGTAGCCCATGCCGATCAGCGAGGTGAATACCTGGTTCTGATTGGCCAACTCGCGCATGCGGGCGAGGGCGGCGGTTTCTGACAGCGCCGGGCCGAAGTCGAGCGGCTCGGCCTGCCGGATGGAGGCGGGTACGGTCTGGGCGACGAGTTCGGCGAGCGAATCGACGTTGACGGCCTCGAGCATCTCGGCGAGCTCGTGCGGCCCCGGTCCAATGTGGCGGCGGGCAAAGTCGGTGGCGACGTTGGCAGTGTCGACCGCCGTCTGCAGTGTGTTCCCCATGGGTGCGTCCTCTCTGTTTCAGAATTGGGCTCGTCGACCGTCCGGCCTGGCGCTAGAGGCCAGGAACGGTGACGTTTTGCCCCCTCTGTCGGTTCGCCTGAGAACGTTATCCCGTCGGCGGGCTTTTTGGCGAAATTATGCTCGCCGCGGCCACTTTCCAGAGTACGACCCGGTCGACGGTCCTTCTGCCTGAGAGTTTCCGGGGCGGTTGCTCCTTCGGCGCTGGGTTGGGGGCCAGTCTCTCCCGTCGGGGGGTTACTCTTTCAGGGTACACGACCTCGCCAGTACAATAAAGGCTTACCTTGTCTACCGTCGCTGTCATCGCTGAAAAACCGTCCGTTGCCCGCGACCTGGCCAAAGTCCTGGGCGCCACGCAGAAGGGCGATGGCTACCTGCACGGCGGGGGCTACATTGTCACGTGGGCGATTGGGCACCTGGTTTCGCTCGCCCAACCCCACGAGATTCGGCCGGAATGGAAGCAGTGGCGGCGCAATACGCTGCCGATGCTGCCGGAGTCCTGGCCGCTGGTGGTCTATGACAAGACGAAGGACCAGTTTGCGACCGTCCGCAAGATTCTCACTTCGCCGAAGGTGGAACGGATTATCTGCGCGACGGACGCGGGTCGGGAGGGCGAACTGATCTTCCGCTACATCTACGACGCGGCGGAAACCGCTAAGCCGGTTGACCGGCTGTGGATCTCCTCCCTGACGGCGGACGCCATCCGCGAGGGGTTCGCGCAGCTGCAATCGGCAAGCGCCTACGACGGCCTGGCGGACGCGGCCCGCGGGCGTTCGCGCGCGGATTGGCTGGTCGGTATGAACCTTTCGCGGGCCTACTCGCTGGCCTATAACGAAGAGCTTTCGGTGGGGCGGGTGCAGACGCCGACACTGGCCATGATTGTGGAGCGGGAACTGGCGGTGCGGGCGTTTGTTCCGGAGGAGTACCGCGAGGTCGTCGTGACGTTTTCGCCGCAGGAGGTGGCGTCGAAGCCGACCTACCTGGGGACGTGGTTCCGGACCCCCGAAAAGGGCGAGACGCTGCAGCAGGCCATGCGGCTGCCGGCCAAGACGGACGATGCCAAGCAGATTGTGGCGCGGGCCAAGTCTGGGGTGGCGCGCATCGGAAGCATCGAGTCCGAGACCAAGAAAATGGGGCCGCCGCTGCTCTACGACCTGGCCGAACTGCAGCGCCACGCCAACCGGCTTTACGGTTATTCGGCGCAGAAGACCCTTGATATCGCGCAGGCGCTGTATGAATCGCACAAGCTGATCTCCTATCCGCGAACCGATAGCCGCCACCTGTCGCGCACGGTGGCCGCCGGGTTGCCGGCGATTGTCAAAGCCGTGGCCCCGCGGTATCCGGGTCTGTTGGCCGAAGGTACCGGGCAGCGCCCGCTGTCGGCGCGCTACGTCGACGATGCGAAGGTCTCTGACCACCACGCCATCATCCCCACGGCTACCAATCCCGGCCGGGTCAACCTTTCGTCCGAAGAGAAGAATCTGTACGACCTCGTCTGCCGCCGCCTGCTTTCGGCCTGGCACGGCGACTATGTCACCGATGTGACCACCGTGATCACGCATATCGTCAACGGAGAGATCACCGATCAGTTCCACTCGGCTGGCACGGTGGTGCGGGAGAAGGGCTGGAAGGTGCTCGATATCGTCGTCGAGAAGAAGGGCAAGAAGGCGGAGGAGTCCGGTGATGCCGCGGATCAGACGCTGCCGGCGGAGCTTCGTACGGACCAGCCGCAGGAGGTGGTCAAGGCCGATTCGCTGCTCAAGAAGACCCGCCCGCCCAAGCGCTTCAACGACGCCACGCTGCTCACGGCGATGCAGACCGCCGGCAAGACCCTCGATGAGAAAGAACTCTCCGAAGCGATGAAGGAAAACGGCCTGGGCACCCCGGCCACGCGGGCGGCGATTATCGAAGTGCTGCTCAAGCGTGGCTACGTTCAGCGCAACGGCAAGACGCTGGAAGCCACGGATAAGGGTATCCGCCTGATTGAGGTCGTCCACCCGGAGGTGAAGAGCCCGATCATGACGGGCCAGTGGGAGGCTTATCTCAAGCGTATCGAGCGGGGGCAGGCCGAGCTGGCTCCGTTTGTCAAAGGCATTGAAGGATACGTGACGGCGGTAGTGGGCAAAGTGGGCCAGGCGCCGCCGCCTCCGGCTGCCGCCCCGGCCCCCGCGGCTGTCCCCCCGCCGCCGGCCGAACTTCCGCCGCTCACCAGCACGGACCTGCCCACACTACTGCACGAAGCATTCGGCTTCAAAGAGTTCCGTCCGAGCCAGGAGGCCGTCTGCCGCGCGGTCGTGGAGGGTCAGGACGTCCTGCTGGTCATGCCGACCGGGGCCGGCAAGTCGCTCTGCTACCAGCTGCCCGGTTTGGCGCGGGGCGGCACCACGCTCGTCATCAGTCCGCTGATTGCGCTGATGGAGGATCAGGTGGCCAAGCTCCAGCAGCGCGGCTTCGCCGTTGAACGCATCCATTCCGGCCGCGACCGCGCGGCTTCCCGGCAGGCGTGCGTGGACTATCTGGCCGGCCGTCTGCACTTTCTGTTTATTGCGCCGGAGCGGCTCCGCGTGCCCGGCTTTCCTGAAATGCTGGCCAAACGTAAGCCGACGCTGGTGGCGGTGGACGAAGCGCACTGCATTTCGCAATGGGGTCACGACTTCCGACCGGACTACCGCACGCTTGGCCAGCATCTGCCGGCGCTCCGGCCGGCACCCGTTATCGCGCTGACGGCTACGGCGACGCCGCTGGTGCAGAACGATATCGCTGAGCAGTTACGGTTGGGCGAGAGCGGACGTTTCATTCAGGGGTTCCGGCGCGACAACATTGCGATTGAAGTCGTGGAAGCCAATCCGAGCGAACGCGCCGATTTGGCCCGCCAACTGCTGCAGGACGCCGACCGGCGGCCGGCGATTGTCTATGCGCCCACGCGCAAGCAGGCCGAGGAGGTGGCGGTTACGCTGAAGGGCGTCTGCCCGACGGCGTCGTATCACGCCGGCCTGAATGCGGAGGTGCGGGCGCGGGTGCAGGCGGGCTTTCTCGACGGGCGCCTCGATGTCATTGTCGCCACCATCGCCTTCGGCATGGGCATCGATAAGCCGAACGTCCGCACCGTCATCCATACCGCCCTGCCCGGGAGCCTGGAGGGCTACTACCAGGAGATTGGCCGTGCCGGCCGCGATGGCGAGATGTCCCGCGCCGTGCTGATGCACTCCTACGCCGACCGCCACACCCACGACTGGTTCCACGAGCGCGACTACCCGGACGTTAAGATCCTCGACAAGATCTTTCAAGCCCTCTCACCGCAACCCATCGCCAAGGAGGACCTGCAGGCCAAGGTTCGCATGGAGCAGGAGGCGTTCGACAAAGCGCTCGAAAAGCTCTGGATCCATGGCGGCGCGCTCGTGGATTTCGCCGAGAATATTGCCGAGGGACGGCCCGAATGGAAGGAGCCCTACCAGGCGCAGATCAACCAGAAACTGGCGCAACTGCAGAACATGCTCCGCTTTGCCGATGGCAGCCAGTGCCGCATGGCCGCGCTGGTCGCCCACTTTGGCGACAAGGCCGGCGCCGTGGACCCGTGTGGCATCTGCGATTTCTGCGCGCCCGATGCCTGCCAGGCGCAGGTCTTCCGCGAAGCCAGCGCCCGGGAACTCGAAGTGGCCTGCGAGATTGTCAAAGCCCTGAAGAAATCCGACGGCCGGTCCACCGGCAAGCTCCACACGGAGCTGTGCGGCGGCACCACGCTCTCGCGCGATAACTTCGAGCAGATCCTGAGTGCCATGGCCCGCATCGGGCTGGTCGAGTTGAAAGAAGAGACCTTTCAGGCCGAGGGCCGGGAGATCGCCTTCCGCCGTGCCCTGCTGACGTGGGAGGGCAGCCAGGCCGATCCTGCCGAATTCGATCTCCTGATCAAAGACCGCCCCGAAAAAGGCGCCGCCGCGGGGCGCCGAGCCAAGCCGGCCGTGAAGAAGGCCGCCAAGCGCGCGCGCGCCCAGGCTAGCGCTTCTAGCCCCGTCGTTGAAGCGTTGAAGAAGTGGCGGCTCGCCCAGGCCAAGAAAGAAGGGGTGCCGGCCTTCCGCATTCTCACCGATAAGGTGCTGGCTGAGATCGCCGATGACCTGCCTGCCACGCAGGAGGAGCTGCTGCAGGTGGCGGGCCTGGGCCCCCGCACGGTCTCCCGCTACGGGACGCATCTGCTGAAGATTCTCAGCCAAGCGTAGGATGTTAAGATCGCTCTGCATGCTCCGACTCAGTCTGTGTCTCCTCCTCCTCGCCGCCGTGGCCTCCGCGCAGCCGGGCGATCGCGCTCATGGGCGGTCGATGGTGATCGCCACGGGCGGCATCGTCGCTACGAGCCAAGTGCTCGCTTCGCAGACCGGGGCCCAGATCCTCGGCCAGGGGGGGAACGCCGTCGACGCGGCGATTGCCGCCAACGCCGTCCTGGGTCTGGTAGAGCCGATGATGTGCGGCATCGGAGGCGACCTGTTTGTGATGTACCGCGACGCCAGGACCGGCCAGATCACCGGCCTCAACGCCTCCGGGGCCGCCCCGCAGGCGATGACCATCGCGGCGCTGCAAGCGAAGGGCCTCAAGAAGATGGACTCGACCGGCATCCACTCGGTGACCGTCCCGGGCTGTGTCCGCGGCTGGCAGACGATGCACAAAAAGTACGGCAAACTGCCCTGGAAGACGCTCTTTGCGACGGCCATCCGCCTGTCGCGGGAAGGCTTCCCGATTCAGGAGATGGTCGGTCGCGGGTGGGACTCGCCGCTCGTGCGCCAGGACCCGGAGGGCATTCGCGTCTTCTATCCCAACGGCAAGGTTCCGGCGGTGGGTGAGCGGTGGAAGAATCCGGACCTGGGCCGCGCTATGGAGCTTATCGCTGAGCAGGGCGCCGATGCATTCTATACAGGCGAGATCGCCGCCGCCATCGTACGGAAGTCGCAGCGCCTGGGAGGGCTGCTCACTGCGGCTGATCTGGCGGCTTTCGAGCCGGAATGGGTGACACCGCTGTCGACCACCTACCGCGGCTGGCGCGTCCATGAGCTCCCGCCGAACGGGCAAGGGCTGGCCGCGCTGTCGATGCTCAATATCCTTGAAACGTTTCAGCCGGCCGGCCCGTTTTCGGCTACCGAGTTCCACCGCAAGATCGAGGCGATGAAGCTCGCCTATGCTGATCTGCAGTATGTTGGCGACCCGCGCGTGGTCCGGGTGCCCACGGCCGGTATGATCGCCAAGCCCTACGCAGCGCAGCGCGCCAAGCTCATCCAGCCCGCCGTGGCCAACTGCGCGGTGGGGCCGGGGCAGCCGCCGACCTCGAGCGACACCACGTATTTTTCGGTGGTGGATCAGGAGGGCAATATCGCCTCCTGGATTCAGAGCGTGTCGGGCAGTTGGGCCTCCGGGGTGATGGTGGATGGCATGGGGTTCCATCTGCACAACCGCGGCGCCAGTTTCAGCTTCGACAAGGCGGCGGCCAATGCGCTGCAGCCCGGCAAGCGCCCATTTCACACCATCATTCCCGGCATCGTCCAGAAGGATGACCTGCACATCGGCTTCGGTATCATGAGCGGCGCTAACCAGCCGCTGGCGCACGCGCAGTTTGTCTCTTACCTCGCCGACCACGGGATGAACCTGCAGGAGGCGCTCGAAGCCCCGCGCTTTACCAAGGCCCGGGCGACAGGTTGCGACGTGACCATTGAGTCGCGGGTGGGCCTCGATTCGCTGCAGCAGCTTTCGGCCAAGGGCCACCAGATCACGATCGCCCAGCCGTATACCGCCCGCATGGGCCGTGGCAACGCCGTCATGCACAACGCGAGAACGAAGGTGAACACCGGCGCCTCCGACCCTCGCGCCGACGGGGCGGCCATCCCGCAGCCGCAATAGTCGGCGTCGCCAACCGCCGCCGGGCACCGGGCCAGCCGGGGTGTCCGGCCCCGCCCCTGCTGCGGCTGATGCTGCCTCTGCTCGGCTTGACTTCGCTCGGCTTCCGCTCGCAGGAGCTGTCGACGTGATGTGGCGCTGGGAGAGCTCGCCGACGGCGGCGGGCTCGCCAGGGCAACGTGGCGGCAGCTACTCGTCCCGCGGCCGTCCCCGGGCCTTTTTGGTCTCGCCCCGTTCGGCCTTGGCGGTGAGGCGCCGCTGCCGGGAGCCGAGCGTCGGCTTGCTCGGCCGGCGTCGCTTCGGCACGATCTCGGCCCGGGCGATCCACTCGTCGAGCCGCGCGCGCGCCGCTGCTCGGTTGCCCTCCTGGGTCCGGTGCTCACTGGCCGTGATCACAAGCACCCCGTCTTGGGTGATGCGCTTGCCCGCCAGTTCCCGCAGCCGCTGCCGCACCGGCTCGGGCAGCACGGTGGAGCGGCCGACGTCAAAGCGCAACTCGACGGCCGTCGAAACCTTATTGACGTTTTGGCCGCCCGGGCCCGAGGCCCGCACGAACGCTTCGGTCAACTCCGTACTGGGGATTCGAATCGCCACCTTCGCTCCAGCATAGCGGCCCGCCGCGGCGCGCGTGCGAAAATGCCGTCATGTTTACGCGGCGCCAAGCGCTCGTGACCACCAGTGCCGCCCCGCTGTTCTGGCGCCAGCCGAGCCGGCTGCCCGCGGGGCTCTGGTCGGTGATGTTGACGCCTTTTCGCGCGGACCGGTCAATCGACTGGCCCGCGTTCGACGCGCTCACCGAGTGGTATCCCGCCAACGGCGCCGTGTGCCTGTTTGCCTGCTGCCAGTCGAGCGAGGTGTGGGAGCTGACCGCAGCCGAACGGCTGGAGGTGACGGCCCGCGTGGTGAAGATCACCTCGCAGGTGACCGCAAAGCTGGAGCCGGATAGACCATGGCGCCAGCGCGTCGAGGCGATTCTGGCGGCCGCGCCGGCTCGTTTTTCGCAAAGACACCACGTGTGAGATCGAGGCCGTGCTCGCCAAGTTTCGGGCGGTGCAGGGTACAGCCGTGGGTTTCTTCAACGCGAACGTGCCGATCCCGGTGGACTCGATCAGCGGCGGGGGCCACGGCTTCAGCGGCATCGCGGCCAACGCTTATCCCAGCGTTGTGGCCCACGCCGTCCGTCAGGCGCGTAAGCGCGGCCCGGAGGCTGGGCGTCTGCAGCAGTTTCTGACCGTGGGCGAGCCGACGCTTTCGGTGCGGTACCCGCTTTCGGCCCAGTTGATGGCCACGCAGGCGGGGGTGCCGATCGCCCCGGTTTGCCGCCGCAAAGTGGTCGAGTTGACCGCCGGTGGACCCGGGGCCTATCACTTGCCGTGGGGTCCTGTCCGGCGGCCGACTCTTTACCGGATGACCAGCAGAGCCAGCAGCGGAACGCCTACGATCGCGGCCAGAAGCACCCAACTCATCGGGTTGGCGAAGTTCAACGTCCAGCCGAGGCCAAACCGCTTTTCGACGAGCAGGGCCGGATCGTCCGAGTTCACGTAGAACAGGCCGAGGCGCCAGTGCTGATCGGCCGTCTGATCGCCGCCCGGCATGTCGCTCCACGTCGACCGGACCATCGCCACCAGCCAGACGGCCACCATGGCCAGCAGCAGGAACGGCGCGTAGGGAAGCGTGAGCGTCATGTTGTCGAGCGGCGGAAACCCGAGCGCGAAGATCCAGCCAAGGCCGAGCAGTCCGACCGCACTGAGACGGCGGTAGCGTTGCTGGGCGCGGGCGGCCGGCTCCGGGGCGGTGATGCGGCGGGCGCGGTGTACCGTGGCCCAGGCCATATAAAGCATCACGGCGCAGAGCAGGGCGAAGGTAGCGAATTGGCCGTAGACAGCGGCCGGGGTCTTGGCCGTCCACCGGTCGGGCCCGTGGAGGCCCCAGTGGATGGGGAAACGCAGCGGCATCTCCTCCCAGCGGAGGTGGCACTCGTAGGCCCGGGCCGCCAGTACGGCGAAGGGTGCGAGCAGGGCGAACAGGCCGCCGGGCACCTCCTCGGGCCGCGGTTCCAGGGCGGCGGTGCGGACCGGATCGACCGGGGCGGCGTAGGGCAGCGTGGCCCGCCGGCTTAGGATAAACGCTGCGAGCCAGACGGCCAGTCCACCCATGACGGCGAGGGGGAAGGCCGGGGCCAAGCGCGGGGGCAACAGAACGACCGGCGCCACCAGCACCGTGCCGGCCCAACCGAGCTGCCGGTATCGCCGCACGAGCGCGGCGCCGGCGGGGCTGCCGCGGAAGCCCGGCGGGACGGTAACGGCGAACAGGAGATCGGGATGGGTCCAGCGGGGATGCGCGCTGTTAGCGATGGCGATCAGCAGCAGGTGCGCCAGAGAGAGCAGGGCAATGGTCATGCTTCGAGCCCCTTGGCCACCAGGAGCAGCTCGCGCAGGATGCGGGGCCGGGTGACGCCCGCCGCGCGGACCTCGGCCACCAGCTCCCGCAGGCGCCGGGCAAAGAGCGGGGCGGCAGCCGGATCGGCCGGGCGCGGAACGCCGCGCCGGAGGACGAGGGCGCCGCGGCGGCGCTTCAGATCAAGCCAACCCTCTTCGGCCAGGATCCGGTAAGCCTCGGCGACGGTGTTGAAGTGAACGCCAAGGTCCATGGCCAGTTGTCGGACCGGCGGGAGGTGGTCGCCGGGGGCGAAAGCGCCGTCGACGAGGTGAGTGCGGACGGCGTCCACGATCTGCCGGTAGACGGGGGTGGCGATGCTGAGGTCGATGCGGATCAGGGGCGGCAACATTGTTGTATGTACACAGACAATGTACAATAGGGCGCTGCAGTGGTCAAGACCGAAGCGCGAGCATTGACTCGCCGGGCCGAAATTGATAAAAGTGACAGCAATGTCCTTATTGCGAAGTCTTCTTTTACTATCCATTTCGGCTGCGGCCGGCCTGGCTCAATCCGGTACCGGCGACCTGGGAGGAACCGTGATCGACTCCTCCGGCGCCGCGGTGGGCGGCGCGACCGTCACCATCTCGAACCCCGCGACGGGCTTTTCCCGCGTGCTGCGCACGAACGAAGGCGGCATCTATGCCGCGCCGGCGTTGTCGCCGGGGGCTTACACCATCAAAGTGGAAAAAGAAGGATTTCAGAGCCAATCACGGGCCGGGGTGGAACTGCAGGTGGGCCAGGCGCCGACGTTGAACTTTACGCTGGCTGTCGGCAACGTGGCCGAAGTCATTGAGGTGAAGGGTGGCGCTCCGGTGCTGGAGACCGAAACAACCTCCGTCGGAACGGTGATTGAGAACAAGCGCATTGTGGAGTTGCCGCTCAATGGCCGCAACTACCTGCAGTTGGCCTCGCTGATCCCCGGCGCGACCACCAACGGCCCGGCGTCGAGCCAGGGGCAGCAGCGCATGGGCGGAGCCCGCAACGCGTTTGCCCTGAACGTGGCCGGCCAGCGCGTCCACTTCAACCACTACACGCTCGACGGCATGGAGAACACCGACCCGAACTTCAACACCTACCTCTTTCTGCCCTCGCTCGACGCGCTGCAGGAGTTCAAGGTGGAGTCCGGCCTGTTTTCGGCCGAGTACGGCCGTGGCATTGCGCAGGTGAACGTGTCCACCAAGGGCGGGACGAACGACCTGCACGGCGTGGGGTTCTCGTTCGTGCGGAACTCGGTTTTTGACGCCCGGAATTTCTTCGCCCCGGTGAACCCGCCGTTCAAACGGAATCAGTTTGGCGGAACGATCTCGGGGCCCGTGCGGATTCCGAAGGTGTTCGACGGCCGGAACAAACTCTTCTTCATGTTCAACTACGAGGGCCTGCGGGAGCGGCGCGCGCTGACGCAGCAGAGCACGCTGCCCGATGCGCGTTTCCGCAGCGGCAACTTCGCGTTTCTGAACCGCGCCATCCGCGACCCGCTTAACGCCGGACAGGTGTTCCCGGGGGCGATTATTCCGGAGAGCCGCATCAGCCCGACCTCGCGCCGGGTATTGACCGAATACTATCCCGGGCCGAATCAGACCGGCGGCGGGGCGTTGGGGATCACAAACAACTACCTGAACGACGAATCGCGACGGACGGACGGCGACCAGTTTACCACCCGCGGCGATTTGACGGCGTTCCAGAATCAGACGTTCTTCTTCCGCTTTTCGCAGACCAAGGAGCCGCAGTACATTCCGTTCAATATCCGCAACACCGGCAACAACGTGGACATTCTGGGCCAGCAGGGCGTGCTCGGCCACACGGCCGTGATTGGCGCGAACAAAGTAAACGAGTTCAAGTTTGGCATGAACTACTTCAACTCGGCCAACATTCAGCAGCGGGCTTTCAAAGAGAATATCGTCGGCAAGCTGAATCTGCCCGGCATCTCGCAGGACCCGCTCTTCTGGGGTCTGCCCGTCTTCCAGATCTCCGGCTTCGCCAACGTCGGCGAGTGTAACGACTGTCCGTTCGTGAACTGGAACACGACGTTCCAGCTGTCCGACAACTTCTCCTGGACCTCCGGCCGCCATACGTTTAAGTTCGGCGGCGAGTACCGGCGGCTGCGCTACAACCAGATTGGCGCTGTCGTGCCGCGCGGGCGTTTTTCCTGGAACGGCCAGTATACGGGCGAACCGATGGCCGATATGCTGCTCGGCCACATGTCGAACACCGAGGGCCAGGTGGGCGCGCCGGTGGCAAGCTTCCGGCAGAACTACATGGCGCTGTATCTGAACGATACCTGGAAGATCACCAACAAGCTGACCATGAACTGGGGTCTGCGCTGGGAGTACGAGTCACCGTTCGCGGACAAGAACGACGCGATTGTGAACGTGGACTTCGCTTGGGATAACTCGCGCGAGCCGGTCTTTGTACGGGCGGGCAAGGGCGACCTGAACCAGGGCAATCCGGCGTTTCCCGCGCCGGCCGGCTGGCAGTTGGTGCGCGACGGACGCTTCGGACGGGGCGCGGGCGTGCCGGACCGGAACGACTTCGGGCCGCGCGTGGGTCTTGCTTATCAACTGGACGCGAAAACGGTGCTGCGGACCAGCGGCGGCATTTACTACGTGCGCGACATCGGCAACGCCGTGTTCGACATTGTCCGTAACATTCCGTTCACTATCCGCCAGGCGGAGGTTGCGGACACCACGCGGCCGAATTTGAGTTGGAGTCAGATCTTCACCCGGCCGGGAGCGCCGAGCTTCCTGCTGATCAATCAATACGGGGAGCGGACTTCGTATGTTGCGCAGTGGCAGACCTCGGTGCAGCGGCAGTTGACGCAGGACATGTCGCTCGAGGTGACCTACATGGGCTCGGCCGGCATCAAGCTGCGCCGCCTGACCAGTTACAACAACCCGGAGCCGGCGCCGGGCAACCCGAATCTGAACCGTCCGTTCCCGAAGTTCAACGGCAGCTTTCAGAACATGAACGCCCCGGCCCACTCGAGCTATCACGCTCTGCAGATGCGCCTGCAGCAGCGCTTCTCGAATGGCTTCACCCTGCTGGCTTCTTATGCCTACGGCAAGTCGATCGACAACGGCTCGGGCGTCCGCACGACGGACGGCGACCCGCTGACTCCGTCGAACAATTACGACCTCAGAGCGGAGCGCGGCCTTTCGGCGTTCGACTTCCGGCAGCGGTTGACGGCTTCGTTCCTTTATGAACTGCCGTTTGGCAAGGGCCGAAAGATTGCGTTGGCCAATGGCTTCGTTGATGCGGTCCTCGGCGGATGGCAGATTGGCGGCATCACGACGTTCCAGGACGGGTTCCCGGCGACGGCGTTTTGCGGACCGGGCAACGTGCAGAACGGCGGCGGGTATTGCAAGCCCGACGCGGTGGCGAGCGAGAAGACCGGACTGCCGGACAACCAGCGCACGGTGCAGCGGTATTTCAATACCAACGCGTTTGTGGACCGGCTGGGCGTGGCTCCCGGTGCGGCGCAGCCGGTGTTCCGCTACGGAACGGCGGGCCGGAACACCATCATCGGACCGGGAATCATTGGTATCGATGCGAGCATTAACAAGTTCTTCCGCTTCTTTGAGGGCAAGCATGCCGTCGAGTTACGCGGAGAGTTCTTTAATGCTCCCAACCGGGCCAACTTCTCCCAGCCCGGGACAACCCTGCGGACCCCGGACTATGGAGTGCTGAGTTCGACCCGCATTGACTCCCGGCAAATTCAGATCGCGCTGCGTTATAGCTTCTGATCGGGATGCTCCTCATCCCGAGGGGCTTGCAACGCGGTTCTAACTCGCATACGATACCTCGAGCGCGGCCGGGTAACATCGCCGGCCGCGCCTATTTACCAATCTTCGAGGTCCTCGTATGAGTTTGAGATTGTTGGCGGTGTTGTTCGCTGGTACCTGTGCCGGCTGGGCGCAGGGGAGTCTGGGTGGGCTTACCGGTCGCGTGACGGATGCCTCGGGCGCGCCCATGCCCGATGTTTCCATTCAGCTGCGGAACATAGAAAACGGGCAGGAGACCAAAAGTGCCACGACGGCCGAGGGCTCTTATCTGGTGACCAACCTCGCTCCCGGGCGCTACCGCGTTGCGATGTCTAAGACCGGCTTCCGGTCCGCCGTGCGCGAGTCGGTACTGGTGAGCACCGCGACTCTCTCGAACGCCGACTTCGTGCTGGAGCTGGGTGCGGTTACGGACTCGGTTACCGTGTCGGGCAGCGACGTGCAACTGCAGACCACTTCGGCCGAGATCGGCACGGTGATGCCTACCAAGGCGATCCTCGACCTGCCGATTTCGATGGGTGGCGCGGCGACAACCGGCGCAACCGGACGCCGGCAGATTGAAAACTTCATGTTTCTCACGCCGGGCGTTACCGGCACGCAGTGGAACAAATCGATCAACGGGGCGCCGGGCTTCAGTCAGGAGGTACTGATCGACGGCGTCGATATGCAGAACATCGGCGCCCCGGGCTTTATTGCCGAGGCGAGTCCGCCCTATGAAGCGGTCGAGGAGTTCAAGGTACAGAATACGCTCTACCCGGCCGAGTTCGGCGGGGGCTTCGGGGTGATGAACTTCACCATGCGATCCGGCACGAACGCCTACCACGGGAACCTGTTTGAGTTCTTCCGCAACGAGGCGATGGATGCGCGCACCTTCTTCGGCGGCAGCAAGAAGGCGCTGCTGCGGCAGAACGAGTATGGCGGAACGTTCGGTGGTCCGGTGCGGCTGCCCAGGTATAACGGCCGCGACCGAACCTTCTTTTTCTTTGCTTACTCCGGCTTCCAGCTGCGCGGCGGCATTCCGGTGGGTGCTTTTGTCACTCTGCCCACCACGCAGCAGCGGGGTGGGAACTTCGGAGATTATCCCTTTCCGATTTACGATCCCGCGACAACGGCGGCCGTGGCGGGCGGCGCCTTTGAGCGCAACCCTTTTCCCGGTAATCTGATTCCAGCGTCCCGCATCAGCGGCGTCGCCCAGCGCACCCTGCCGCTCATTCCCCAGCCGGATCTGCCGGGCTTCTTTAACAACTACCGGAGCCGGCAGAACCAGCCGAGCACGGACAACGTCTGGAGCGTGAAGATGGATCATCAGCTCTCCGACAAGCAGCGGCTTTCGGGATCCTACTGGCACGTGCTCGGGGAGACGACCATCAACGGGGCGGTGGCCGGGGAACTAAATCCCGCCTACCGCGTCACCCCGACGGTGGCCGGGGGCTTGCGGCTCAACCACACGTACACGATCTCTCCCTCGCTGCTCAACCGGATCGGCTTCGGCTACACCCCGACGAGCCCGACCTGGTCCCGGTGGCTGCTTGACCCGCGCGAGGGCAACAAGGTGCTGCGCATTCCTGGTATCCCGGAGTCCTCGCGCGGCTTCCCCATCCTGAACTTCGCGGGTCCGACGCCCTACGCCAGCCTCGGGAACTCCAACAACAACGGCACTGATCCGCAGTTCTTTCAGAACTGGAGCATTGTCGATGACGTCTCCTGGGTGCGCGGCAAGCACCAGATCAAGTTCGGCGGCACGTTCCGCTACCGGCGGATGACGGTGCAGGACCGCCGGAACGAGGGCGGTACGTTCAACTTCAACGCCCTGTCGACCTCGCAGCCCAACAGCGCCGACTTTGCGCGCTTCGGCAACCCGTTTGCCTCGTTCCTGCTCGGGCAGGTATTCTCGGCGAGCGCCGCCGTGCCGGCGCCGACACGCCAGTACAACGACCAGTTTGTCGCGTTCTACTTTGAAGACGTTTTCAAGCTCACTTCGCGGCTGACGATGAGCCTGGGGCTGCGGTATGAGCTACCGCTCTACGTGCGGGAGAAGGATGGCGTTATCTCCTTCATGGACCCCTCCCGGCCGAATCCGGCGGCGGCCAACCGGCCGGGGGCGCTGATCTTCTTGGGCAGCGGCAACGGGCGGACCGGTTCCAACCAGATTCTGCCGCTCTACAAGCACGGCTACTCCCCGCGCTTTGCGCTGACCTACGCCTTCGATAAGAAGACGGTCATCCGGACTGGCTACGGCATCTTCCGCGTGCCCACGGCGGTTGGCCGGATGAACAGCTGCCAGTTCTGGTGTTCGGGCTTCGGGCTGCAGCCGTTCTATACCAGCACGAACTCCGGGGTCACCCCGGCCTTCCCGCTCGATCAGGGCTTCCCGCTCAACCCGGTGGCCCCGCCAATTTTCGATCCCTCGTTGAACAATAACGGCAGCGTGACGATGATCAACGGGGACGCCAACCGGATGGCGCTGAGCCAGAGCTGGACGTTTGCCGTGCAGCGGGAGCTGCCGTTCGGCGTGAGCCTCGACGCGGCCTACGTGGGAACTAAATCGAGCGGCACCTGGACTGGTCTCTCGGTGCCGAATCAGGTACACCCGCGGTACCTGGCGCTGGGCCAGACCTTGAACGCCAGCATCAACTCGGCCGCCGCGGCGACGGCGGGGGTGTTGCCGCCCTATCCCGGGTTCACCGGTTCGGTGGCGCAGGCGCTGCGGGCGTTTCCGCAATATGCCAACGTCGATGACGTCTATCAGCCGACCGGTTACAACTTCTACAACTCGATGCAGATGCGGATTCAGAAGCGGCACTCTTCCGGGCTCTCGTTCCTCGTCTCGTACACGCTGGCCAAGAACATCGGCTTTCCGGGCGGCGACATTTTCGGCGACACGGGCGGCGGGGGCGGGGCGCGTGGCGTCGACACGTTTAACCGGAAGCTGGAAAAGTCGATCGTCCCTTCTGACCAGACGCACGTGCTGGTTACTTCGTGGAGCTACGACCTGCCCTTCGGGCGCGGGAAGCGGTTCGGGGCCGGTGTGGGCCGGGGGATGAACCTGCTGGTGGGCGGCTGGGCGCTGAACGCCATCCACACCTACCGATCCGGCACGACCATTGCGGTGAGCGGCGGGCCGGCGCTGCCGCTGTTCGGCGGGAACAACCGGCCAAACTGGGTGAGCGCTGATGTCCGGAGTTCGGTTGGGATGGGGAGTTTCGACCCGGCCAGGGACCGGTATCTGAACCTGAACGCCTTCAGCCAGCCGCCGCTGTTCACCATCGGCAACGCTCCGCCGCGCATGCCGCACGTGCGGACGCCCGCGTTCCTCAACGAGGACATTTCGCTGTTCAAGAACCTGCAGTTTACCGAGCGGGTGATGCTGCAGATTCGCGGGGAGTCCTACAACCTGATCAACCGTGTGGTCTTCAGCGGGCCGGCGGCAAACGTGAACAACCCGAACACGTTCGGCATCATTGGCGGCCAGGCGAACAATCCGCGGCTGGTGCAACTGGGTCTGAAGCTGATCTTTTGAGTAATGCGCACCACGGACTCGCTTCGGCCCGGCAGGCTGGGCGAGTTCCGGGCGAGTTCCTCGCCCGATGGTGCCGTGCCTGCGCGGCCTGTGCGCTTTTGACCGGCCGGATTCAATTCGATGGCTGCGTTCCGTAGATCCGGAGCAGCCGTTCGAATTCGGTGCGGGCGGCGGCGGCCTTGGCGGTTGCGCCGTTGGCCTGGTAGAGCCGGAAGAGCTGATAGCGGATGGTGGCATCGACGGGGGCGAGGCGGGCCGCGGTTTCCAGAGCCGTGATCGCCTCCTCCCGCCGCCCCAGGGCCATGTAAATACGGGCAGCGAGCTTGGGGGCGGAGGCATCGGCCGGGTCGATGGCCATGGCGCGGTTGGCGTAGGGCAGGGCTTCGGCCGGCTGGCCGGCGGCGAGGCGCAGGCGGGCGAGGCCCAGTTGCGAGTTCAGGAGCGAGGGCGTGGCGGTGTAGGCGGCGGCCGCCGCTTCGGGCTGTCCGAGGCGTTCGAGACAGAAGCCAAGATACGAGCGGGAGCGGGCGTGACCGGGGTTGCGTTCGAGCGCGCGGCGGAACCAGCCGGCGGCAGCCTCGGTGTCGTTGCCGTCGGTGTCGTAGTGGCGGCCAAGGTAGTAGTAGGGGCCGAAGTCGAGGGGATCGCGCCGTATCGCTTCGGCCATCTGGTCGCGGAAGAGCAGATGCTGCCCGGCGAGGTAGTAGGCGACGCCGAGCAGTTTGGGCTGGTTGGCTGGGCGCAAGAGGCGGACGGCCGCCGGGGCCTCGTGGCGGAGGATCGCGAGAAGGCCGAGCCAGACCGGGCGATCAGCGGCCGGAAGAGCCGCGGCGAGGGACGCGGCGCGGGGGAGGTCGCCGGCCAGGGCCGCCTGCCGCACGGCGGTGGTGGCGGTCGCCGGCGCGGGCAGCAAGGCATCCAGGTCGTGCCGCTGCGCGCCGAGGGGCGTGTGACATACTACGAGCAGGATGAGGGCGATCGCGGTTCTGGCAAGCTGGCTTACGGCGGGCAACATCCTATGCTACGCCCAGTTTCTGCCCGACCTGCAAGCCCGGACGCCGGCCGAGTTTGACGCCTATCTGGATGTGCTCGAGGCACCGGGCGTCGAGGGAGGCGAGGCGTTCCTGCGCGAGTTTCCGGACTCGGCGCTGCGGCTGCCGGTCTGGGAACTGCTGGTCAAGGCTCGGAGCGCGGAAGGGAACGCGGCGGCGGCGATCCGGGCGGCGCGCAGCGGGTTGGCGCTGGCGCCGGAGTACGCGCCGCTGCTGGTGGAACTGGCGGACCTGTTGGCCAACGGGGCAGTGGGATGGGAGGCGGCCGAAACGCCGGCGCGGAGCGCGCTGGCGGTTCTCGAACGGGTGAAGGCGCCGCAGCGGGTGGGGCCCACCGAGTGGACCGCGGCCGTCCAAACGCTTGCAGCGCGGGCTTGCGCAGCGCTGGGGCTGGTGCAGTTCAAGCGGAATGACGTGGCCGGGGCGATCCGGCAGTTTGAGGCGGCAGTCCGGCAGTCGCCCGCGGGGGATGCGACGCTGCGCTACCGGCTGGGGCGGTTGTACGCCGTGGCGGGACGGACCCGGGAGGCGCGGGTGGAGTTGGCGGAGGCGGCGCGGGCGGGGAGCGCGGAGCTGCGGGCGCTGGCGCGACAGGCGCTGGCCGGGCTGCCGGAGTAGGGCGGCGTCAGGAGCGCATCCGGGTCATCATATACAGCCCGGCGAGCAGAAAGATGGCATCGGGGCTCCAGGCGGCGACAGCCGCCGGCAGCTGGTTCAGGTTGCCGACCTGCACGAACAGTTCGTCGCAGGCGCGGTAGGCGATAGCGATGCCGAAGCTGGCGCCGACGCTGGCCATGGCGCCCCGCCGTCCGCCGAGGAAGCTGAACGGCACGGCGATGACGGCCAGAATGAAAGCAAACAGCGGGACCGAGAATTTGCGATGGAACTGAACCTGGAGCCGGATCGTATCAAAGCCGCTCTGCTGCAGATCCTGAATATAGTGGTCGAGCTGCTGGAAGTTCATCTGCTTGTACTGCTTCTCTTCAATCAGGAAGTAGTCGGGCTGTTCGTCGAGTTCGGCGAAGGTGCGGACCTGGTACTCTTCGTAGCGCTTGATGCGGATATCCTGCATGTCGCGCACCCAGCCGTTCTGGAACACCCAGGCGCCCACGTTGGGCTGCCAGTGGGCGCTTTCGGCGGCGATGTGGCGCATCAGCCGAAAGTTTGCCGGATCGAGTTCGTAGACGTGCACCCCGACCATGACCTTTTCGGCTGGATCGAAGTACTTGTAGTAGTAGATCCGGGAGTTGTGGCCGAAGATCCATTTGCGGTCGGGCCGGAGGTAGGTTTGCGGCGCCTTGCCTTTGATTTCGGCGCGGATGCCGTCCTGAATGAGGTTGGCGTCCGGCACCACGTAGTGGTCAAAGGCGAACAGGGCGCTGCTGAGCACTATACCGGCGAGCAGGACCGGGGCCGACAGCCGGTAGAGACTGACCCCGGAGGCTTTAAACGCGGTCACCTCGTTCTGCTTGGCCATGATGCTGAAGGTGATGAGAACGGCAACGAGCGCGGCCACGGGCGAGTAGTCGTAGAGGAACTTGGGCCCCAGGAACAGGTGATAGCGGAAGACCTTGGCCATGGGAATCTGGTTGCGGATGATGTCACTGAGCAGTTCAAAGAACGTGAAGACCTGGGTCAGGACGACGAAGCTGACAAGACAGATGAAGAAGTAGAACAGAAACTCGCTGAGGACGTAGGTGTCGATCAGTTGGGGCAGCAGGCGGATGGATACGCGGGGCGCGCACCGGGCGAGGCGTTCGCGCTTGGAGCGGTAGCGTTCGGCCCAGCCGCTGAAGGTTTCGAGGAACCGGGCGCGGATGGCACCGATCAGGTCCTGGTCGCCCGGGGTTTCGAGGCGAATGAGCAGGAACAGGCCGACGAGGGCGAACAGGGCATTGGGGGTCCAGGCGGCCACTGCCGGGCTGAGCGTGCCCTGTTTGGCGAGGCCCAACAGGCTGACCTGGGCCATGAAGTAGAGAAAGGCGAGAAAGACGGTGAGCACGAAGGCGGCCGATTTGCCGGCCTTGCGGGAGGAGACGCCGAGCGGGATGCCGACAAGGGCGAGCAGGAGACAGGCCGGGGGCAGCGAGAGGCGCCGCTGGAGTTCGATGTCGGCTTCGCGGGAGCGCTTGGCTTCAGCCAGCAGGGGGCCGGTTTCCATATCAGAGTAGGCGCGGGCCTGCTTTTCGGCGGGCTTCTGGGCTTCGAGCGACTGATCCATGAGCGGGAAGGCGGTGTTGAAGTACTGGCCGCCCTCTTTGCCGACTTCGTGGCTGCTGCCGTTGTTGAGCCGGAGGCTGATGCGGTTGTTGGCTGAGTCGGCGACGGCGACGGCGCCGGTGGCGATGGTGATGCGGGGGGCGTCGTCGTCGGCTTCCTGGGTGCTGCGTTTGCGCTGTTCGGGCGGCGTCATGTCGGCGATGAAGACGTTTCGCCAGCGGGTGACGGGGCCGGAGATGACATCGCCGATGTAGATGGTTTTGTTGGGGAACTGTTCGGCGAAGACGCGGGGCTGGATTTCGGCCGTCATCTGGTCGGCGACAATCCGGTTGAGGATGCGGACGGTTTCGCGGATGGAGTAAGGGGTGAGGTAAAGGGAGCAGGCCGCGGTGAGCAGCGACCCGATGGCGGCGAAGACGAGGACGGGAGCGAGGACGCGGCGTCCGGGAACGCCGGCGGCGCGCATGGCGATGATTTCGCCGTCCGAGGACATGCGGCTGAGACCGATCAGCACCCCGACGAGGACTCCGACCGGGAGGGTCATCATGAGGGTGAAGGGCATGACGAGGACGAACAGGTAACCCACGGTGGCCGTGGAGGCCGCACCGCGCACCAGCTGTTCAAACAGAAGGCTGATCCGCTGCAGAAAGAGGACGAAGCTGAACAGGAGGGTGCCGAGGCCGGCGCCGGCCAACACCTCCCGAAAGATCGAACGGCTCAGCAGACCCATACGGACGGGCTAGTCCCCGCCTTCAAGGGGCGGCGGCGGCACGACCGGGGGGATGGGACGCTCCTCCTGCGGCCGGTCGAGGTCGATTTCGTCAAACAAGAGCGAGGGGGCGACGACGGACATTCCAGCGACAAACCCGCCGGCGCCCATCAGGGCGAGCGGATAGTTGTTGGCCAGCAGGTTGAGGGTGTGGGTCTCGGTGCTGGCGGCGACGATGTCGCGCAGAGCGCGGACCGTCAACCCGCGGAAGCGCATGCCGCGGACGGGTTCTTCGCGTCCGTCGGGGTAGACGCGGTATATGGCCAGGGGGAGCGAGACCGGTCGGCCGCTCCCGGAGGGCTGCAGGGAGGCGGCCAGGCGCCGCAGTTCGCCGATGCTGGCCGAGCTGGGAAAGTCGATCTTCCGCACGATGATGCCGTACGGTTTGTTGCGCTGGCGGATGGCATCGAGCAGTTTGACTTTGAGCGCCGGGAGGGCGATGGTATCCCTGGCCTTGACGATCAGGTTGGTGGGTAGGGCGGCGTGGGCGCCGAAGGATCCGGGCAGGCGGGCGCGGCCGTTGGAGCCTTCAAAGCCGCGGACGGGCTGGCGCGTGAGCAGGAAATTCTTGAAAGAGCCCTGGCTGATGATGGGCAGGGGTTGCGGGACGACGCCTTCCATGTCGATGGCGCAGAAGCCGAACAGCGGGCGGCCGCGGCTGTCGCGGGCGGACGGATCGTCGGTGACGTCAAAGAATTCCGGCATGACGCGTGCGCCGAGGCGGCCTTCGAGGTCGGAGGGCGGCAGGTTGATGGGGCGTCCTGGCTCGGAGATCGGCGAGCGTGCCGGGGTAAGGTTTCCGCCCAGCAATTGGGCCAGTAGTTGGGGGGCGGCCTCGCCTTCAAACAGGACAGGGCCGGTGTAGGCCTCGCCGAGCGGGGCGGCGCAGAGGGCGGTGAGCCGGGTGGCCATGGCGTGAATGGCTTGGGCGATCTCGGCGTCGGGGGGGAGGTCGGCGGCGGAGAAGGCGTGGAAGGTGAGATAGTCGCGCAGCGGGCTGCCGTCCTCGGCGAGAGCTTCGGCGCGGACGCGCAGGGTGACGATGTTTTCGGGGATCCGGAAGAACGTTCCTGCGGTGTCGCCGAAGAATGATGTGGAGGCGCCCTCTTCAAACTCGATGCGGGAGTCGAGGATTTTCGGGTAGGCGGCAAAGAGGGCCGAGAGCGAGCGGACGCGCTCGTTGGCCCGTTTTTCGTCCATCCGGACCGGGGGAGCCGGCAGCACCTTCACGACAGGCGCCTGCTTGGCGAAGTCGTTCAACTTTTCGGCCTGGTTGATGTTTTTGATGGCGGCGCGTTTGAGCGAGAGTGTTTCGACGGCGGCTTTGTAGCTGCGGTCGGTGGCGAGCCAGAGCTCCTGGCGGATCTGATCGTCGGTGGCTTCGAGGGGCCAGCTTTCGTTGTCAAAGCGGGCACCGCGGACCATGCCGGTGTAGACGCAGTTGGTGTTGTCAAACTCATAGCTGCCAACGCGCACCTGGACGCGGGGGAGCCGGTAGCTGCTGGTGCGGGAGAGCAGCAGGCCGCCCAGGGTGGCCGAGCAGTTGAAGTTGGTGCCCTGTTCGAGGGCGTACTGAATGTAGTAGGGCGTCTCTCCGGCCAGGCGCAGTTGCAGGGAGCGGTTGAGTTCCGCGCGCATGGCTTCGAGGATCGGATCGTTTAACTTTTCCTGGGCCCGGGCGAGGGCGGCGGCGCCCAGCAGGAGGCCGAAGCTGCGGCGTTTCATCGGTCGCCCCCGATGCCGGCCACGGGCCGGCCCAGCAGGGGGGGGCGTTCCTGCGAACGATTTTTTTTCTGCACTTCGATCTCAGTAACCAGCAGAGCCGGCGAAATGGCGGACACGGGTACGCTGCCGCTTTCGGCGCCGCAGTACCCGTTGAAGACCTGCGGCTGATTGCCGGTGGCGGCGATTTTGGCGAAGCTGGCGAGGGGGGTGCCGACGATATCGGCGCCGCGGACGAGTTCATCCGGGCGGCCGTCGGGGTATACGCGGTAGACGACGAGGGGGATGACGGTAAAGGCCTGCAGGCCGGCGCGGCCGGTGGTGGTGAAGCCCCCGGTGACGCTTTCGAAGTAGAGGCCGTAGGGTTTTCCCTGTTTTTTGATTTCGGCGACGAGCAGTTCGCGGAGTTGGGAGTCCGGGACGCTGTTGGTGGAGGAGACAATCAGGTTGCTTTGGCGGGAGACGATTTCGGCGCCGGCCTGGCGGCGGCCATGGCCGTTCGACTGGGCGAAGCCGGCGATGGGGGAGCGGGAGAGCAGGAAGGTTTTGAGAATGCCGGCTTCAACGACGGGGACGCGGCGGGCGACGACGCCTTCGTCGTCGAAGTCGTACCAGCCATACAGATCGGTTTCGGCCATCCGTTTGACGGTGGGGTCGAAGGTGACCGAAAGGAAGGGGGGCAGGACGGGGCCGTTAATGCTTTTGGTGAAGGTCTGGCCTTCGGTATCGTCCTTTTGCCGGTGGCCTTCGATGCGGTGGCCGAAGATTTCGTGGAAGAAGACGCCGGCGGCGCGTCCGGAGAGAATGGCAGGGCCGACGAAGGGTTCGACTTCGGGGGAGCGGAGGAGACCGCGAAGGTCTTTGGCAACGCGGTCGACGGCGGCTTCGACGGCTTTGTCGGAGGGGAGGCGGTTGGTGTCGTCGGCCTCGAGGGTCTCGGAGGTGGCCAGGTCCATGCCGTCGGCGGCTTTGGAGCGGGCGGCGATGAGGATGCGGGCGTAGGTGCGGCCGTGCTGCAACTGGGTGCCTTCGGTGTTGACGAAGGTTCTCACTTCGCGCTGGGCGATGACGGTGACCGAGGAGGTCAGGATGTCCGGGTAGTCGTTGAAGCGTTTGGACCACTGGCGGGCGCGGGAGGCCCATTTGTCGGTATCGAAACGGATTTCCGGGACGGTTTTGTAGGAGACGACCGGGGAGGCGGGGGAGAAATCGCCGGACTGGTCGGTGGCTTCGACCTTGACGGCTTTATTGGTGCGGATGTTGAGGAGGCGTTGGGAGGCGGCGCGATAGACGGCGTCAGTATCGATCCAGAGGCGGCGTTTGAGGGCGTTGGGGTTGTCGTCGAGAGAGAGAATGGAGCCGTTGGTGAAGGAGGCAGAGTTGCCACCGACGCGGCGGTAGTTATCGAGTTGGGGGGTGCCGACGCGGAGGGTGACGTCGAGCGAGCGGGCTTTGGTGGAGTCTTTGGAGGCGAGCAGGCCGCTGGTGGCCGACAGCACGTGGGTTTCCTGTTGAGTGACGGCGTAGGCGAGGAAGTAGGGGGCGGGGTCGCCCTTGGTTTTGAGGGCGGTGAAGTTACGTTCCATCTCGGAGACCAGGATCTTCACGAGCGGAGTAGGAGCTTGGGCGTGGGCGGGAAAGCTCGCTAGAATCAGCGTGATGGGGACAATTAGGAACGGGAACCGCACCCCTAGCAGAATATCATGCAGGGGGGTGGAGTTCCCGTTACTTTTATGGGTACGGCGGCGGCGGGGCCGGATTTAGGAGGCCTTGGCGAGTTGGTCGAGGCTGCCGCGCTGGTTGATGACGGACAGGGCCAGGCCGTAGCGACCGCGAACGCCGGTCTTTTCAAAGATGTGTTTGAGATGAATCTTCACCGTACCGGGGCGGATTCCCAACTCGCGGGCGATGTCCTTGTTTTTCATTCCCTGTTCGACGAGTTCGAGGACTTGCTGTTCGCGGGGGGTTAGCTCGCTACGGGAGTTGCGGTCATGCCGGTTGGATTCCTGGAAGATGGAATCGGCCATCCAGCTGTTGCCGCCGGCGACGGCATGGAGGCAGGCGAGGACCGTTTCCGGTCCGGAGGTCTTGCGGAGAATGCCGCGGGCGCCGGATTTGAGAAAGCGCAGCGCTTCGGCTTCCGTGATGGAAACGCCCCAGATGACGACCTGGGTGCCGGCGGGAAGCATCATCTTGGCGAGCGTCAGCCAGTCCAAAACTGCTTGAATCCCAAGCGACTTATCGATAAGAACGAGATTCGGGGCTTGCTGGCGGACAATCTCGCTGACACCAGCCAGCGTTTCGGTGCGGCCAATGTACTCCAGGTCCGGAGACGAGGAAAGGATCGCGCGGAGACCTTCGGCGGTCAGCGGTTGAGTCTCGCACAAAAGCACGGACTTTTTGAATTGGTTCTGTTCCATATGCACGTTCCCGCTTGGGGGAATCACTCCTATTTAGAGGGCATATCGACCACGATCTTCGGGGTCTTAGTAGAATTCCTGGGCGGTGGGTCGGATGGCCCCTCAAGTTTTTTGTTGGCACTGCCGATCCGTTCCTAGAGGGAGTACCCGGTTGCCGCAGAAGAATTGGCAGGTCATCGTAATCAGCCCGAACCCGGAGGCTGCCGGCGAATTGCGTCCCGTGATTGCAAGCGAGTTGGGTGGCGCGGCGGTGGTGGTACTTGCGGGCTATCCGGAGCCGGACAAGCTGCACGAGTTGCCCCTGACCAGCATGCCGACAGTTTGCTTTCTCGATGCGGCGAGCAACCGGGCGATGGCACTGCCGCTGCTGATGGCCATGACGGCGCGTCCGGGCGATCTGCACGTGGTGGCGCTGGTGGGCGCCGCGGATCCCAACCTGATTTTGCAGTGTTTGCGGGCCGGGGCGCAGGAGTTTCTGACGCGGCCGTATACGGCCGAGCAGATGCGGCAGGTGGTGGATAAGCTGAGCCGTTTGAGTCCGTCGCTGCGGGGCAAGCGGGGACAGATTACGCTGGTGATTCCCGCCAAGGGGGCATGTGGGGCGACGACGGTGGCGGCAAACCTGGCGTTGCACCTGCAGCGAATCGCGGAAGGGCGGGTGTTACTGGCCGATCTCGATCCGCTGACGGGAACGGTGTCGTTTCTGCTGAAGCTGCGTTCCCCCTACAGCTTTCTCGACGCGCTGCAGCATGCTGATAGTCTCGACGCCGACCTCTGGAAGGGGATGGTGGTCCCGGCGCAGGGCATCGACGTGCTGCTTCCTCCGGAGAATCCGGTGGACAGCATCCAGGGGCTGCCCTCGCCGGCCGCGGTGCTCGACTTTGCCCGGCGGAGCTATGACCATGTTGTCGTCGACGTTGGATCGATTTACGGGGAGTGGACGGTTTCCATTGCCCGCGTGGCGGACCAGGTGATGATCGTTTCCACCAACGAGCTTTCCGCGCTGCAGGCAGCCTCGCGGGGGATGCAATACCTCGAAGACGCGGGGATCACGAACCAGAAGACCAGGCTGATCATCAACCGCTTTCATCCGGACTCCGGGCTGAGCAAAGAACTAATCGAGATGGCGCTACATACCGAGGTGCATCACGTGATCCCGAGCGACTACACCAATGTGCAGCGGGCGTTGCTTGATGGCAGAGCCATTCCGACGACGACGGGGATTGGCCGGAGCCTTCTGGCGCTGGCAGAGGGGTTGGCCGGCAAGACTGTTACCGAGACCGAGACGTTGCGGAAGCCGTCGGCAAGTGGGGTGCTGTCAAACAGCCTGAACAGCCTGCTGAAAGCCTTTTCGCGGGGCTAGTTGGTATTCTGACGGTTTGGACCATTTGAACGCAGAGAACGCGGCCAGTTATCTGGCTGCGCGCGGCTATCCGCTGCGGGGGGCGATCACGGCGCTGGGGGGCGGGGTATCGAACACAGTCCTGTTGGCCGAGACGGTGCATGGCCGGTTGGTCGTCAAACAGGCGCTCGAGCGGCTGCGGGTGGCCGAGGAGTGGCTGGCGGATCCGGCGCGGACGCTGCGCGAGGCGTCGGCGCTGCGGGATGTGACGGAGATTTTCCCGGCGGGGGCGGCGCCGGCGGTGGTCTTTGTCGATGAGCGGAACTACATTTACGCCATGGAGGCGGCGCCCGAGGGGGCGCAGGATTGGAAGACGCTGCTCTTGTCGGGGGTGATCGACCCGGCGGTGGGCGGCGCGGTGGGCCAGTTGCTGGCCCGGCAGGTGGAGGCCACGCGGACGGCGGTGCCGTGGCGGGAGCGCTACGGGGATCAGCGGGTGTTTGATGAGCTGCGGCTCGATCCCTACTACCGGTTTACGGCGGCGCGGCATGGCGAGTTGGCGCCGTACTTCGCGCGAGCGATTGCGCGCTGCCGGGAGCAGGCCACGAGCCTGGTGCACGGCGACTGGTCACCCAAGAATCTGCTGATTGCGGGTCGGAAACCGATGATTATCGACTACGAGGTGGTGCACTATGGCGATGCGGCATTTGATGCCGCCTTCCTGCTGAACCATCTGCTGCTCAAGAGCTATCACCGGCCGCAGTGGCGGAGCCGCTACGGAGAGTCGGCCGCGGCGTTCTGGCGGGAGGCGGCGCCGGTGGTGGACACCGAGGGGGTGAAGCTGCATCTGGGCTGTCTGCTGCTGGCGCGGGTGGACGGGAAGTCCCCGGCCGAATACCTGTTTTGCGAAACGAAGCCAACGCTCCGGGCGTTGGCCCGCGATATTTTGGTCACGCCTCCGGGCGATGTCCTGGAGCTTTGGAACGGATGACTCTTACTCTTACTGATTTGCGTGCCCTCGAGATTCTTGACTCCCGCGGCCGGCCGACGCTGCAGGTGGAGGCGGCGCTGTCGTCGGGCGTGCGGGCCGTGGCGCAGGTGCCATCGGGCGCGTCGACGGGCACGCACGAGGCGCACGAGTGGCGGGACGGCGGGGCGCGGTACGGCGGCAAGGGCGTACAGGGTGCGGTGCGGCACGTGGCGGAGATTTTTGCGCCGGCGCTGCGGGGTTTTCCGGTGGAGGATCAGCGGGCGCTCGATGCCCGGCTGGTGGCGATTGACGGTACCCCGGACAAGTCGGGCACGGGGGCGAACGCGGTGCTGGGGATCTCGTGCGCGGCGGCGCGGGCGGTGTCGGTGGCGCGGGGCGAACCGCTGTACCGGGCGCTGTCGCTGGGGGCGCCGCAGCTGCCGGTGCCGATGATTAACATTTTTTCAGGAGGCCTGCACGCCGGTGGCAATGTGGAGTTTCAGGACTTCCTGATTATCCCGCGTGGCGGACGAGGGGGGCTGGGGGCCGTGGCTGCCGGGCAATGAAGAGGCGCTGTTGCTGCTGACGGCGGCGATCGGGGAGGCGGGCTATGCGCCGGGCGGGCAGGTGTCGATTGCCCTGGACGTGGCCGCGACGCACTTTTACCGGGGGGGGCGCTACCACTTGACGAGCGAGAAGCGGTCGTTGTCGAGCGGGGAGATGGTGGCGTTGCTGGCCGGGTGGTGCGAGCGGTTTCCGGTGGTCTCGATTGAAGACGGGCTGGCCGAGGATGACTGGGAGGGCTGGGTGGAGTTGACGGGGCGGCTGGGCCGGGTGCAGTTGGTGGGGGATGATCTGTTTACGACCAACGGGGAGCGGCTGCGGCGGGGGATGGAGAGCGGGGCGGCGAACGCGGTGCTCGTGAAGATGAACCAGATTGGCACGCTGACCGAGACGCTGGACGTGTGCCGGCAGGCGCGGGCGGGGGGCTACCGGGCGGTGATCTCGGCGCGTAGCGGGGAGACCGAAGACTCGTTTCTGGCCGATCTGGCGACGGCGACGGGGGCGGGGCAGATCAAGATCGGCTCGGTGACGCGCTCCGAGCGCCTGGCGAAGTACAATCGTCTGCTGGAACTGGAGGCCTGGGAAGGCTTACCTTTTACGGGAAAATTATGAAGACCATCAGCCGTCGCAGCGCTCTGGCCGTTGCCGCCGCTCCTCTGCTGCCCCTGCGGGGCGCCGGGCCGGAGCGTCCGAACATCCTCTGGATTCTGGGCGACGATCTGGGGCCGGATCTGGGGTGTTACGGCCATCCGCTGGTGAAGACGCCGAACGTGGACCGGCTGGCGGCGGAGGGTACGCGGTTTACGCACTGCTTTACGACGGCCCCGGTGTGTTCGCCGGCGCGGTCGGCGTGGAACACGGGGGTGTACCAGACGACGCTGGGGGCGCACAACCACCGGAGCCACCGCAAGGACGGCTATCGTCTGCCGGAGGGGGTGAAGCTGGTCTCGCACCGGATGCGGGAGGCGGGCTACTTTACGGCCAACGTGACCGACATTGCGCCCGGGGTGCGGGGATCGGGTAAGACCGATTTTAACTTCACGGCCGAGCGGCCTTTTGAGGGCACGCACTGGAATCAGCGGGCCAAGGGGCAGCCGTTTTTTGCGCAGATCAACTTCACGGCGCCGCACAAGGGGCCGGTGTGGCCGGTGGCGCGGCGGCAGAAGGAGCTGATCGATCCGGCGCGGGTGACGCTGCCGCCTTACTATCCGGACCATCCGGTGGTGCGGAACGAGGTGGCGAACTACCTGGACGCGGTGAACCTGTGGGATGCGCAGGTGGGGGTGGTGCTCCAACAGTTAGAGGCCGAGGGGTTGCTCGACAATACGGCGATTTTTGTATTTGGCGACAATGGGCGGTGCCTGATCCGGGGCAAGCAGTGGCTGTATGACGCCGGGACGCACGTGCCGCTGGTGGTGCGGTGGCCGGGGCGGGTGAAGGCCGGGGCGGTGCGGCGGGATCCGGTGATTGCGCTCGACATTACGGCGACGAGTCTGGAGATGGCCGGGATTGCGCGGCCGGCGCTGTTCGACGGGCAGGGGCTGTTCAGCGGAGCCAAGCCGCGGAAGCAGATTTTCACGGCGCGGGACCGTTGCGATATGACCGTGGACCGGATTCGGGCAGTACGGGACCGGCGGTTCAAGCTGATCCGCAACTTTATGCCGGAGCGCCCGTACACGCAGTTCAACGAGTACATCCGGGCGAACTATCCGACGCAGATGGTGCTGCAGGAGTTGGGGGCGGCCGGTACGCTGAACGCCGTGCAGAAGCAGTGGCTCACGCCGCGGAAGCCGGAGATTGAACTGTATGACCACGTGGCGGACCCGCATGAGGTGAAGAATCTGGCCGGGGAGAGGCGCTATCAGGCGACGGTGAAGCGATTGGTGGGAGAGTTGGACCGGTGGATGGCGGAGACCAATGACCTGGGTCGGACTCCGGAGTCGCAGGAGACGATTGAGCGGGAGGAGCCGCGGTGGAATGTGCGGCCGGGGGGCTGAGCGGGAACCCTAGTCGAGAAGGTTGATGGTGCCCCGGCAGGAGGGGGCGCCACAGCCGCAGGGGACGCGTTCGACGTCCTTACCAAAGTGGTAGTCGATGGTGAGCTCTTCGCCGGGCTGGATATCGCGGAGGCTCATATAGAGAATATGCTCCTTGACGATGCGGGCTTCGATGTTGGGCTCGCAGCAGTGGTTGACGTATTCGGCGCCGCTGCCGCCGGTGGAGCCATCGAGGCACCAGTAGCTGTTGAGCGTGAACATGTAGTTGAATTCCCGCTCGAGGACGCGCCGCTTGGTTTCGCGCCGGTTGCAGCGTTCGCCGGTGTACTCCATGATTTTGCGGCGCCGGGGAATGAACTCCTCGGCAAAGACGCCCCAGCGGTGGATGGCCGAGGGGCGCACGGAGAGCCGGAAGCAGGCGTATTTTTCGTTAATGCGCGGCGCTTCCGGGGCGGCCTTGGTCTTGGCGGACGCCATTAGAAGTCGTTTTCGTCGGCCTTGGCGCTCGTGCCCTTCGATTTGCGCCGCACGATGATGATGGCTACGCAAGCGACCGCCAGGATGCCGGCGACCAACTGTACTACCTGTTCTGCTTCCATAAGCTGATTTGCTCCTCCCTTGATTTGAGCGCTTCGATTATACAGGAAGCCGCGGCGGGTTGAAAAGTGACGGCCAACCCGCCGCGGGTGCCAGCGTTAGTTCACCTTTGGCGCCAGAACGTCGACCAGTTCCTGGACGGCGGCGGCGCTCTTTTGGATCTGCACTTTTTCGTCGTCGGTCAACTGCACTTCGTAGATCTTCTCGATACCCGAGGAGCCGAGTTTGACGGGGACGCCGAAGAAGACGCCGTTGACGTTGTACTCGCCTTCGAGGAGCGCGGCGCAAGGGAGCACCTTTTTCTGATCCTTGAGAATGCTTTCCACCATTTCGACGGTGGCGGCGGAGGGGGCGTAGTAGGCCGAGCCTGTCTTGAGGTACTTGACGATTTCGGCGCCGCCGTTCTGGGTCCGTTCGACGATTTTGGCGATGGTGTCGGCGTCGAGGATCTCGCTGAGGGGTACGCCGCTGACGTTGGTCAGGCGGGTGATGGGCACCATGGTGTCGCCGTGGCCGCCGAGGACGAGAGCGTTGATGTTGGTGACCGAGACCCCCATGGCTTCCCCGAGAAAGGTGCGGAAACGGGCGGTATCGAGGACGCCGGCCATGCCAATGATGCGGTTTTTGGGCAGGCCGGTCACCTTCCAGGCGGCCCAGCACATGGCATCGAGGGGGTTGGTGACGAGGATCAGGATCGCGTTGGGCGAGTACTTCATGGCGTTCTCGGCGGCGGTCTTGACGATCTCGAAGTTGGCGAGGAGTAAGTCGTCGCGGCTCATGCCGGGCTTGCGGGGGAAGCCGGCGGTGATGACCACGATATCGGAGCCGGCGGTGGGTTCGTAGTCGTTGGCGCCCGTGATGCGGACGTCATAGCCCTGGACGGGGCCGGACTGCTGGATGTCGAGGCCTTTGCCCTGAGGTATGCCTTCCATGATGTCGACGAGGACGACATCGGCCAGTTCCTTGTCTGCGATTCGCAGAGCACAGTTGGCGCCGACGTTGCCGGCACCCACGACGGTGACTTTTTTGCGCATAGTACATGAGTATACCGCCACCGGGGCCGCAGGGCGGAAAGCGGCAACCGGACGACTACCGAATGGGCCGTAAAGTTACAGAAATACAATCCGTTGGGGTGCGGTGGGGGCGAAAAGATAGTTCCTCGTAAACCGTTGACAGAGCGGGTGGTTTCCGTAAAATGAAGTTGACGTCCGTGGCAGCAAAACGGAATCCTCGCCTTATGTTCAAAACAAAAAAAGTAAAGCCTGAGACGGAAGCCGCCGGCCGTTCGTTTACCTCGAGTGAGATCTCTGAGATGACGGGGGTGAGCTTACGGCAGTTGCAGTGGTGGGACGAGCAGAAGGTGGTTTCGCCGCGGCATGAGGGGCATAAGCGGGTCTACCTGGCCGAGGAGGCGGTAGAGATTGCGGTGATCGCCGAGTTGCGGCGCAAGGGGTTTTCGCTGCAGAAGATCCGTCAGGTGCTTAGGTTTCTGCAAAAAGAGATGGGCAAGCGGCTGGCTGAGATTCTGAGCGCTGAAAGCGAATGGCACTTGATTACAGACGGCAAGACGATTTTTCTCGAAGACGATAATCAGCGGATCATCGACCTGTTCAAGAACTCCGACCAGCCGATGTTTTTGGTGTGCGTGACGGATCAGGCGCGGCGTTTGGGCGTGGCGGTGCCCGGTGCGGCGCGTAAACCGGTGAGGAAGGAAGTTTCCGGCACCGCGCGGAAGGCTCGCGCCGTCTAATGGCGTAGAGCGGGGAAGTTGCGCGGGTTGCCCCGCCGCTCACCTGATATACTCGACGATAGGTCTCCGGAGGTCCGCGGTATGCCTTTTAGCCGTTCATCATTTCTAATTCCCTCAACCGTGCTGGTATGTTCGCTGGTTGGGGGCATGCTAGGCCCTGGGCTGACGGGTGTTTCCGCCGCCGGCGGCGAGGATGAGGTTCAGCAGAGCATCAAGACCTTTGCCAAGGTCTACGCGCTGGTGGAGGAAAACTTCGCCGATAAGGTGACGTCGGACAAGGCGATCTACAAGGGCGCGATTGGCGGGATGCTCCGCACGCTGGACCCGCATTCGAGCTTTTTCGACCCGAAAGATTTTCAATCTTTGCGCGAGGACCAGCGCGGCCACTACTACGGCGTGGGCATGACGGTGAGCGAGCGCAACCGCCGGACGGTGGTAATTGCGCCGTTTCCGGGATCGCCGGCCTATAAGGCGGGCATTCGGCCCGGGGACACGATTCTGGAAGTCAACGACAAACGGACCGATAGCCTGACCACGACCGAGGTGGCGGACCTTTTAAAGGGCCCGCGCGGGACGCAGGTGCAGGTAAAGGTGACGCGGGAAGGGGTGGATAAGCCGATTGTTTTTAACATTATCCGCGATGAAATCCCCCGCAAGAGCGTACAGGACGCCTTTTTTGTCAAGCCGGGTATCCTTTATCTCGACATTGAATCGTTCAACGAAAACACGAGCCGCGAGGTGGAGGAGAACTTCCGGCGGGTGGGCGAGCAGAACGTAAAGGGTCTGGTTCTCGACCTGCGGGAGAATCCGGGCGGGTTGCTGAACGAAGGCGTGTCGGTGGCGGGGCGCTTCCTTGCGCCGGGCCAGACGGTGGTTTCGCACCGGGGCCGGGCGTTTGCCGAGCGGCCGTACGTGGCCAAGAACGGGAGCACGAAGCGGGATTATCCGATTGTCGTCCTTGTGAACCGGTATTCGGCTTCGGCGGCTGAGATTGTGGCCGGTGCGCTGCAGGACCATGACCGGGGCTGGATTCTCGGCGACAACACTTTCGGCAAGGGCCTGGTGCAGACGGTGTACCCGATGGGTGACAACACGGGTCTGGCGTTGACGACGCAGAAGTACTACACGCCGAGCAATCGGTTGATTCAGCGGGACTACCAGCACACCTCCTTCCTCGACTACTACTACCGCAAAGACACGGCCACGGCGAACCTGAACGACGTCAAGATGACCGATAGCGGCCGCACGGTCTACGGGGGCGGGGGTATCAAGCCGGATGAGCAGTTCACCCCGGCCAAGTACAACAAATTCCAGACCGAACTGTTGCGCAAGTTTGTCTTCTTCAGCTACACGGCAAAGTACTTCGGTTCGCGGGACGCCAAACTGCCGCAGGGATGGGCGCCGGATGTTGCGCTGATTGCGGAGTTCCGGCAGTTTGTCACCAAGGCGGGCGCCACCTTCACTGAGGCGGAATGGAACGAGAACCTCGAGTGGACCAAGCAGTCGCTGCAGCGCGAGATGTACCTGACGGCGTTCGGGGTGGAAGAGGCGCGAAAGCTGGCCATTGAGACCGATCCGATGGTATTGAAGGCCGTGGATGCGTTGCCCAAGGCAAAATCGCTGCTTGAGAACGCCAAAAAACTGATTGTCCAGCGGACCGCTCCGCTCGAATAGACCTCCTGAACTTGTGAACGACCCCGCACTCGAACCGCAGATTTACATTTTGGACACCGGTGGGCAATACACCCACCTGATTGCTCGGAAGGTTCGGGAATTGGGGGTCTACGCCGAGGTTGTGGCCAGCGAGACGGCCGCTTCCCGTTTTGGGAAGGCCCGGGGGCTGATTATCTCCGGTGGACCGTCGAGCGTCTATGAACCGGGTAGCCCGACGATTGACGGGGCGCTGCTCGGGGCTGGTCTGCCGGTGCTGGGGATCTGTTACGGGCAGCAGTTGATGGCCTATCGCTTGGATGGGGCGGTGACGCAGGGAGTGAAGGGCGAGTATGGCCTGGCGCATCTCGACATAGCCGGGGCGAGTCCGCTGTTCCGGGGTGTGGCCAACCATCAGCAGGTCTGGATGAGCCATCGGGATACGGTGACGACGCCGCCTGCCGGCTATGCGGTGCTGGCATCGACCGATACGTGCGCCGTGGCGGCGATTGGGAACGAGGCGACGAGGCAGTACGGGGTACAGTTTCACCCCGAGGTTGTGCACACGACCGAGGGGATGAAGATTCTGCGGAATTTTGTCTTTTCGATCTGCGGCTGCCGGGAGGATTGGCAGCCGGCGAGCCGGATTCCGGTGGTGGAGCAGCAGATCCGCGAAGTGGCGGGCGACCGGAACGTGTTTTTCTTTGTCAGCGGCGGGGTGGATTCGACCGTGGCTTACACGTTGTGCCTACGGGCGCTGGGCGAGGCGCGGGTGCATGGCGCATACGTCGATACGGGGCTGATGCGGGAGGGCGAGACCGAGTTTGTGCGGGGGATTTTTGATTCTCTTGGCGCACGCCACTTCCGGATTGAAATGGCGCAGGAGCAGTTTCTGGGTGCGCTAGCCGGGGAGACGGAGCCGGAGCGGAAGCGCAAGATCATCGGCGAGAAGTTTGTGACGATTCAAGAGGCGGTGCTCGAGAGCGGCCCCTATCTGGACGGCCACTGGATTCTGGGCCAAGGGACGATTTACCCGGACACCATTGAGAGCGGCGGGACGGCGAAGGCCGATTTGATCAAGACGCACCATAACCGGGTGGCGGGGATTCAGAAGCTGATCGAAGCCAAGCGGATTGTGGAGCCGCTGGCTTCCTTCTACAAAGACGAAGTGCGGGAGATTGGCCGGGAGCTGGGGCTGCCGGCGGAGTTTCTGGACCGGCATCCGTTTCCCGGGCCCGGGCTGGGGATCCGGTGTCTGGGGGCGGAGCGGGACGAGCCGATTGAGGCGCTGGCGGCGGGCTGGATTGCGCCGGTGCATTCGGTGGGGGTGCAGGGCGATTCCCGGAGCTACCGGCCGGTGTTGATTGTGGACCATCTTGACCACGCGCGGGCGACCGAGGCGATTAACGCCAATCAGCGGGTGAACCGGGTGATTGGCATTGTAGGACTGAATGTGCCGATGGAGCAGCTGGGGGTACGGGCGAGCGGGATCAGTCCGGAGCGGATGGTGCGGCTGCGGGGGGCGGACGCGGCGGTGCGGCGGCTGTCGGCCGAGGCGGGTTTTGAGTCGCAAGTGTGGCAGTTTCCGGTGGTGTTGATTCCGGTGGGGGGCGCCGGCCGACCGGATTCGGTAGTGCTGCGGCCGATTCATTCCGTCGACGGGATGACGGCGCAGAGCGTGGTGATGCCGGAGGATTTGCTGCGGCAGATGCGCGAGACGCTGCTGGCCATTCCCGGGGTAGCGGCGGTTTTCTACGATTTGACACACAAACCACCCGGCACGATCGAGTGGGAGTGAGTCTCGCGATATAATTACTAGAGTATCTTCAGTCAGGAGTTCCCTTTCCCATGTTCGATCTATTCCGCCGCCGCGACAGAAATGTTCGCATTCTGTTGACCATTCTGTTGGGTTTTGTTGCCCTCTCGATGGTCGCTTATCTGATTCCGGGGGGCCCTGGCACGCCCGGCATGACGGGCAATGATACGGTGATTGCCGAGGTAGGCGATGAGCAGATCACAATGATGGAAGTGCAGCGGACGCTGCAGGGAGCCCTGCGCGGCAAGCAGTTCCCGCCGGAGATGTTGCAAAACTACGTGCCGACGCTGGTAGACCAGATGATTGCCGAGCGTGCGGTGGCGTATCAGGCCGGGCGGATGGGCTTTACGATCACCGAGGAGGAGCTGGGCAACGCGCTGCGGTCGATGCTCGGCAACCTGCTGCAAGGCGGTTTTGACAAAGATCGTTACGCGGCGTTTCTGGCGCAGCAGAACCTGACGGTGGCAGATTTTGAAAGCAACGTGCGGAAGCAGATGCTGCTTACGAAGCTGCGCAATATCGTGCTCGAAGGGGTGGTGGTGACGCCGGACGAGATTGAAGCCGAGTTTCGCCGCCGCAATGAGAAGGTGAAGCTGGACTACATCCTGTTCAACACGGAGAACCTGAAGAAGCAGGTGAAGCTGGCGCCGGAGGATCTCGAAAAGTACTTCAACGCGAACAAGGCAGGCTACCGGATGCCGGAGAAGCGGAGCTTTGAAGTCCTGGTGGCCAATGAGGAAAAGATTGGCGCATCGATCAATCTCGGCGACGACGAGGTGCGGAAGCTGTACGCGGCGAGTCTGGACCGCTACCGGACGGGCGAGCGCGTGATGGCCCGCCATATTCTTTTGATGACGCAGAACAAGTCGGCGGACGATGCCAAGAAGCTGGAAGCCAAGGCGGCCGATCTGCTGAAGCAGGTGAAGGGCGGGGCGGACTTTGCTGAGCTGGCCAAGAAGAACTCGGACGATCCCGGTTCGGCGCCGAAGGGCGGCGACCTGGGTTGGGTGACCAAGGGTCAGATGGTTCCGAACTTTGAAGCGACGGCATTTTCTTTGAAGAAAGGCGAGATCAGCAACGTGATCAAGACCGAGTATGGCTTCCACATCGTCCAGGTGACCGAGCGGGAAGAAGCCCGGGTGAAGCCGTTTGACGAGGTGAAGGCTGAACTGGCGACCGAGAGCAAGCGGCGGTTGGTATTTGAGCGGATGCAGAGTTCGATTGAGCAGGCGCGGGCGGCGCTCGTGAAGAGCCCGAGCTCTGGCGCGCAGATTGCGCAGCAGTTCAACCTGAACCACTATGTGGTGCAGAACGCGGGCAGCGGCGATCCGATTCAGGAGATTGGGATCAACGCGGAGTTTGCCGGTAGCATGTTCGGGCTGCAGAAAGGTGGGGTGACTCCCGCGGTGACCGCGCCGGGCAACAAGGTGGCGATTGGGGTCTTGACCGGCATTACGGCGAGCCGTGGGGCGGAGTTGGCCGAAGTGGCGGACCAGGTCCGCGAGCAGGTGACCGAACTGAAGGCCCGGGAGTTGTTGACGGCTAAGAGCGCAGAGCTGGCGCGGTCGGCGGGCGAAGCCGGGGCGGACTTGGCAAAGCTGGCCAAGGCGCTGGGCGGCGAGTTGAAGACGACGCCGGAGTTTGGCCGGGACGGCGCGGCGGAAGGGCTGGGAGAATCGGCTTACTTTGCCGAGGCGTTTGTGAAGCCGGTGGGCTCGATTGTCGGGCCGGTGACGATGCCCGGGCAGGTGGTGATTACGCGGGTGGCGGCGAAGGTGGAAGCGGATATGGCCAAGCTGGCAGCGGAGCGGGAGGGTATGGTGAGTGCGCTCAAGGGCCGGAAGTCGCAGGAGCGCAAGGACCTGTTCGAAGACGGGTTGGTGCACCGTCTGGTGGAGCAGGGCAAGGTAAAGATCAACACGGAAGCGATTAAGAAACTCCAGAACAGCTACCGCAGCTAGACCGCAATGATGCATACGGTTTTGGACTTTCTCAAGAGCCTGACGCATCCAGACGGGCTGATGCAGCTGCTGACCAGCGTGTTTTCCGGCTGGCAGGGCTATGGGTTACTGTTTGCGATTGTGTTTTCAGAAACGGGTCTGCTGGCGGGTTTCTTCCTGCCGGGAGACTCGTTACTGTTTACGGTGGGGGTGGTGGCCGGGGCGGGCGGTTTGAACATCTGGGCCATTATCGGGGTGTTGATTGTGGCGGCGGTAGTGGGCGACGGGGTGGGCTACCTGCTGGGCCGGAAGGCCGGGGTGAGCGTGTATAACCGGCCGGACTCGCGGTTTTTCAAGCGGGAGCATCTGCTGCGGACGCAGGCGTTTTATGAAAAGCACGGGGGCAAGACGATCATCTATGCCCGGTTTGTGCCGATTGTGCGGACGTTTGCGCCGTTCATTGCCGGGGTGGCGCAGATGGATTATCCGCGGTTCCTTTCGTTCAATGTGTTTGGCGGGATCGGGTGGGTGATCTCGATGACGATGGCGGGCTACTTTCTCGGCGAGGTAGAACTGGTCCGTCGGCACTTTGAGAAGGTAATCATCGGCATCGTCTTCGTGTCGGTGCTGCCGATTGTGTTCGAGTATTTTAGAGGTCGCGAGCGCAGCGAAAGCTGATATTGGTGGTGGCGCTGTCGGGGGTATTCTTAGTGCGGGCGGCGGGGCGGTAGCGGTTGCAGTAGCTTTTATGGCAGAGGTAGCTGCCCCCCTTCATGACGCGTTCGTGGCCGGTGGGCGGGCCGACGGGGTTGCGGTGCGTTGTGGCCATGTGCCAGGTGGCATGGAACCAATCCTGGCACCACTCCCAGGCGTTGCCGGTGACCGAGAGGAGACCGTAGGCGTTGGGGGGGAAGGCGTCGACGGGTCCCGGGGCGGTGAAGCCGTCTTCTCCGAGGTCGATTTTGGGGAACTCGCCCTGCCAGATGTTGCACAGATGGCGGCCGCCGGGGGTGAGTTCGTCGCCCCAGGGGTACTTTTTCTGGACGAGGCCGCCGCGGGCGGCGTACTCCCACTCGGCTTCGCGCGGGAGACGTTTGCCGGCCCATTCGCAGTAGGCCTGGGCGTCGTTCCAGGCGACCTGGACGACGGGGTGGTGGGGGCGACGGTCGATGGAGGAGTCGGGGCCTTCGGGGTGGCGCCAGTCGGCGCCGGGGACCTTGCACCACCATTCGTGGCCGAGGACGGTATCTTCGACGAGGCGGCGGTATGTTTCGGCCGCGATGTGGCCGACGAACACAAAGCTCCAGCCGAAGCGCTCGCTTTCGGTTCGGTAGCCGGTGTCGCGGACGAACTCGCGGAACTGTTCGTTGGTGACGGGGGTGGTGTCGAGGTAGAAGGGGTCGACGTGGACTTCGCGGATGGGGCCTTCGCCGTCGGCGGGGAAGCCTTCGGCGTCCTCGGCGCCCATGAGGAAGGGGCCGCCGTCGAGTTTGGTCATGCCGGAGGTGGAGCCGGAGCGGATGACGAGGCGTTCTTCGGCGAGGCGTTGGGAGAGGGCGAGGTTGGCCTCGCGCTGGCGGCTGGGGATGCAGCAGGGGTTCACCCCGCCGAGGAGGCGGAACGGGTCGCTCATACGTTGGCGGCGGGGGCTTTGGCGGTTTTGATCACCGCAGTTTCCTTCAACTGGTCGACGAAGGCTTCGAGAGCACGTTCCCGTTTTTCGGCTTGCAGGGCACCTTCGATTTCGGCGCGGACGTCGTTGAAGGGGCGGACGCCCTCCGTGCGGCGGTCGTGGAGCTGCGCGATGTGGAAGCCGAAGACGGAGCGGAAGATCGGGCTGGTCTGGCCGGGCTCGAGGGCGAGGACAGTGTTTTCAAACTCCTCGACCATTTCGCCCACCGGGAACCAACCGAGGCTGCCGCCCTGGCCGGCGCAATCGGAGTGGCGGTCGGCGACCTCGGCGAAGGGGGCACCGGCGGCGAGTTCGGCTTCGGCGAGGGCGATGGCGGCCTGGGCGGTGGCCTCGTCCACCGTATCGTTGACGTTCTTGACAATGTGTGAGGCGTGGAGCATGGGGGGCAGGAGGAAGCGCTCGCGGTTGGCTTGGTAGAAGTCGAGGAGCTCCTGCTTTTTCGGTTTGGGGGCTTTCTTGCCGACCTCCTGGACGAGCCGTTCGAGCTGGATCTGCGAGAGGATTTCGGCCTTCATGGCCTCCTGGTCGACCCCGGTGCGGGTGGCGCCGGCTTCGCAGCTGTCGGGGTCGCCGGGGGGCGGGAGGAGGGCGGTGAGGCGTTCGTTGATCTCTTCGGGGGGGATGGCCGGGTGGTGACGGGCGGCCTCCTGGCGGAGAAGGACGCGTTCGATGACGTTTTCCCGGCTCCAGTCCTTGAGCTGCATTTCGCGGGCGACCGGCTCCATGTCGGCCATCATGGCTTCGTAGTGCGGCCGGAGGGAGGCCATCTCCTGGCGGATGAGGGCGTCGTCGACGTATTCCCCGTTGATGAGTAGACCCATATTGCTTCTGTTATGCTAGCGCGGATGACGGGCTGTTGCCGGCCTCGCCTGCGGGCTGGATTGGGACATCGACGCCGCCGGGTTGACAACGGTCAAGTGCATTGCCGCTGTGCCGGTGGTACCGGGCGGGCCCTGGGCCGGCATAGTTGGCAGGATGTTGTGCAGGGCCCGGAGGGCTCCTGGGGGAGGAGGAGAATTTAGATACGGACGGTAGTGCGCGGAGCGGCGAAGAAGCGGATCATGATTCGGGGATCTCATTTCGATCTGCGCAAAAGCAAACGACCGCAGGGGGAGCTGCGGTCGTTGCAGGCTAGGAGGGAAGGCGCAGGTTGTTAGGCGGCCCGACGGCGCACGTAGGTCAGAGCGACCAAGCCAATGCCGATGAGGGCGTAGGTGGACGGTTCGGGAATCGAAGTGGTGAGGCCGATGTTGGCTGTGGCGCTGGCGTTGCCGCTCGTACTAACGCCTTGCGCGCTAGAGGTTTGGGGACCGAAGGCTGCCGCCAGCGCAGCCGTGGAATTGACGTAAGCGTCAAGCTGCTGTTGGGGGGTGCCGGAGCCAGACGAGGGCGGCCCGAAAGAGACACTGTACCCGGCGTAAAAAAGAGCATTTACAGGTGTGGTGTTAGCTTGCCCCGAATTGACAAGGATGTCGTCAGCGGTCCCAAACAAACCGTCTGTCCCGTATTGCACGCCGATAATGGACGATCCATCGTAAGTGTCGCCCGGAGTGTTGTAAGGAATAGAGATGGCGGGGTCTGAGAAGTAGCTATCGATGAAGGTGAACTGGCTGAGAGAAACCTGTTCACTACTGCTCGCACCGATCCACTGGATGCCGTAGTAGAGCGCATTGCCATACTCGCCGGCAAATAGTCCTCCGGGGTTCGCAGTCCCCAACCAACTGGTAAAGGCACCCGTGGTGTCGACAATCTGGGAGGGATTTAGGACTCCGGTGAACCGATTATATTGGCTGGGTCCGGCGGAGCCGAACGTGGTTAGATTATTCCTGAGGGCGTTCAGGGCGTTCTGTTCGTAGGCATCGCCACTGGCGGTGCCACTGATCGGTCCAATGGACGGGATGATGGTCAAGGTCGGAGCGGCAAAGCTGAGCCCGGCGACCGCGACAAAGAGCGAAAGTGTTTTCCTCACGATATGAATCCTCTCTTCCAACGTATTTCGTTTGTTGTACGTAGGCGGTCTTCCGCCTTACTGTAGGGAATGCTTACGTTTGCTCTACAGTACATTGCCTAGGACCAAAGGTCAATACCGCTGGATCGTTCGTACTGGCATTTCTGTATGAATTACTGTGCGAGAGGTACTGGTACTAGAAGAGTCCTAGCCATTTTCGACGTTTTTCGGGGGGATCCAGGGGCCCGGACTCGATTTTGTAACCATCGATGACGGCTTGGGGGTGGATTTTGAGGAGGGCTTCGGCGTAATCGGCGCCGTATCTGTCAGACACTCGTTTCCAGGTTTGGTCGAGAACGGGTGGGCGGCGCTTGGTGTCGTGGGCGTCGCTGGCGAGGAAGTGAACCCACCCTTTTTCGATGAGGGATTCCGAGAACTTGCGGACATCGGAGCCGAAGAAGCCCAGCAGAGACTGGCCGGTGACCTGGAGGAAAGCGCCTTGATGAACCCAGGCTTCGAGGCGTTCTGGTTTTTGGCGGAGGAGCCAGTTGCGTTCCGGATGGGTGACGATGACGCGCATGCCGGCGTTTTCGAGTTGGGCGAAGATCTCTTCGGTGTTGGGGAAGATCATCAGGTCGGAGAACTCGACGAGGAGCCAGCCGCGGCCGTTGACGGAGTATTTGGCGGGATGAGCGAGGGCGTCCTGAATGTTATCGAGTTTGAGGTGGAAGTCGCAGCCGGTGTGGATCCGGATGGTTTCGCCGAGGCGCTCTTGCAGCTCTTTGCGACGTTCGTCAATCAGAACGGGCTGAAAGGTGAACTGCAGGTCGGCGTGGGGTGTGGCGACGATGTCGGTGGTGCCGTGGGCGGCGGCCATACGGAGCATGGCTTCGCTTTGTTCGAGGGTCCGGGCCCCGTCGTCGAGGCCCCAGAGCACATGACTATGAATATCGATCATGCAGACTAAGCTTCCGTCTCGCGCCGGGCGGGATTGAAGCGGATGCGGCGGCCCTTGCGGAGCGATTCCATGGCCATGCAAAGGGCGATGTTGGTGGCCTGGGCGGCTTCGACGGGAGCGTTGGGCTGCTGGCGGGTTTTGACGCACTCCAGAAAATTACGGATGTGGGCGCGGGTGGCGGGGCCGAAGCTGCCGGGGAGGCGCTTTTCGAGGGAAGGTTTGAGTTCGATGGCTTTCGGATCTTCGCGGATGAGGCTGTAGCTTTCGCGGCCGAGGTCGAAACGGGCTTTCGAGCCATGGAACTGGGCGAGCTGGTCGTTGACCGGGGCGTAGCGCATGGCTTTATAGCCGACGGTGAAGACGGCGAAGTAGTTTTCGGGATATTCGAGGCAGATGGTGGTGGTTTCTGGCACTTCGACGCCGGGCAGGTTGGCTTGGCCGCCGGCCGTGGTGACGGCGATGGGATGGGCCGAGCTCATGAACCAGTGAAAGACGTCGAGCATGTGGGCGGCCTGACCGACCATGAGGCCGCCGGAGTAGTCCCAATAGTAATACCAGTTGAAGAAGCGCTGGGCGTCTTCGGGCCGGGCGGGGGCGTTGCCGAGCCACTGTTTCCAGTCCAGTTTGCCTTTTAGGGGTTCGTTGCGGATGGAGGCCTGGTGGTTGTACCACCAGGAGTTGATAAGGCGGATGTCACCGAGGTCGCCGGCTTTGAACTGGCGATAGGCCTCCTGAAACAGCTCGGAACTGCGGCGCTGCATGCCGACCTGGACGATCCGCTTGGTCTGGCGCACGGCGGCGATGATGCGGTCGCCTTCCGCGATGGTGTGCGCGAGAGGTTTTTCGACGTAGACATCTTTGCCGGCGTGGACGGCGTCGATGACCATCTGGGCGTGCCAGTGGTCCGGGGTGGCGACGATGACGACCTGGATGGATTTGTCGTCGAGGAGTTTTTTGTAATCCGAGTAGGGGGTGGCACCGGAGGAGGCGACGGCGAGGCCGGCTTGGAGGTTGGGCTCGTAGACATCGCAGACGGCGGCCATTTGCACGCCGATTTCCTTGAACTCGCCCGTAAGATAGCGCCCGCGTCCACCGGCGCCGATGATAGCGCCGCGGACAGGGCCATCGGCAGCCATGGCGGCGGTGGAGGAGAGAAGGAAAGTGCGACGGTCGATTTCCGGGATCATCATCATTGATTGCGAAGGTAACATGGAAACGGAACGCCTGCCACTCCTCATTAACGCTGCCGCGACGTTATACATGACGGGATTGATCTGGTTTGTGCAGGTGGTGCACTATCCGCTGTTTGGCCGGGTGGGGGAGGCGGGTTACCGGCAGTACCAGGTGGCGCACCAGAATCTGACGTCGCTGGTGGTGGGTCCGGCGATGCTGGCCGAGCTGGTTTCGGCGATCTGGGTGGTGTCGGCTGCTACGAAAGACCCGTGGCGGTGGGTGGGGCTGGCGGCGGTGGCGGGGTTGTGGGCTTCGACGGCGCTGGTGCAGATGCCGCTGCATGCGGCGTTGGCCGGGGGCTTTGACGGGGAGGCGCACGCACGGCTGGTGGCTTCCAACTGGGTGCGGACGGTGCTGTGGACGGGGCGTTCGGGGCTGGTGCTGTGGTTTATTGCCCGCGCATGGCAATGGCGGTGAACAGCGCGGCGACGGCGACCACCGGGGCGTGGGGCAGGGCGAGGCTGTGCGGTTGGCCGAGTTTTTGTTGGGGAAGGCGGCGCAGGTTCCGCAGGGTTTGACGGAGGCGGCCGCGGGCGATGACGACGATCAGGGCGACGAGGCCACCGAGGATGGCGCTGAGGACGAACAGCAGCAGCCAGTTGTTCCAGCCGATGAGGGCGCCCATGGCGGCCATCATCTTCAGGTCGCCGGCGCCCATGCCGCGCAGGAGAAAGAGCAGGGCGTAGACGCCGAAGGCCGCGCCGAAGCCGGCGCCGGCAAAGGCGAGCCCCTCGAGGCCGGCGCGCCAGGCGTGGAAGCCGAAGCCGGTGAGGGCACCGGTTACGGTGAGCCAGTTGGGGATGCGGCGGGAGCGAAGGTCGGTAGCCGCGCAGGCGGCGGCGAAGACGAGCAGGAGCGGAATCATGCCGGCAGCGGGGGCCGGCGCTGATGCCAATTGGTTTGGGCCTGGAACTGTTTGCCGATGGCGAGCAGCAGGTTTTCTTCAAAGGAACGGCCGACGAGGCTGATGCCGAGGGGCAGGTTTTGCGCAAAGCCGCCGGGCAGGGAGAGGGCCGGGAGGCCGGCGAGGTTGCCGGCGGCGCCAAGGTCTTTGAGGCCGCGTTTGGCGGATCCGTTGGGGGGCGTGGCGCGGTCGAGCGGCTCGTCGATCCTGGAGGCGACGCCGGGGCGGCTGGGGCTGATCAGCACGTCGACGGTGGAGAGGAGTTTGGCCATGGCGTCCTGAATCTGGCGGCGGATGCGCAGGGCTTTGAGATAGTCGGTGGCCTTGTAGCTGGTGGCGGCGATGATGCCGGCGGCCTGGTTTTTGTCGACGAGCTGTTGGATGGCGCCGTCGGCGACGAGGGGTTCGAAGATGGAGGCCATTTCGCAGCCGATGATGGTGGAAGCGACGGTGCGGTAGGGCAGGTCGGGGAGTTCGACCTCCTTGACCTGGAAGCCCATTTGAAGGAACAGCTTCGTTGCGTCGGCGAAGGCTTGGCGGGCGGCGGGGTCGGCGACGGCTTCGAGGTCGGCGGGGCTCCAGCCGAGGCGCAGGGCGGAGAAGGGCCGGACGTACTCCGGGGTGTAATAAAAGCTCTTGCCGGCGGAGCCGGGATCGTCACTATCGCCGCCGGCGATGACCTGGAGAACCAGGCCGCAATCTTCGGCGGTCCGGCCGAGGGGTCCGATCTTGTCCATGGTCCAGGAGAGGGCCATGGCACCGGAGCGGGAGACAAGGCCATAGGTGGGGCGGAGGCCGGTGACGCCGCAGTAGGCGGCGGGGGTGAGGATGGAGCCCCAGGTTTCTGAGCCGATGGCGAAGGGGACGAGGCCGGCGGCGACGGCGGCGCCGGAGCCGGACGAGGAGCCGCCGGCCCAGCGGGTGGGGTCCCAGGGGTTGAGGCCGGGGCCGGTGGAGGAGGCGTTGGGGAAGCGGTAGCCGCCGCCGCCGGCGAGTTCGACCATGGCGAGTTTGCCGATGCAGTTGGCGCCGGCGCCTTCGAGTTTGGCGATGACGCGGGCATGTTCTTTGAACACCTGGCCTTTGTATTGCGGCGCGCCCCACTCGGTGGGGTGGCCGGCGTAGCTGAGCAGGTCTTTGGCGCCGTAGGGGATGCCGTGGAGCGGGGAGCGGAAGCGGTCGCGGGCGAAGTCTTTATCGTGAGACTTGGCGGCTTTGAGGGCGGGCTTGCGGAGGGAGTGGGCGAGGGCGTTGTACTGGGGCCCGCGCTGTTCGAGCCGCTGGGTCCAGGCTTCGGTGAGCTCCTTCACCTTGAATTCTTTGGCGCGCAGTTTGGCTTGGATTTGTCCCAGGGGCAGGAAGAAGAACTCCTCGGGGAAGGTGGTCCTCATGGCTAATAGGCCTTGAATGAGGTGGCGGGTTCGAGGGCGATGGGGACAGCGAACCGGGCCAGTTCGGCCGAGGCGGTCTGGACCCGTTGGCGGGCGGCGGCGAGATCGTCGCTAGGAGCCGGGGGCGGCGTTTGCGCCGGGGCGGGGAGTCCGGCGAGGAGGAGAGAGGCTAGGTCGCGGCGGCGCATTTCCCCATTATGCGCTTTTCGCGGCGAGAGCCTCGAGGGCGGCCTTTTCCATGACGCTGCGGGGGGAGGTTTCTCCGGTGAAGATTTCAAACTGCTGGGAGGCCTGTTCGAGGAACATCTGGAGGCCGTCGATGACTTCGCGGCCCTGGTCCTTGGCCCTCTTGAGCAGAAGGGTTTCAAGGGGGTTGTAGACCATGTCGAAGACGATGTCGCCGGGGATATGGTCGTCGAAGAAGCAGTCTTTGACGTTGGGCCACATGCCGATGGGGGTGGCGTGGACGACGACGTCGAAGTGCTTTTGCACGGCCTGTTCGCGGGAGAGGGCTTCGCCGCCGCAGATGCGGGCGAGGGCGCGGACGCGGTCGAGATTGCGGCCGACGAGGGAGACTTTGGCGCCGGCGTCGGCGAGGGCGAAGGCGGCTCCGCGCGCCGCGCCACCGTTACCGGCGATGAGGACGGAGGATTTGTTGAGCTTGACGCGTTTGGCGAGCGGGACGGTGACGCCGGCGGCGTCGGTGTTTGCGCCGCGCCATTTGCCGGCTTTCTTCCAGATGGTATTGACGGCGCCGATGCGGCGGGCGAGGGGGTCGACGGCGTCGAGATAGCGGATGATTTTCTGTTTGTGAGGGATGGTGATGCTGCAGCCGGTGAGGGGGAGGCTGTCGGCGAAGGTGAAGAAGTCCTTCATCTGGGAGGGTTGGACGAGGAGGGGGAGGTAGACGGCGTCGAGACGGCGGGCCTGGAAGGCGCGGTTGTGGACGCTGGGGGAGATGGAGTGGCGGACGGGGTCAGCGACGACGCCGAAGATTTTTGCGGTTTTCGAGAACTTTTCGATGCGGTAGAGGTTGCGCAGCAGGCGGGCGGAGACCTGGCCGCTGGCGGTGCCTTCGGCGGCGTTGGGCGCGGCGTAGGTGTAGATGCCGCCCCAGGCGGGGGAGAGGACCCGGGTGGGGAAACCGGCCTCGCCCATGGCGAGGAGGATGAGTTTTTCGCGCGGGTAGTTCTTGGCCAGCGCCAGGAGTTTCTGGCTGTCGTTGGGTTTCTTGGCGGTGGTGACGACTTTATAAGCGTGGGCGGGGATTTTCATCATCCGCCTGAGGATGGATTCGGGCGGGGGGGTGGCGTCGTAGTTGTGGTAGCTGAGGATGAGGGTGGTTTCGGCGCGAAGATGTTCGAGTTTGCCGTGGGCGCTTTCAGCGCTTTCGATTTCGACGTCGACGGCGCAGGCGCCATGGCGGACGGCGGCTTCGAGGATGCGGATCTGTTCGTCGATCGAGCCGTTGAAGCGGCCGTGGTTTTGGTGCCGGCGGCAGGTGGCGAGGATGGAGGCGTCGGGATTGGCTTCGAGGAAGCCGGCGATGGCGGCGGCGCCGTCGGCCGGATCCGGGAGGTAGTCGAGACGGAACTCGAGAAAACGCTCGCCGCTTTCGATTTCAGCGCGGGCGTGCTGGAGCAGCTTCTCCACGGTGGGGAGTCCGAGAGCGATGCAGATCTTGGGAAATTGCTGGGGGAGCGGTTTACGCGAGGGCATGTCGTGCGCGGTTCCTTAGCTTATCACTGGTTAGTAGTCCGTATGTAATAGGATTACGGGATGAAATGGAATCGCAGGCAGTTGGCCAAGGCGGCGCTGGCGAGTAGTGCCAGTCTGCAGGGTGGTTCGGCGCAATCGACCATTACGCACGGGCCGTTTCTCGGTCATGTGGGGATGAACCAGGTATGGATCTGGGCGCGGACGCCGCGGCCGGGGGCTTACCGGGTGCGTTATGGTTTGTCGGCTGAGGCGATGACCCAGCTTTCGCCGGAGGTTCCGACGACGGCCGAGCGGGACTGTTCGGCATGGATGCGGCTGAGCGGCCTCGAGCCGGGGACGCGGTATTTTTATGCGATTGAAGGTTCGGCGGTGACGGCTACCTTTGCGACTATCCCGAGCCCGGAGCGATTTCGCGATGCCGGGACCAATCCGCGCGGCCTGTTCAATTTCAGCTTTCAGTTCGGTTCCTGCGCTAACCAGAAATCGGGCGGGGAAGTTGGGAGCACGCTGCCGGCGTATAAGAACATGCTAGAAAACCATGGCCGTAAGGTTTTGTTTTCGATCATGAACGGCGACTGGGTTTACGAAGAGAAGCGGGACTTTACGGTGGCTGAGTGGAAGGCCCAGACGGGACAGACGGAGACGCCCCGGCTGGCGCACATTGCGCCGGGGATTACGGGCGTTTGGGAGAACTTCAAGCTGTACCTCGAACGGGGTAAGAACCTGGCGGCGTGGCACCGGGAGGTGCCCGGTTACTTCACGCCGGATGACCATGAGATTCTGAACGACGTTTACGGGACCGGTACGGCGGGCATACGGACGCAGGAGGCGGTGTTCCGCGACATTGCGCTTGAAGGCTGGTACCACTACATTGCCGGGAGTAATCCGCTGGCTACCAAGCAGGGGATCCACTTTGGGCAGGCTACGCTGCAGGGGAATCTGCTCACCGATCCCGAGGCGGATTTTACGCGGCTGAATCGGGCTGAGATTACCAATTTGCACGTGCATTGGGGCGGGCCGCGGGCGGGGGTGCCGCCGGGCCGGGCGAATGCTCCGGCGGGTAATCCGAGCGCTGGCGTGTACGAAATTGGGGCGATTGTTGATAAGACGCGCCTCCGCGTCCGGCCCGGGTTTCCGGTAGACGGGCCGTGTTCGTACTCGATCGGCCGCCACAACTATGGCAGCTTCCGGGTGGGCAACGCCGAGTTCTATCTGCTTGACACGCGAGGGATGCGCGATATGCACGATGTGGCGAATCCGGGCAAGCCGGGGCTGTACATGCTCGGCACAGCGCAGCACGAGTGGTTGAAGTCGTCGATGGCGCGCAGCGATGCCGATTTTTTCTTTATTGCTTCGACCGTAAATCTGATGATTCCGCACGTGGGCGCGCCGAACTCGATGGACCCGATTGCGGGTAAAGACGACGCGTGGACGGCGTTTCTAGCCGAGCGGGAGGAGTTGATTCGGTTCTGGGAGGGCCTGGGCAAGCCGGTGCTGGTGATGACAGGCGACCTGCACAACTCGTGGGCGATCAAGGTGACCGACCGGGTGTGGGAGTTTGCCTCCGGGCCGCACAACTCGCAGAACCATCCACTCACGTCGGAGGGCGGGCGACCGTACAACGGCGAGTTCGATTCGCGCGGGCGAAAATGTGACATCCGCTGGTCGAGTTTTGTGCGGAACGATGTGCCGCCGCAGCAGCGCTGGCGGCCAATTTATGCCGTGGCGCAGATCAATAACGTGTTCCGGAACCCGGGGCCGGATGGCCGGGAGCGGTGGGTGGCCTATAACAAGCCGCATGTGGTGATTCAGTATTTTGATGGGGTTACGGGAGATTTGCTGTATGCCGAGCCGGTGCATGTCCGGTAGGCGCGGCTGGCTGCTGGGGCTGGCCGGGTTGGTGGGGTGCGCAAAGCCGGCTGAAGAGTTGAGGCGTTACCCGGTGCGCGGGGTGGTGAAGGCGCTGCAGCCGGCCGACCGGATTGCCGTGGTGCGGCACGAAACAATTCCCGGCTTTATGGAATCCATGACGATGGAATTTCCGGTAAAAAACCCGGACGAGTTCGCCCGGCTGCAGGTGGGCCAGCAGATTCACGCTACGTTGTGCCAGACCCGGAACGGGTTGGAGTTTTGGCTCGAAGGGATCGTCGTCGAAAAGTAGGGTGGAAAAGTAGGGGATTGTCCGGTTATGCTTATTCGGGGATTTAAAAATCAATTTAGGAGAGACTGCATGAAACGTTTGCTTGCAATGACGCTGCTACTCGGCGTCAGCGCGATGTTTGCCGATGATCACGAAGCGTTTGAAGCTTCGATGAAGAGAGCCGGCAAGACGATGGGCCCGCTCAAGAAGGCCTTGGACGGGGACGCGTTTGCCGATGCTGCACCGGGCGCCGCGGCGCTGGTGGAGATTTACGACGTGACCGAGAAGTTCTGGAAGGCCAATGGCGCGGCTGACGCCATTGCGATGAGCGCGACCGGAAAGGCCGCCGCCGCCGACCTGGTGGCTGCCGTGAAGGCGTCCAACGGCGCTGGCGCCAAGGCGGCGTTCGGGAAGCTGGCCGGCACCTGCAAAGGTTGCCACGATGCACACCGGGAGAAGCTGCCCGACGGTAAGTACAAGATCAAGTAGTGGCTTGGCCCGTGGTCCGGTGACCTGCGCCAAGAGGGCGGGTCACCGGGCGGGCGGTGGGTGGGAGGTGGTGTCTTCTGCGACGATGCGGCCGTCGAACAGGCGGACGGTCCGGTCGGCGTGGCGGGCGTAGCGGGGGTCGTGGGTGACCATGCAGATGGTGGCTCCGGCGCGATGTAGGTCGCTGAGCAGGGTCATGACCTGTTCGCCGTTCTGGGAGTCGAGATTGCCGGTGGGTTCGTCGGCGAGCAGAACGGCCGGATCGCCGGCGAGGGCGCGGGCAACGGCGATGCGTTGCTGTTGGCCGCCGGAGAGCTGTGGCGGGTAGTGCTTCATACGGTGGAGCATGCCAACGCGTTCGAGGGAGTGCTGCACGCGTTTTTTTCGTTCGGCGGCGGACAGGCCCCGGTAGGTGAGGGGGAGTTCGATGTTTTCGTAGACGGTGAGATCGCCGATCAGGTTGAAGGCCTGAAAGATGAAGCCGATTTCGCGGTTGCGGATGCGGGCGCGTTCGGCCAGATTGAGCGATTGCACGGGCGTGCCGTTGAGCTGATAGGTTCCGCCGGTGGGGGCGTCGAGCAGGCCGAGGATGGAGAGCAGCGTCGATTTGCCGCAGCCGGAGGGGCCGGAGATGGCGACGTACTCGCCTTTGTTGATCTGTAGATGGATCCCGGCGAGGGCGTGGGTTTCGACCTCATCGGTGACGAAGACCTTCGTGACCGAATCCATACGCAACAGCGCTGTGGACATAGTTTCTCGTTTCCTCTACCGCAGCCGGAGCCGTTGGTGGGCATCGTACTGGGACATATCGGACAGGATGACACGATCGCCGGCCTGTAGTCCTTCGACGATTTCCATGGCGTTGACCGAGGCCCGGCCCAGTTTGACGGGAACGCGGAGGGCCTCCTTGCCGTCGGGGGTGATGCGGAAGAGGGTAATGGTGGAGAAGGGCTGGCCGTAAACGGGCCGGCCCGTTTGCAGGACATCGCTGAGGCGTTCGAGGTCGACAGCGCCTTCGACGGAGAGGTCCGGCCGGGCGCCGGCCGGCAGGGCCGAGGTGAGTTGCACGTCGACGGTGACCGTTCCATTGACCGCGGCCGGGTCGATGCGGGAGACGACGCCCTGGATGAGGCCGTTGCGGGTGTCGATGGTGGCCGGCAGGCCCAGCGAGATCTCCTTGACCTGAGTTTCGGCGATCTTCAATTCGGCCTTGAGGCGAGTGGGCTGGGCGATTTTGGCCAGAACGGCGCCCATGAGAATACGCTGGCCGACCTCGACGGGCAACTGTTGGAGCACCCCGGCGGCGCCGGCGCGGACCCTGAGTTGGTCCACCTGCCGGCGCTTGAGCGCGAGGGCGGCTTTGAGCTTTTCGATTTGTACCTGCTGGGCGGCCAACTGGGCTTCGATGGACTCCCGGGAGATGTCGAGGCGCTGGCGTTCAATCCGGTAGCGGCCGGCCAACTCGTCGGCCTTGGCTCGCGAAAGCTTCGATTCCAGATCCGACTTGAGGCCCATTTTGGTGAGTGCTTCATCGCGGTCGGCGGTGAGCCGGGCCTGGTTCCAGTCCGACTGCACGCGGGCCGCCGTGGCCTCCTGATCGAGGCGGGCCGACTCCAGTTTGACGCGGAGGTCCTTCCCGTTGGCCTCGGCTTGCTTGACCTCCCACTCGGCGTCGACCGCGGCGAGTTCGAGTTCAGGGTTAGCGAGTTCGAGCAGAATGGTGGCCGGTTGGACCGCAGCGCCGGGGCGGAGGTGGATGCGCTGGACCTGGCCGTCGGTGAGGGCCGGCACGAAGAGGATCTCTTCCGGTACCAGGGCCCCAATGCCGCGGACGTTACGCAGCATGGGGCCGCGTTTGACGGTGTCGGGCCAGAGCGTCGAGGATTCGACGGCCAGGGCGGCGGGTTGCAGTCGGGACAGGCCGAAGGTGGCGGCGCCGAGGGCGCTAAGGATCAGAACAATGGTGAGGGCCCGTTTGACGTTTTTATTCCGGGCGATTCCGGCGCGAGGGACATCCATGGTATTTTCCGGAGATGACGTAAGCAAATCTCCGACCAGACAGGATGTGCCTTTTTATCAGAGGGTTGCGTGGGCCGGGCGGAGGAGAAAGTGTTCGCTTTTGGGACGCGGCTGATCGGTCGTGAACGATTCCCGACCGCCAGCCGCGTCTGTATTCAGCGCAGTTACTTCGGAGTGACGTGGATCAGGGCGCCGGGGTTGGCGTCTTCAATCATCCACAACGAACCGTTAGGAGCCTGGGCGACAGCGCGGATGCGCTTGCCGACGTCCCAGCGTTCGGCGGTCTTGGCGCCGCCTTTGCCGTCGAAGAGGATTCGGTTGAGCGAGTGGCTGCCGAGGCCGCTGATGAACCCGCTGCCGTCCCACTGGGGGAACATTTTTTTACCGGTGTAGAACATGAGGTTGCCGGGGGCGATGACGGGGACCCAGTAGAGGACCGGCTTGGTGAACTCGGTCCGGGTGTCGTGGCTGGGGATGGGTACTTCGTTGTAGTTCATGCCGTAGGAGACCACGGGCCAGCCGTAGTTTTTTCCTTTTTCCACCAGGTTCAACTCGTCGCCGCCGCGGGGGCCGTGTTCGACCTCCCAGAGTTCGCCGGTGGGGGAGAAGGCGAGGCCGTAGGGGGCGCGGAAGCCGCTGGCCCAGGTTTCCGAGGGGGTCAGGTTCGGGCCGGGGAAGGTATAGGTGCTGACGGTCGGGGCGGACTTGGCGAGCTCGGTGTCGCGGGGCGGATCGATCAGGGTGATGGTGCTCGAGCCGGTTTTGCCGTAGTTGGGGTTGCCGGGCGCGGGCTTGCCGTCGAGGGTGAGGCGGAGGACCTTGCCGACGGGTTGGTCGGGATCCTGGGCGGGGGTCATGCGCTGGCGGTCGCCGACGGCCATGTAGATGTATTGACCATCCGGGGAGAAGGCGATCTGGCCGCTGGCCTGGCCGCCTTTGCCGCGGGGCATCTGGCGCCAGATGACCTGGAGGTCGAGCAGGCGGGGGACCCGTCCGGCGTTGAGTTTGGCTTTAGCGAGCACCTGGCTGCCGCCGTATTCGCCGGGTTCGATGTAGGTGAGGTAGATGCTCTCGTCGGTGGCGTAGTTGGGGGAGACGAAGACGCCGAGCATGCCGTTTTGCCCCTGCCAGTAGACGGGCGGGGTGCCGTTGAGGGGCGCGATCTTCTCGCCCTGGGCCGAGACGAGCCAGATGGGCCCGATTTTTTCGGTGACCAGCATGCGGCCATCGGGAAGGAAGGCGATGCGCCAGGGCAGCGCAAAGCTGGATACCGTCGTCATTTTAAACGGCAGGGTGGGTTCGGGTTTTTGGGTGCCGACATTCACCTGGGTCCACGCCGTGGAACAGCCCAGAGCGAGCAGCAGGGCCGCGTTCGCCAGTCTCATCGTGATTACTCCTTGCTTCACAAAATAGCAGTACGGGCGCCGGCGCCGCAGCAGGGGGACAGGGCGCGGGGTTGCTCCGGGCCAAGCACAGGCCTGGCCGCGGCCCGGTTGCCCCCAAATAGCAGAGCCTCCCGCCGGAACGGGAGGCTCTGTTGTTTGGGGTGGGGCTGTTGCCGGTTAAAAGTAAAGCTTCAGGGCGGCCTGCATGATGCGCGGGTCCCTGGCGCTGGTGATGCGGCCGAAGGCGGCGTTCTGGAAGGCCGCCACCGGGTTGCCGAAGTTGGGTTTATTCATGGCGTTGAAAATCTCCCAGCGGAACTCGAGCTTACGTTTCTCGGCGAACTGGAAGCTCTTGAACGCGCCGGCGTCGAGATTCACGAGACCGGGTCCGTACAGCAGATTCCGGCTCGAAGTCCCGAACGTGCCCAGCGCCGGCAGCGCGAAGGCGGCCGTATCAAAGTAGCGCTGGATCATCGCCCCGCGCGCCGCGCCGCCGTAAACTTCCGGCATCCGCAGGATGTCGGCACGGTCGCGGCCGATGCCGGCCAGGCTGCGGTCGACGCCCGCCGAAACGCTGAACGGCAGGCCACCCTGCAGCGTCAGAATGCTGTTCAGCTGCCAGCCGGCAAACAGCACCTTCTTGATGCCGGTAGCGCCTTTGGCAAACGGAACGTCCCAGAGGATGCTGTTGACCACGCGATGGCGGACGTCAAAGTCGCTGGGGCCTTTGTCGAGGTTTTGGCGGAACGGGTTGGTCGACTGGTTGCCCGTGCCGGAGTTGCCGTCGTTCGAGGCCAGGTCGAGCGACTTGGCCCACACGTAGCTGCCGAGAATGGAGAAACCGCTGGACAGCCGACGGTTCCAGCTCAATTGCAAGGAGTGATACGTGGAGTTGGCGGTCGCCTGCGTCGAGCGGATCTCGCTGAAGCCCGGGTAGAGCCGGCGCGCATCCACGTTTCCGGTTGTGGACTGCCCGGGGACGAACACGGCGGGGTTGATGTTCTGGCCCACCATGAACTTGGTGCCCTTTGAACCGATGTAGGCAAAGGTGAAGACCGTCTTGCCGAGCAGTTCGCGTTGGATGTTGAGATTCCACTGCTGCATGTAGCCGCTCGTGAAATCGGGGTCAACCGAGTTGTGGGTGATGGGCAGGACGAACTGCCGGCGGGCGCGGTCCTCGGCCGTGACGGGCGGGACGTAGTTCCGGAGGATGTTCAACTGGCCGGGGTTGGCGGCGTAGGGGTCGCTCAGCTGCACCGTGAAGGTCCGCAGGCCGAACGAGAAGGGCTGGTTGATGGAGTTGGTGTTGAGGCCGACCAGGCGCAGGGTGTCCCAGAAGACGCCGTAGCCGCCGCGGACGCTGGTCTTGCCATCGCCAAACGGATCCCAGGCGAAGCCGAAGCGGGGCGCGGGCTTGTTCCAGTCGTTGCCGACAATGCCGTTGGGGATGCCGGAGTCACCCGGGAAGAGCGCACCGACCGGGGCGAGCGGGTACATCCGGCTCTGCTGGCCGGCGCGGAAGGCGCCCAGCTCCTGGTTTTTCTCCTTCACCATCAGGAAGGGCTCCCAGCGGAGTCCGATGTTGAGGGTCAGCCGGCGGTTGACGCGCCAGTCGTCCTGGAAGTAGAGAAACGGCGTCCACTTGTACTGATAGGCGCGGATGGGCGAGTTCTGGTAGACGTCGTTGGCGGCGCCGAGGAAGAAGTCCGCGTAGCCGTAACCCTGGTTGCCGGTGCGCTGCCCGTTCACGCTGAACTGGGGGTCTTTCTGGAAGAACTCCCGCCCGTTACGACGAAGGCGCGACATTTCGCCGCCGAAGGTCATGGTGTGGCTGCCGCGGGTGTAGGTCATGTTGTCGATGACCTGGTAGTTCATCATGTAGCTGTTGAAGTTGGTGTCCACGCGCACGCCGAGACCGTTGGCGATGGAGATCGACCAGTCGGTTGGCACGCCGGGCGGCGACAGCGAGATGCAGCTGCGGCAGCCGAGGGCGGCCCAGTCGAGGGCCGGTTCGGTGGTGAGCGGAGCGCGGACGAAGGTGTTGCGCGCCAGCGTGGCCGTGAAGGTGTTGACAAGGTTGGGCGTAAAGACGTAGCTGTGATTCAGCGTCGAATTGTAGGTCACCCAGTTATTCTGCGAGTTGAACAGCAGCAGCCCGCTGTTCTGATTCCGGCGGAAGTCGTCAAAGAAGAAGCGGAAGCTGGTCTTCTGCTTGTCCGAGATCGAGTGGTCAAACTTGATGGTGACCTGGTCTTCCTCGGTGGGAAGCGAGACGTTATAAGCAAAGATGTTGCCCGGGCTGTTGGGCAGCGGCATGAAGACGTCGGCGAAGCGCCGGGCGACCGGATCGAGCCGCGAGGCGGGGATAATGGCGCCCGGGAAGGGAACGCCCTGCGGATTCTGCGACGTCACGGTTTCCGGAGGAGCTACCGAGACGGGCGTGCCGCGAATGCTCGACGCGCTGAAGTTTCCCTGCCGCTCGAGCGCCGTGGGAACAATAATCGACGACGAAGTGGCGCCGAGCCGCTGGCGGGTGCCTTCGTAAGCGAAAAAGAAGAAGGATTTATCCTTGCCGTTATACAGCTTCGGGATCACAATCGGCCCGCCGAGCGTACCGCCAAACTGGTTGCGGCGCAGCGGGTCCTTGCCGCGCGCAAAGAAGTTGCGGGTGTTGAGTTTGTCGTTGCGCAGAAAGTTAAACAGCACCCCGTGATACTCGTTGGTGCCGCTCTTGGTCACCATGTTGATCACGGCGCCGCCGTTGCGGCCGTTCACGGCGTTGTAGCCGTTCTGCAGGATGGAGAACTCCTGCAGGGTATCCGGGTTCGGGAAGGCGGCGGGCAGGTTGTTATAACCGTCCACTAGTGTCCGGTTAAAAGTCGAATAGAATCAACTGCTTGGGGTTTTCATTGGTCAGGTCTTGGGAGTCGATATCTTCAAAGGCCCGTAAAATGGGCATTTTCTCGAAAAGCGTGAGACTCAGAATCTGTAGAAAGCCG
>JAPKZB010000032.1 GCA_026393985.1 Acidobacteriota bacterium
ACGGCTTTCTACAGATTCTGAGTCTCACGCTTTTCGAGAAAATGCCCATTTTACGGGCCTTTGAAGATATCGACTCCCAAGACCTGACCAATGAAAACCCCAAGCAGTTGATTCTATTCGACTTTTAACCGGACACTAGTGAAACGGACTGTTAACGCGCGTCTTCGATGTTACCCTGCCGATATAGAATGTATCGCTGAGCCAAGGGGCGCGCGTAGCTATTTGACAATCGAAACGTTCGCCTCCAGCGATGGGAAAGGAAATATGAATAAGAAAAGCATTGGAGGCGTAAAGCCACACGCCGCGCTACTTTTAGCCGCACTTGCCCTCACCGGTGCGGCATACGCTCAGGAGCGGGTCGGATCGATTGAAGGAACCGTATTAGATGTAAGCGGTGCGACCGTCGCCAAGGCTACGGTCGATTTGGAGGGCGGCGCACTCAAGCAGTCCATCACCACGAACGCGGGCGGCGCGTTCCTGTTTCCCTCCGTGCCCCCTGGAACCTACACCCTCACCATACGCCAGCCCGGCTTCGCCACTTTTAAAGTCAACAACCTGAACGTCGCGCTTGGCAAAATCACCTCGGTCCAGGCCAAACTCGAAGTCGGTCAGGTCAGCGAAAGCGTCTCCGTCAGCGCCGAAGCCATCCAGATCGACACCGCCACCAACGTGGTCGCCACCGCCGTCACCGCCGACATCTACGACCGCCTGCCCAAGGGCCGCAGCTTCGACTCGCTCTTCCTCATGCAGCCCGGCGTCCGCAACGAACCGCGCTCCGGCGGCTTCCAGACCGATGGCAGCTCGGCCTCGGAAAACATCTTTAACATCGACGGCGTCGAGGTCACCAATCAGCAGAACGGCCTCCTCCGCACCCAGAACCAGATCCCCATCGAATGGGTTCAGGAAACTTCGGTCAAAAGCTCCGGCATCGACGCCCAGTACGGCGGCGCCATCGGCGGCGTCATGAACGTCTCCACCAAGAGCGGCACCAACCAGTTCCACGGCCAACTGTCGTACTACCTAAACACCGACGGCATGAACGCCGGTCCGCGCGCCACCCTGCGCCTCAATCCCTCCAACGACAACATCGGGGACTACTTCTTCAACTTCCGCGACGGCAAGAAGTTCCAGAACCCCGGCTTCACCCTCGGTGGCCCGGTCATCAAAAATAAGATCTGGTTCTTTACGAGCGCCTATCCCCAGTTCACCAACTATGACCGCACCGTGAAGTTCCTCCGGGACGGCTCCGTGGCCAGCTTCCAGCGCAACGACCGCCAGGACTTCACCCTCACCCGCCTCGACTTCCAGCCCTTTGAAAAACTCCGCGGCAGCTTCGGCTACCAATACAACCCCTACCGGGTCCGCGGTCTCCTCCCCAGCCAGCAGGGAACCGACAACCCGGCTAACGTGAACGCCCTGCGTGGGCAAGGCGGCCGCACCCCGGTCACCTCCTACAACTACCAGGCCGACTGGACCGCCTCCTCCAAATTCCTCGTCAGCGTCTACGGCGGCTTCCAGTACAGCAACTACAAGGACTACGGCGTTCCCCGCGGTACCTACATCGCCTACACGGCCCCCAACCTCGCCCTTCCCGGCCTCGGCCTGCCCGTTCCCCAGCAGTTCGTCGCCGCTTCCGGTGCCTTCACCCCTAACAACCGGCAGACCGTCAAGGACATCTACGAGCGGCACAACCTCAACGTCATCGGCAGCTACCTGCTCAACGCCAAAGGCCAGCACAACCTCCGCTTCGGCTACTCGCTCAACCGCATTCACAACTCCCCCCAGGCCGCCACATGGCCCGACGGCTACCTCCGCATCGCCTGGAACCTCGGCTATAACGCCGTCACCAAGCCCGTCCGCGGCGCCCGCGGCCCCTACGGCTACTACGTCAACCGCGTCTTCGCTACCGAAGGCGACGTGGGCGGCCGGAATCAGGGTCTCTTTATCAACGACTCCTGGCGCGTGAACCGCAAGCTCACCCTCAGCCTCGGCATCCGCACCGAAAACGAGTACATCCCCTCCTACCGCACCGACAGCGGCATCCAGGCCCGCGCCATCGGCTTTGGCTGGCGGGATAAGTTCGCCCCCCGCCTCGGCTTCGCCTACGACCCCACCGGTACCGGCAAGCAGAAGTTCTCTGCCAGCTGGGGTATGTACTACGACCTGTTCAAGTACGAACTCCCGCGCGGCAGCTTCGGCGGCGACAAGTGGAAGGACTATGTCTACACCCTCGACTCCGGCGACCTCTCCCGCATTCAACCCGGCGCCGGTAGCAGCGGCAACAGCGGCACCTTCCCGGGCAGCCTCATCGAAGTCGTCGACTGGCGTATCCCCTCGAACGATCCCAGCGACAACACCATCGACCCGAACCTGAAGCCCATCCGCACCCAGAACTTCGACGTCATGCACGAATATCTGTTCCGCGGCAATTGGGTCGCCCGCACCCGCTACACCCACCGCAAAATGGATCGCACCATCGAAGACGTGGGCGTCCTGACCCCGCAGGGCGAGCTCTATTTCATCGCCAACCCCGGTTACGGCGTCACGGTCGACGCGGCCAAGTGGCCCAAGGGCTATCCGGCCAACGTCACCCCCAAGGCCAAGCGCGATTACGACGCGGTCGATTTCACCGTCGAGCGCCGTTTTGCCGCTAACTACTTCTTTCAGACCAGCTACATCTGGAGCCGCCTCTACGGCAACTACGCCGGCTTGGCCAACTCGGATGAAAACGCCCGGACTTCGCCTTCGGTCACCCGTCTGTTCGACGAACCCTGGATGGCATACGATCAGAAGGGCAAGGTGGTCGACGGCCGTCTCGCCACCGACCGGCCCCACACCCTCAAGTTCTTCGGCAGCTACGACAAGAAGTGGCTCGGCGGCACCATGCGCCTTGGCCCCTCCTTCCAGTTCTACAGCGGAACGCCCATCTCCACCCAGGCCGACGTCAACGCGGTGCCGGTGCAGGTGTATGGCCGCGGCGACCTCGGGCGCACCCCGAAGTTCACCAACACCGACCTGCTCCTCTCCCACGACTTCCGCTTCAAAGGCATGGACGAGAAGAAGCGCTTCCGGCTCGAAGTCAACTTCCAGAACCTGTTCAACAACAACAGCGTCGTCAACGTGTTTGAAACCCTCACCCACGCCAACGACGGCCACACCAACTTCGATGACACGGCCGACATCTTCAAGGGCTACAACATCACCAACCTGATGACCACCCAGAAGCTCCGCCGCGACCCCCGCTACGGCGCCGCCAGCGACTACCAGTCGCCCCGGCAGATCCGTCTCGGCTTCCACTTCTTCTTCTAAACAGTCCGCCCCACCGGGGCAGCCACTCCCTCACCAAACCCGCGGCCTCCCGTCCCACCGGACCGGAGGCCGCGCTGCTTTCCCACCCTCCACCGCCCCGCGTCACACTACTGCGCTTTGTTTAGGATCTCCCCGTACAGCTCCGGCCGCCGCCGCTCGAGCAACTCCCGCCGCACCTTCCCCGGATTCACCCGCCCCAGCACCACCTGGTCCTGTTCCCCCTGATTGGCGGCCACCACCTTCCCGCCCGGGTCGATAATCAGGCACCGCCGCGGATGCACAAACGCCAGCCACACCCCGTTCTCGTAGGCCCGCACCCGCATCATCATGTCATTCATCTCGCCATAAGAGCCCCACGCCGGCACCAGCAAAAACTGCGCTCCCTTCAGCGCCAGAATCCGCGCCGGCTCCGTCATCTGCCGGTCGTAGCAGATCAGCGTCCCCCACCGTCCAAACCGCGTCGTCACCACGGGAAAGCTGGTGCCCTTGGTGTTGAACGGTTCATCATCCGCCGTATGGCTCTTCGAGTAGTGGGCCGCCAGCTCTCCCTCGGGCGAGAAGACGGCGACCGAATTAAACATCTCCTCCCCGCGTCGCTCGGCAAAACCGATCGAGAGATAGATCTGCAACTCCCGCGCCAGCCCCGCGATGCGCCCGAGCAACGGACCATCGATCCGTTCCCCCGCAGCCAGATACCGCTCCCGCGTCAACCCCGGCGTCCGCTTCTCGTTGCCCACATAGCCCTCGAGAAACCCTTCGGGCGAAATCACCACCTGCGCCCCCCGCCCCGCGGCCTCCCGCGTGTACCGCTCCAGTTTCCGGTAATTCGCCTCTTTATCCCAAGGCTCCGGCATCACACTCAGCCCGGCCACGACAAACGACCCGTCCGCCGGCGGCGGAGCCGCCACCACCGTTCCCGCCACGAAAACAGAAAGCAACCAACGAAGCACCATGAGCGTTCCGCCCTGAGCTTATCAGATCCGGCGAGGCGAACACGCTGCACCCTCTGGACGGCATCGCCCCCAACCAGACGCTGCGGCTCTCCACCCGACGGCTTCACGACCTAACAAAATAAACCCCATCTCTATCATTCCAAAACACTTCCTCCCGTTTTCCGGCCCCGCCCCACCCCCGGAAATTTGGTCCCCCCGTGCTACAGTCCAAGCAGAGAAGAATCCCAACGCCCTGAACGGCCAATCCCGTCAGGGCGTTTTTCTTTTCTTCGACGAGAATTCCCATGACCGACCAACTCACCGCCAAGGAAAAAACGGCTCGCCGCGCCGCCGGCAGCTGCCAGAACGCACCGAAAAACGCCTCCCAAACCAGGAGCCGCGGCATCGGACTCAAAGACACCGCCGAGACCGCCACCATCGACCTCGCCGCCGGCGCCGGTCTCACCCTGCTCACAAGCGAAAGCCCCGCGGCTTACGCCGAAATGACCGCCGAATACCAGCGCACCGTCGGACCCACCAACCGCGTTGAAGCTAGCATCGTCCAGCGCATCGTCGACGCCCAGTGGCGCCTGCTCCGCATCACGCGTCTGCAGACCCTCGAAATCGAATCCGGCTTTGAAGAGGTCCGCCAGATCGATCACCCCGGTCTGCCCGACTGCGGCGTCGCCCTCGCCGATGCCCTCGGAGCCAACCGGGTCGCCGACGACGCCAAGTACATCCGTCGCCTCGAGCGCGAAGAGACTCGCCTCCTCCGCGTCATCAAGATGACCTACAGCGAACTCAAGGAGCTCCGCAAACTCAATCCGCTGCCCGTGCCGCCGGTTCGTCATCGGATCGAATGCATCGGAGAGCCAGCCGCCATCATGACCGAAACCCACCAGGCGCTAGCCCGCCAAGCCAGCGCCGAAGAATCCACGCCAGCCGCCGAGACCACGCAACCCGTTGAAAAAGCAGAGGTAGTGCCCCCCAGCCCAAACGACCGAAGCCAACTGGCCCCCGAGCTTCCGCACTACCCCAAACCCCTCGGCCTCTGGCTCGCACAGCCGACCAAGCCCAAAACCTTCGCCGCCGGCACCGGCGGCCTTTACGGAGAACTGGAACCCGTATAAACCCATTACAATCATTAGGTTCCAGTCAACCTCCCGACGACCGGAGCCAACCGGCCTCGCGCTCGGAATCTCCGCCCACCGCAAAACCTGCACCGCGAGAGCCCAAAGCCTCTCGAAGGAATCTGGAATCACCCAACTCTCCTCCAATCAACAAGTTACAGCGATCAACCCAACGACCGAAGCCAACCGGCCACCCGCTCACCGCCCCCGGCCAGCACAAAACCTGCGCCGCCAGCTCGAGAAGCCGCTCGGAAGAACTGGAACTCGTCCAACTCCCTTCCAATCAACACGTTACGACCACCAGCCCAACGACCGAAGCCAACGCCCCCTACCGCCGCTCCGTCAACGCATGGTGCCGCTTCCGCGCCGCCAGCGCCTTCTCCCGCTCCCCCGCCTTGGCATACAACTGCGCCAAAGCGTAGTACGCCGGTCCATACTCCGGATTCAACTCCACCACCCGCTCAAGCAGCGCCACCGCCCGCCCCGGCGCCACCCCCCGGTGCAGCGCAAACGCCGCCGGCCAGAACTTCCCGTCCAACCCCCAAGCCTTCTCAAACAACGCCGCATCCCCCCGCTCCAAACCCAGCAAATACCACCCCAGCGCCGACCCCGCATGCCGCGCCGTATACCCCGCCAGCCGCCGCTCCACCTCCGGCCCCGCCGGCAGCAGCGTCTCCAAACCCGCGTACAGCGTCTCCTCCTCCGGCGCCCGGTCAATCGCCTGCACAAACGCCCCCACCGCCTCCCCGTTCCGCCCCTGCGCATACAACGCCAACCCCAGCAGCCGCCACAACTCCGCTTCCCCCGGATACGCCTTCACCGCCGCCCGCAGCACCCCCTCGGCCTCCTTCTCCCGCCGCCCGTCCAACAACCCCTGCGCCGCCTCCCCCATCCGCTGCCCAAACATCGCCCGACCCCGCTTCACCATCGCCGCCCCCGGCGCCAGCCGCCCCGCCTGCTCCATCGCCGCCACCGCCTCCGCCGCCGCCCCCGTCCGCAGCCGCGCCTCCGCCACCGCCAGCCACATCACCGGCTGCCCCGGTGCCTGCCGCACCGCCTCCTCGAGCGCAATCCGCGCCTCCTGCGCATGACCCGCCTTTAACGCCGCCACCCCCTTCGCGAGCCACTCCTCCGCCCCCGCCTGCAGCAGCAGCAGCGCCAGCACCATCACCATACCCGCTTCCCCACAACTCCCGCCCCCTCCTTCACCCGGTACAACGCCCCCGCCGCCAACCGCCCCAACTCCTCCGTCTCCCCGTTCGGCCACCGGATCTCCACCCGCTCCGCCCCCGCCGCCGCCCCCAGCCCGAAATACACCGCGAAGTCGTGCTGCGAAGCATAGCTTCCCCCGCTCCGCACCTCCTCCGTCATCGTCTTCCCCCCCACCGTCACCCGCACCCGCGCCCCAATCGCGCTCCGGTTCGACCGCGTCCCCTCCAACCGCAATCCCAGCCCGTTCCCCCGCTTCGCCTCCACCCGGTACACCACCGGCCCCGCCCCCAAATTCGTCACGACGATCTCCTCCATCCCGTCCCCATCCAAATCCCCCACCGCAAGCCCCCGCGACGCCATCGGCGTCCCCATCCGCGCCGTCGCAAACACCCCGCCCCCGTTCCAATACAGCGACTTCGTCTGCTTCTGCGCCGCCCCCAGCTCCGGGTAAATATGCCCGTTCGCCATCACCAGATCCCGCCGCCCGTCCCGGTCCCAGTCCACCACACCCAAGCCCCATCCCACCGCCGTCGCATCGCTCCCCAACCCCGTCTCCTCCGTCGCGTCCACGAAGAACCAATCCCCCAGATTCCGGTACAGGCTCGGCGTCTCGTCAATGAAGTTCGTCTTCACCAGGTCCATCCGCCCATCCCCGTCCACGTCCACCGCCGCCACGCCCATGCTCCCTAACTCCTCCCCGTTGGCCCCGTACGCCGCCCCCGCCTCCACGGCCACGTCCGTCAACGTCCCGTCCCGGTTGTTGCGCAACAGAATCCCCGGCGTCGAATCACAGGCGATGTAGACGTCCGTCCACCCGTCCCCGTCAAAGTCCGACACCACCACCCCCAATCCGTAGTGCAGCCCCTCCACCCCGCGCAGCGCCCGCTCCGTCACGTCCCGAAACTTCCCGTCTCCCTCGTTCCGGTACAGCATCGGCCGGTCCGTCGGAAACCCGCGCGGCCCGCAGAAGACCTCCAGCCCCAGCCACGTGCAGTACTTCGTCGCCCCCGGCCGGCCCGCCCGCTCCAAATCAAAAGCCACGTAATTCGCCACCACCAGGTCCAGCCGCCCGTCCCGGTCGTAATCTACAAACGCGCACCCGGTCGAAAACCGCTTCCCCGCCACCGGCATCCCCGCCGCCGCCGTCACGTCGCGAAACCTGCCCCGCTCGTTCCGGTACAGCCGGCTCGCCCCGTAGTAGGTCAGCAGCACATCCGTCCACCCGTCGTTGTCGTAGTCCCCCGCGCACACCCCCTGCCCCCACTCCCGCGGCGCAAAGCCACTCGCCGCCGAGACATCCACAAACTTCCCAGCCCCCGTGTTCCGGTACAGCACCGGCGCCGCCCCATCGGCAAACAACAGGTCCACCGCCCCGTCGTTGTCGTAGTCCACCGCCGCCACCCCGTTGCCCGTCATGCTCAGGATGTACCGCGATGTCCCGTCCCCGTACCGGTGCTTCGCCGTCAACCCCGCCGCTACCTCCCGCAAAGAAAAAGCGGGCGCGGCCACCTTCGGCCCGCCCGCTCTCTTCCCCGTCCGCGGACCGCTGCCCATCCCTTGGAACAGCAGCAGTCCGGTCAGCAACCAAGCAATCATCTAGCCATTAGAACGTAAATTTCAGCGCCATCTGCACCAGCCGCGCATTCACCGACGTCGACGTGATTTGACCGTATCCCGTGTTGTCGATGTTGTTGCCCGGGTTGCCGAAGTTCGCCTTGTTCAGCACGTTGAACATTTCCGTCCGGAACTGCATATTGAACCGCTCGGCGAACTTGAAGTCCTTGAACACCGAGAAGTCCACCGTGCTCTGCCCCGGCCCACGCAACATGCCACGGCCGGAGTTGCCGTAGGTACCGCGCGGAGCGCGGAAGAACGCCGCCGGGTTGATGTAGGTGCGCAGATTACTCTTCAGGTCGCCGGGCGTTTTCAGGGGAACGCCCGCGTTCACGTTGGCAAAGAACGGGGCGGCGGGGTCCGTCGCGATGCCGCCCAAACCCTGGCCGCTATCGCGGTTGAACACCGTGATCGGGGTGCCGGTCTGCGCCACGAAGAAGGCGTTTACGCTCCAGTTGTTGAGCAGGAACTTGCCGGCTCCGCCCGTGAACTTGCTCGGCAGGTCCTGGTTCAGCACAACGGTCAACCGGTGAGTCCGATCGAAGTTCGCCGGGCCTTTGGCGCGGCTCAGGTCGTTCCACGGCGTCGGGAAGATGCTGGTAAAAAAGCGCGCGTTGTCGTCGCCATTGCCGAGCGTTTTGCCCCAGGTGTAGGCCCCCTGCATCGTCGTCAGTTTGCTGCGCTTCTTCACCGTGGTTTGGAACGAGTGGTAGGTGGAAGAGCCGTTCTGCGCGGTGATGAGCAGTGTGCCAAAGCCGGGGTACCGGCGCACGGCCGTGCCGTCGGCCTGCGGAATGATCGGGTTGAAGTTCCGGCGAGCCATCAGGTTGGTGCCCTTCGTCCCAACATAGGCGGATTCAATCAGGACGTTGCCCTTCAGTTGCCGCTGCACGCTGAAGTTGTACTGCCAGGCGTTGTCGTACTTGGTGTTCTTTTCGGTTCCCCAAACCTGCTGCTGGTCGGTCGTACGGGTCGGGAACGGAATCCGCTTCGGGTCGTAGCCCGGATCGAGGTAAGTCCAGTTGTCGGGAGCGTTCAAGCGGCACGGGGTGCCCGGGGCCGAACAGTCCGCTTCCAACTGCGCGAAAGTCGGCGGATTGTTGAAAGCCTGTTGGGCGATCTGGCCCGTCCGGGTGTCGTAATAGAGCCCGGCACCGGCCCGGATGACCCACGCCTCACCCAAACGATAAGCGAGACCCACGCGAGGGGCAATGTTGTTCGCGTCGTTGTAAAGACCAGACTTCGGAACGCCGTTGACCCCGCCCTGTACGATGCCCGACGCTTCCAGGGTACCCACTCCGGTGTAGCGGTCCGGCCACCAGTTCACCATGCCGAGGTTGTAAGCGGCCGGTTGGAAGTGATACTCGTAACGAGCGCCGTAGTTGAGCGTCAGTCGCTCGCTCACTTTCCAATCGTCGTTGACGAAGGCGCTCACCAGGTTGTCGCGCATCTTCAATTCGCCGCCGACGCCCGGCGCGCCGAACTGCTTCAACCGCGCATGGCTGAGAAGGAAGTCAGCATATTCGTCGCCGCTCGCTTGGCCATTGTATTGCCATAGCCCACGGCTGACCAGCGCGTTCTTCGGGTTGTAGTCAGAAATCTGGCTCTCTGCGCCGTACTTGATGTTGTGCTTGCCGCGGATCCAGGTCATCGTCGCGCCCATCGTGTAGCGTTTGATGAAGTCCGACCAGTTGGCCTGATTGCCGAACTGCGTGTAGTTGAGAATATTGATGCGCGGCATGCCGTCGAGGTTGGTGACCGACAGGGGCCGAAGCCCGACGGTGGTCGGCGCATCCTGATTCTGCATCTGCAAAAACTGCGAAGAGTCGTCGAAGCCGAATCGCGCTTCCAGCACCTGGGTGGCGCTAAACAAGTGGGTGTAGGTCACGTTGCCGGAATCCTTCTGGCGGTTGGCGATGTTGCCGAAACCGGGCAAGCCTTGCCCGAAGGGCGACAGGTCACCCTGTTTGCTCTTGAACCAACGGCCGGAGATGGTATCGTTCTGGCCGAAGCGATGGTCAAACTTCACAGTCCACATGTCGATATCCGTGGCGATCGACTGCGCGGCGAAGAAGTTGTTGGCACCGAGCGAGAAATTCGGCACCGGGATGAACTTGTCCTGAATCGCCTTCGAAATGGGATTGATGCGGGAGGCCGGGATGATCGCTCCAGGAAAGGGTTGGCCGGTCACGGGGTCGTTGATGACCCGCCGCTGGGAAAAGTCGCCGTTGCGCATAGCCAGGGTCGGGACAATACGCTGAATCGCGGCGCCCGAAGAGTTGGCGTTGCGTTGGCGGGAGCTTTCAACTCCGAAGAAGAAGAAGGTGCGGTCCTTGCCGTTGTAAACTTTCGGCATCAGCACCGGGCCGCCGATGTTGGCGCCGAATTGGTTTTGGTTGTTCTGGCCGCGGACGGGGTTGAAGAACGGGCGGGAGTTAAGCTTCGTGTTCCGGAGGAACTCGTAGGCCGAGCCGTGAAACTGGTTGGTTCCGCTGCGGGTGGTAACGTTGATGGCCGAACCCAGGTTGCGGCCGTATTCGGCACTGAACAGGCTCGTCATCACCTTGAATTCGCTTAAGAACTCAATCGACGGGGTACCATCGCCGTCGGGCGCATTGTTCAGGGGGTTAGTGGTCGGGACGCCGTCGACGAGGAGGTTGTTGCTGCCGCGGCGCGCTCCGTTGACGCTGACGCTGGCGCTGCCGGTGCCGGGATTGTCGGCGTTGAAGACGTCACCAACGACGCCCGCCGAAGTGCCTAGAATCTGCGTAAAGTTCCGCGTCGCCAGCGGAATCGATTGGATCGTCCGTTGCTCCACCACCTGCCCGATCGTCACCTTCTCGCTCTGCAGCAGCGGCGTCTCCGCCGTCACGTTCACCGTATCGGTCACCTGCCCCACGCTCAACGTCACGTCAATGCGCGCCCGCTCGCTCGTGTTCACAATGACGCCCGTCTGCTGCACGCGCTGAAAACCCTTGCTCTCCACCACAATCCGGTACGTCCCGGACCGCAGCAGCGGAAACAGATAGTTGCCCGCGTCATCGGTTACCGTACGGAATTCCCCTCCGGTCTGCGCGTTCGTCGCCGTCACCGCGGCGCCCACAATCACGGCGCCGGTCGGATCTTTCACCGTCCCGGTCACACTGCCCGTTGTTTCCTGAGCGGCCAACGGCGCCAGCCCGAGGATGATCCCAAAGCAAAATTTAACGGCTTGATTCATGGGCCGTAGTATACCCCAATTAGGGTTTCAGGCCGATGACGCCGGGGTACGGCGCATCGTACCCCTTCGCCTCGCCCCACAGAATCCGGTTCAGCGTATCCGTCGGCACATCGTCCACATCGCTCCAATTCATCATGGCCGACTCCTCGGCCGCCCACCGCTCCCGCCCCTGCAGCGCCCGCAGCGGCGGGTTTAACTCATCCAGCTTCACCCGCGCCGGCACATGCGTGTACGGCCGCAAATCCGCGTCTTTCACAAACACCCCGTTCATCGCCCGCGCCGCCTGCAAAAACCGCGTCTTCGGCTCAATCCGGAACACGTCCTGAATCGTCCGCACCATGCTCGTCTGCGTGTAAAAGTTCGAATTCAGCGACTTCCGCTTCACGTGCGGCCCAATCGCCAGCGCCACCGTCCGGTTCCCCGCCACGTGGTCCACCCCGTCCTGCGCATCGTCCTCCACCACCAGAATCAGCGACTTCGCCCAGATCTTGCTCTTGCTGATCCCCTCCACCATCCGGCCCAGCGCCAGATCGTTATCCGCCACCATCGCCCGCGGCGTCGGCGCCCCTGGGTTCTTCCCCACCGTGTGGTCGCTCATCATCGTCACAATCGTCAGGTTCGGCGTCGTCCCGTCCTTGTCCCACTTCGCCAGCCGCTCCAAAAACGCCTCGGCCCGAATCTGGTCCGGAATCTTCATCTCGCTCGGCGGGAACCGCTCATCATAGATCCCTTTCATCGCCGGCACGCCGCACCGCGACGCTACCACGTCCCGCCACGTCCCCTTCTTGTAGTGATCCCAGTAGAACGTCCACGGCGGCAGCGCGCTCTCGTTCACATCCTTTACGAGCCCCGTCTTGGCGTCAAACACCGCCGGCAGCGACAGCGGCCCCAGCAACTGCACCCGCAGCGGCCGCCGCGCCCCCTGCCAGAAAAAGCCCTGTGGACTCACCGCCAACCCGTCCGCCATGTTCCACGCATAACCCCGCGGCGCCGCCTGCAGCGCCCGCTCCACGTGGTCGCTCACAAAACCCATCATCAGCCACTGATGCCCCTCAAAACTAATCGCCCCCGACGCATAAAAGTTATCGAGCAGCACAAACTCCTCGGCTAGCGCATGATGATTCGGCGTCACCTCCCGCGGATACATCGCCAACTCCTTCTTCCCGTTCCCCACCGGCATATCGCCGAACACCTGATCATACGTCCGGTTCTCTTTGATCAGCAGAAACACGTGCTCAATGCCCAGCCGGTCCAGATCCTTCACCCCGCCCTGCGGCGTAAACCGCGGCGCGTTCGCCAACTTCACCTCGCGCTGTCCCGCCGCCGCCTGCGCCTGGCTCGGCGCCGGAATCGTCATCAGACTGCCCTCAAAAGCCCGCGTGTTGAACTGCCCCGGCGCCTGCTCCGTGTTCCCCACGCCCTTGATGTTCACGACGCGCAAATCGCCCTTGCCATCGAGCGCCATCGCCGAAGGAAACCACCCCGTCGGGATCGCCCCCACCCGCTTGCCGCCCTCCACAATCGCCACCGCGTTCTCCCCCGCGCACGCGACATACAACCGGCTCCCGTCACCGCTATAGAGCACCCCCACCGGCTGCCCGCCCACGGCCAGCGTCCGCGTCTTTCGTGACTTGGTCTCCACCAGCGTCACCGTATCCGCATGGCCGTTGGCCACCGCCACCTCGCCCCCATCTGGCCGCATCGCCACGCCCGACGGCGCCCGGTCCACCGGCACATCCTCCCGCTTGCCGTCCGCCAGCGCTAACACCGTCAAACTCCCCGGCAGCACCGACCCGTTGGCATCCACCGGCACCTCCACCCCGCCACTCGGCGCCGTCGCCGCGCCCGCCGGCACCGCCGACCCCGCCCGGTTCGTCACATACGCCACCCCGTCCCGCACCACCACGCCAAACGGCGCCAAACCCGTCGCCCAGCGCCGGATCTCCTTCCGCGTCGCCCGGTCAAACGCCACCAGCACGTTGTCCCGGTGCATCGCTACGTACACCGTCTTGCCGTCGGCCGCAAACGCGATCCCCGTCGGCACCGCATGCCCCGGCAGGTTCAACCGCTCCGTCGCCGTCACTTTTCCGGTGGCCCCCACCCCTAACACCAGCAAGCTGTCCGGCCCGGTCCGCGTCGTCTCCGACGCCCAAATCTCTTTGCCATCCGGCGAAAACGCAATCCCCGCATACGACGTCGTCTTCGCCTTTGCCCGGTCGACGACGCTCCCGCTCGTGCCGTCCAGAATCACCACCTCGTTCCCGCTCAGCACCGCCAGCCACCGCTTGGCCGGATCAAACGCCAGATCCACCGGACGCCCCTTGAAAAACAGCTGGCTCCCCCACGGCTTCACCAACTGATGGTTCGCCAGCAGAAAGCTGCCGTCCACCTGCCGCCCCAATAGAGTCGTCGAAATCAGGGGCGCCGACGCCGCTCCCAACGCGGCCACCGCCGCCACCAGCCATGCTGCATTCCGAAAGGTCATCGCCTCAAAGCGTAACGCGTTACCCTGGGAGGATGCACCTGATCGAAGCCATCGGCAACACGCCGCTCTTCCGGCTCGACCGCCTAACTGCCCACCTGCCCGGCATCGAACTCTACGGCAAAGCCGAGTTCTCGAACCCCGGCGGCAGCGTCAAAGACCGCCCGGCGCTCAACATGATCCTCGACGGCGAACGCCGCAGCCTCCTCACCCCGGACAAAATTCTCCTCGACTCCACCTCCGGAAATACCGGCATCGCCTACGCCATGATCGCCGCCGCCCGCGGCTATCCGGTCAAACTCTGCCTCCCGGCCAACGCCTCGCCGGAACGCAAACAGATCCTCGCCGCCTACGGCGCCGAACTCGTCCTCACCGACCCCGACACCGGCTCCGACGGCGCCATCCGCGAGTGCAAGAAGATCTACGCCGCCGACCCCGGCCGCTACTTCTACCCCGACCAGTACAACAACCCCGCCAACTGGCAGGCCCACTACCAGACCACCGCCCTCGAAATCCTCGCCCAAACCGATCACCGCATCACCCACTTCGTCGCCGCCATGGGCACCTCCGGCACCTTCGTCGGCACCACCCGCCGCCTCAAAGAGGTCAACCCCGCCATCCAGTGCATCTCCGCCCAACCCTCCAGCGGCTTCCACGGCCTCGAAGGGCTCAAGCACATGCCCACCGCCATCGTCCCCGGCATCTACGACGAATCGCTCGCCGACGACAACCTCTGGATTGAAACCGAAGATGCCTACCGCATGGCCCGCCGCCTCGCCCGTCAGGAAGGCCTTCTGGTCGGCATCTCCGCCGGCGCCAATGTCCACGGAGCCCTTTCGCTCGCTGAACGCATCAAAAAAGGGGTCATCGTCACCATCCTCTGCGACGGCGCCGAAAAGTACCTCTCCGAACCCTTCTGGAACGACCCTCAATACTCATGATCCGCGTACACCCCGAACCCTGGGCCACCATGGTCGCCCACGCTGAAGCCACCTACCCCAACGAGTGCTGCGGCGCCATGCTGGGCACGGCCGATGGCGACGACAAAACCGTCACCGTCGCCCTCCCGCTTGAAAACGCCTACACCGGCGCCCAGGAAGACCGCTACGAAATCCGCCCCGAAGATCTCCTCCGCGTCGAGCGCGAAGCCCGCCAGCGCGGCCTCGACGTCCTCGGCATCTTCCACTCCCATCCGGACTGCGACGCCTACTTCTCGAAAACCGACCTCGAAAACTCCTGCCCCTGGTACAGCTTCATCGTCCTCAGCATCCAAAAAGGGAAGTTCCACCACGCCAACAGCTGGCTCCCGAACGCCGAGCAAACGAAAGCCGAGCAGGAACCTTTAGAATATTAAGGAAACATCCAAAATGGCCAAGATCCTCATTCCTACCCCCTTGCGGCAGTACGCCGAAAAGAATAACTCCGTCGAAGTCTCGGGCTCCACCGTCGGCGAAGCGCTCGCCAACCTCACCACGCAGTTCCCCGACCTCCGGAAGAACCTCTACAACGACGAAGGCAAACTCCGCAGCTTCGTCAACGTCTACGTCAACGACGAAGACATCCGCTACCTGCAGAAGGATGCCACCGCCATCGCCGATGGCGACACCATCTCCATCGTGCCCTCCATCGCCGGTGGCCGATGCTAACTCAGGAAGAGGTATCCCGCTATAGCCGGCACCTGATTATGCCGGAGGTCGGCGTCGCCGGCCAGGAAAAGCTCAAAGCCGCCAAAGTCCTCCTCATCGGAACCGGCGGCCTCGGCGCGCCCGTCGCCATGTACCTCGCCGCGGCCGGCGTTGGCACCATCGGCCTCGTCGATTTCGACGTCGTCGATGTCTCGAACCTCCAGCGCCAGGTCATCCACGGCACCAAGGACATCGGCAAGAAGAAGATCGACTCGGCCGAAGAGACGATGCGCGACATCAACCCGCTCATCAAAATGATCAAGCACGAAGTCGCCCTGTCGAGCGCCAACGCCCTCGAAATCCTGAAGGATTACGACATCATCGCCGACGGCACCGACAACTTCCCCACCCGCTTCCTGATCAACGACGCCTGCGTCCTGCTCAACAAGCCCAACGTCTACGCCTCCATCTTCCGCTTTGAAGGCCAGGCGACCATCTTCGCCGCCGAGGGCGGCCCTTGCTACCGCTGCCTCTATCCGGAACCGCCTCCTCCGGGCCTCGTCCCCAGCTGCGCCGAAGGCGGCGTGCTCGGCATTCTCCCGGGCGTGGTCGGCCTGTTGCAGGCCACCGAAGTCGTCAAGCTCATCCTCGGCGCCGGCGAACCGCTCATCGGCCGTCTGCTGCTCTACGACGCCCTCGCCATGAAGTTCCGCGAACTCAAGCTCCGCAAGAACCCCGAGTGCCTCTGCGCCACCGGCCAGGTGAAGCTCATCGACTACGAACAGTTCTGCGGCATCCCCAAACAACCGGAGCCCCCGCCCATGTCTGCCGAAATCAGCCCCAAAGAAGTCAAAGCGCTCATCGACGCCAAGGAAAACTTCGTCCTCATCGATGTCCGTGAGCCGCACGAGTTCCAGATCGGCCGCATCCCCACCTCCACGCTCATCCCGCTCGGGGATCTGCCGAAAAAGGTAGCCGAACTCGATCCCGCCGCCAACTACGTCCTCCATTGCAAGATGGGCGGCCGCAGCGCCAAGGGTTGCGATGTCCTCCGGCAGGCGGGCTTCAAAAATGTCCGGAACATGACCGGCGGTATCTCGGCCTGGTCCGACCAGGTCGATCCCTCCGTGCCCAAGTATTAGTCATCAACTGTTCATGGGCTGCACGATACCATGGTGTAGCCTATGAGTAGAATTCCGTTTTGTCTGCTGGCCCTCGCGGCCATGCCTCTCTTCGCTCAGTTTGACTCGGCCACCGTTCTCGGCCTCGTGCGCGACCCCTCCGGACTCGGTCTGCCCAAAGCCAAACTGAAACTCACCAACGTGCGCACCGGCGTCGAAGCCTCCACGGAAGCCGACGGCGCCGGCGCTTATCAATTCCTCACCGTCCGCGCCGGCCGCTACAAGATCGCCGCCGAAGCGGCGGGCTTCAAGACGGCCGTCGCGCAGGAGTTCGAAGTCACCGTCAACGCCCGCCAGCGCGTCGATCTGCAACTCGAAGTCGGTGCGACCACCGAAAGCGTTACCATCAACGCCGCCGCCCAGGTGCTTGAAACCGACACCAGCTCCCGTGGCACCGTCGTCGGCACCCAGCAGGTCGTCAACCTCCCGCTCAACGGCCGCGCCTACGCCGACCTCGCGCTGCTCGCCCCCGGCGTCCGCCGCAGCGGCATCGCCAACTCGCGCGACGCCTCCTTCAACGTAAACGGCATGCGCAGTTCGCAGAATAACTTCGTCGTCGACGGCGTCGACAACAACTCCTACGGCACCTCGAACCAGGGCTTTTCCAATCAGAACGTCCAGATCACCCCGGACGCCGTGCAGGAGTTCCGCCTCGAGACCAGTAACTTCTCGGCCGAGTTCGGCCGCGCCGGCGGCGCCGTCATCAACGCCTCCATCCGCAGCGGCACCAACGAGCTCCACGCCTCGGCTTGGGAGTACCTGCGCAACACCTCGCTCAACGCCACCGGCTTCTTCAAACCGGTCAACAACCAGAAGCCCACGCTGATCCAGAATCAGTTCGGCGCGGCCATCGGCGGCGCGCTCGTCAAGAACAAGATGTTCCTCTTCGGCGACTACGAAGGCTACCGCCGCATCAGCCGCACCATCACCTACGCCACGCTCCCCGATCTGGCCATGCGGCAGGGCAACCTCGGCATCCCCATCCGCAACCCCTACACCGGCGAAATCTACCCGAACGGTGTCATTCCCGCCAGCGCCATCAGCCGCTCGGCCCGCGAAATCCTCGCCGATCTGCCCGCCCCCAACCGCGCCGGCGCCGGCCCGCTTGGCGTCGGCAACAACTTCGAATCCCAGCCCCGCCGCAGCGACCAGAACGACAAAGGCGACATTCGCTACGACCAGTACTTCAACAGCAAATGGACCGCCTTCGTCCGCTACAGCCACCGGCTGATGAACAACCTCGAACCGCCCGCCATCCCCGGCCCCTCCGGCGGCGACTCCAACGGCACCGTGCGCGTCCGCAACGAACAGATGGCCGTCGGGAGCACCTACACCATCAACCCCACCTCGCTCATCGAAATCCGCGCCGGCATCTCCCGCACCGAAGGCGGCAAGTTCCCCATGTTCGTCGGCACTCCCACCATCGGAGATCGCTTCGGCATCCCCAACATCCCGAACGACCCGCGCTTCACCGGCGGCGTCATGAGCACCGGCATCAACGGCTTCACCTCCATCGGCGTCCAGGGCTCGAACCCCCAGTTCCAGAACCCCTTCGTCATCAACCCCAAGGTCAACTATTCGAAGATCCTCAGCAAACACAGCCTGAAGGCCGGCTACGAGTACCAGAGCATCGATACCGATATCGACGACTTCAACCCGAAGTACGGCGGCAGCGGATTCTCCGGACGCTTCTCCCAAGTCCCCGGCACGCCCAACGACGACCGCCAGTTCGTCGCCGACTACCTGTTCGGCGCCCGTTCCACCTACCAACTGAACACAGCGACCATCGTCAACTACCGCCAGCGGATGCACTTCCTCTACCTGCAGGATGACTTCAAGGTCTCCCGCCGCCTGACGTTGAACGTCGGCCTCCGCTACGAGTTCGCCACCCCGCAGTGGGAAGGCGCCAACCGCCTGGCCAACTTCGACCCCTCCAACAATACGGTCGTCCTGGCCAAAGACGGCTCCCTCCGCGACCGCGCGCTCGTCAACCCCGACCGCAACAACTTCGGCCCCCGCATCGGCGCGGCCTACACGCTCAACGACAAGACCGTCATCCGCGCCGCCTTCGGCGTCAGCTACCTCCACTTCAACCGCATGGGCGGCGAGAATCTGCTCGCCTACAACCTGCCGTTCATCCTCAACCCGAACATCAACCAGGTCGCCCCGGCCATGCCCAGCGGCGGCCAGCCGCTCTGCCCCTCGACCGGCAACTACAATCCAGCCACCTGCTTCCTACCCTTTGAGCGCGGCTTCCCCAACAACTTCCTCAACATCGCCAACGTGCGTACCAATACCGTCCGCACCAACCAGATTCCCTTCGGCTTGCCCTCGGCCTCGGTGAAGAGCACCCACTTCACCATCCAGCGGCAGATCGCCGCGGGCCTCGTGCTCGACCTCGGCTACGTCGGCACCTTCGGCCGCAACATGATGATCCTCGGCGACCTCAACACCGCCCGGGTCAATCAGCCCGGACAGAATCTGTCTGTCGATGCGCGCCGGCCCATCCAGGGTTTCAGCTACATCCAATCGGCCTTCCCCGGCGGCTTTCTCGACTATCACGCCTTCCAGGCCAAACTCGAGCGGAAGTTCTCAAGCGGCTTCTACTTCCTCAACTCCTTCACCTGGTCCAAGGCCATCGATAACGCCTCGGGCCATCTGGAAGCCCAGAACGGCGACAACAGCCGCGTCAACTACGAGAACCTCGCCGCCGAGAAGGGTCTGAGCGGCTACGACCAGCCCTTCAACAACGTCACGACGTTCCTCTACGACCTGCCGTTTGGCCAAGGTCGCCGCTTCGGCTCCGGTTGGAGCAAAGCCGCCGATCTGGTCGCGGGTGGCTGGCGGCTTTCGGCCATCAACTTTGCCGGCAGCGGCACCCCGGTGAACCTGAACTGGGGGCCCTCGGCCCAGTTCCAGGTGAGCGGCGCACCCACCTACCGGCCCAACATCTCGGGCAACCCGCTCGTGCCCGAAGGCCAGCGTTCCATCAGCCGCTGGCTCGACTCCGCGGTCGTCTCCGTCCCGACCGATCCCCGGTTCCCCTTCGGCAACGCGGGCCGCAACATTGTCCGCGGCCCGTCGCTCCACCAGATGAACTTCGGCCTCCACAAGGACTTTCATATCACCGAAAAGTTCAAGACCGAGTTCCGCATGGAAGCCTTCAACTTCTTCAACAAAACCAACCTCGGCAACCCGAACGGCAACCGCTCTTCGGGCGGCTTTGGCACCATCACCGGTTTGAACGGGCCGGCGCGCGAGATTCAGTTCGCGCTTCGCTTCGCGTTTTGATCAGAATCTGCGGGGCGCACACGCGCCCCGCAGTATACTCTTCTTCCGCCGATGTGATTGAATAACGGGGAGGCTTCCCATCCGCATGAAACGATTCTTCAGCGTCACCCTATCCCTGGCTCTTCTCGCCCTCGCCTGGCACCTCGCCCCGGGCGGCGCCACCTCCGCTCTTGGCCAAGCCGGCAACATCAGCGGCCAAGGCAAATACAAGTTCCGCGTTCTGTTCAACTCCTCCCACCTTCCCGCCGAAGCGCAGAAGGTTCTGAAGGCCGCCCACGGCGGCTTCGCCATCGACAGCCGCAAGGGCAAAGGCGATATCTACTTCGCCCTGCCGGGCGCCGGCATCATTCAGATCAGCTCGGACCTGAAGTCCACCAAGATGCTGCCCACCGACCCGGCTATGCGCGATACCAACATGCACAACGCCCTGTTCTGGAAGGCCAAGGACGGCACCCCGCTGCTCTCCTTCCCCGGGAACTCGGTCGGCAAGATCTTCACTACCGCCATGGACGGCAAGCTCCTCGGCACGCTCAACGCCCCGGCGGCGAACACCGACATGGGCAACCCCACGGCCAACGCCTACTTCGCCGGCGGCGGCGCCTTCGTGCCCACCGACGTCGAACAGCTCGAGGGCATGTTCTACATTCCCACCGGCTACTCGAAGCTCGACTACGTGTTGACGGCGAAGGTCAACTCGGTCAGCCCCTTTGATGCATCCTGGAACCCGCTCGCCTTCGGTGGCCGCGGCACCGGCCCCGGCCAGCTCGGCACCGGCCACGGCATCGCCATTCCCCGTGGCACCACCCGTATCGACGTCGCCGACCGGCCCAACTCGGAAATCGACCGCTACAGCCGCACCGGCGAGTATCTGTCCACCCTGAGCCTGCCCAAGGGCTCCTTCCCCTGCGACATCCAGTACCTCGATAAGTTCGCCGTCGTCGGCGCGCTGCATGGGCCGGACCGCAGCAAGGGCGCGCCCATCTACCTGCTCGAGAACGACCAGGTGGTCTCCACCATCATGCCCAAGGAAGAGCTGGGCCTGTCCAACTTCCAGCACATCCACAACGCTGTCATCAAGAAGCAGGGCGGCAAGCTGTTCATCATCGCACAGGCCTGGAATCCGGGCGACTTCGCGATCCTCGAACAGGTGAAGTAAGGCTGCTTGGTGGTTTACGCGTCGAGACCGTGGCGCAACACGGTCTCGACCGACTCATTGAGCTGCACGTCACACCCGCAGCAGAAAGCCCGCGTGCCGCTTGGTGGGCAGAAAGAAGCACTCGGCCTTGGGCCGGAAGAAGCAGGGCGGCAAGCTGTTCCTCATCGCGCAGGCCTGAAACCCCAGCGACTTCGCGATCCTCGAACAGGTGAAGTAGTCCGGCCTTGCGCCCTGGACGTCGAGACCGTGCCGCGGCACGGTCTCGACGGATTCCTCAAGCTGCCCGCCCCCGCAGCACAAGGCCCGCGTGCCGCTTGGTGGGCAGAAGGAAGCGTTCGGCCCCGGGCCGAAAGAAGCAGGGCGGCAAGCTGAGCTCCTCGAACAGGTGCAGTAATCCCGCCTCGCGGCCTAAGTGTCGAGCCCGTGGCGCAACACGGTCTCGACCGACTCATCGAGCTGCCCGTCTCCCCGCACCACCAGGTGCGCGTGCCGTTTGGTGGGAAGGATGTAGCGTTCCGCCATCGGCTTCACGGTAGTGCGGTACTGCCAGGCGACCGATTCGGCGGTCCTGCCCCGCTCGCGAATGTCGCGTGCCAGCCGGCGGGCGTAGCAGATCTCGTCTTCGAGATCGACGTAGACGGTGGTATCGAACAGCCGCCGCAGCTCCTCCCAATAGAGCGTGAAGAGTCCCTCGACGACAACGTGAGGCGCCGGCGCGAGCGGCTCGCAGCGATCGAGGCGCTCGTGCGTCGCAAAGTCGTAGACCGGAATCTCGACAGGCTGCCCTTGACGGATCACCGCGAGGTGCTGCCGCAGCAGGCCGTCGTCGATCGAGGCCGGTTCGTCGAAGTTCACCGCGGCGCGTTCGGCCAGCGTCAGGTGATGCAGCTCCCGGTAGTAGGAGTCCATCGAAATCACCGGCGCGGTGAGTCGCTGCGCCAGCCGGCGCGCCAGTTCACTTTTGCCGGAGCCCGAAGGCCCGGCGATGCCAATCAGATAGACCGTCATGGGGCTATCGCTTGGCCGGCGGGAGCACGCCGATTCCCTTGGCGGCGTACCACTTGTGCAGCTCGACCCGCAGCCGGCCGGCCTTCACGGCCGGGTCCTGGTCGCACCACGCCTGCGCCTGTTTGAGATCGTCGGTATCAAAGACAAAGATGCCGCGCAGGTCACCCGTGCCGGCCATGGGCCCGGCGAGAATCAGCTTCTTCTCCCCGGCCAGCTTGTTAATGTTGGCCATGTGCCCTTCCTGGAGCTTCCGGACCTCCTCGGTGGCCTCAGCGGTCCACTGGGGACCGCGATAGAGCATCCCCATGACGTAGAAACGCATCTCCTGCGCCGTCAGCGACAGACTGAAGAGGAACAATAAGAGCATCCGCATGATCCGTCAGTATACCCGCTCGCGGCTCACACCCCCGTGGCCGTGGCATACGCCGAAGCCCACGCCCACTGGAAGTTGTATCCGCCCAGCCAGCCGGTGACATCCACGGCTTCGCCAATGAAGAAGAGCCCCTTTTGCCGCTTGGCTTCCATGGTGGTCGAAGAGAGTTCGGCCGTATCGACGCCGCCCGCGGTGACTTCCGCCTTCTCGTAACCCTCGGTGCCGGCGGGCTCGACGCGGAACCGGTGCACGGACTCGGCCAGCTTGCGGCACTCTTTATCGGTCCACTCGGCAAGCGGCTCACTGGCCGCGAGGCGCTCGGCGAGCCGCGAGGGCAGCGCGGCGGCGAGCGCCGTGCGGGCCGAGATGCGCTCCTGCTTGCGCGCAATCAACACCGTCGCCAGATCTTGGCCGGGCGCGAGGTTCAGCTCCACCGCCTCGCCCGGATGCCAGTAGGAGGAGATCTGCAGAATGGCCGGCCCGCTCAAGCCCCGATGGGTGAACAGCATCTTTTCGCGGAAGGCGCGCTTGCCGATGCGCGCCACGCACTCGGACGCTACCCCGCTCAAGCCCTCCCAACCCGGCCACAGCAGCGGCACCAGCGCCGGACGCGGCTCGACCACGCGCAGGCCGAACTGCCGGGCGAGGTCGAAGGCAAGGCCTGTGGCGCCGATCTTCGGAATCGAGAGGCCGCCGGTGGCCACGACCAGCACCGGCGCCCGGTGTTCGCCCACCACGTATTCGCCGTCGTGCCGCACCTCACCCACGCGATAGCCGGTAACGATCTGCACCCCGGCCGCCGCGCACTCGGCCTCGAGCATCGCGACCACCTGCGCCGCCGATCCGTCGCAGAACAGCTGCCCGAGCGTCTTTTCGTGCCAGGCGATCCGGTGCTGCGCCAGCAGCGCGAGAAAGTCCGCGGGCCGGTAGCGGGCGAGCGCCGACTTGGCAAAGTGCGGATTCTCGCTCAGGAAGTTTTCGGGCCGCACCTCGCGATTGGTGAAGTTGCAGCGGCCGCCTCCCGAGATCAGAATCTTGCGGCCGAGCTGCTGATTGTGTTCGAGCACCACGACGCGGCGCCCGCGACGGCCCATCTGCGCCGCGCAGAAGAGGCCGGCGGCGCCGCCGCCCAGCACCATGGCGTCACTTCTTGGCAAGGAAACGGGCGATGTAGTTCGTGTCGATGTCGCCGGCCTGAAACTCGGGATCGCTCAGAATGCGCTGATGCAATGGAATGGAGGTGTGAATGCCTTCGACAATGAACATATCGAGGGCGCGCAGCGATCGCGTGATGGCCTCTTTCCGGTCGCTGCCGTAACAGATCAGCTTGGCGACCAGCGAGTCATAGTAAGGCGGAATGACGCAGTCGGTGTAAGCCCAGGTGTCGACGCGGACGCCGATGCCGCCGGGCAGATTGAGGCCGGTGATCTTACCGGCCGACGGGGTGAAGGTCTCCGGGTTTTCGGCGTTGATGCGGCACTCGATGGCGTGGCCGCGCAGGGTCACCGGTTCGGTCAGAATCGAGCTGAGCGGTTCGCCGGCGGCGATGCGGATCTGCGCCTTGACGATATCGATGCCCGTGACGAGCTCGGTAACGGGGTGCTCCACCTGGACCCGCGCGTTCACTTCGATGAAGTACAGGCTGCCGTCTTCGTCCATCAGAAACTCGACGGTTCCGGCGTTGGTATAGCCGACCTCGCGCATGGCCTTCTTGAGGCTGTCGGTGATCCGCTGCCGCAACTCCGGCGTCACCCGCGGAGACGGCGACTCTTCAATCAGCTTTTGATGGCGCCGCTGAATGGAGCACTCGCGCTCGCCGAGCACCTCGACCTGGCCGTAGTGATCGGCCAGAATCTGAAATTCAATGTGGCGCGGCTTGCGGATGTACTTTTCGATGTAGACGTCGGGGCAGGAGAACGCCGCGCCGGCTTCGGCCTGCGCCTGTGCGAGCAGGCCAGGTAGTTCGCTGGCTTCGTTGACGACGCGCATGCCGCGCCCGCCGCCGCCGGCCGTGGCCTTGAGGATCACCGGGTAGCCGATTTTGGCGGCGGTTTCAAGGCCATGTTCAGCCGACTCGAGCACCCCGGCCGAGCCGGGCAGAATCGGGATGCCGGCTTTGTCCATCGCCTCGCGGGCGTGCTGCTTGAAGCCCATGGCGCGGATCACGGGCGGCTTGGGGCCGATGAAGGTGAGCCCGGAGGTTTCGCAGACCTCGGCGAAGTTGGAGTTCTCGCTGAGGAAGCCGTAGCCGGGATGGATGGCGTCGACGTTGGTGATCTCGGCGGCGCTGATGACGCTCGGGATATCGAGGTAGCTGCGCGCGCTCTTGGCCGGGCCGATGCAGACGGCTTCGTCCGCAAAGCGGACGTGCAGACTGTGGCGGTCGGCTTCCGAGTAGACGGCGACGGTTTTGATCCCGAGCTCCTTACAAGCGCAGATCACCCGCAGCGCGATCTCGCCCCGGTTGGCGATGAGGATCTTTTGAAACATACGGATTAGCTCGGGCGAACGGTGAATAGCGTGGTGCCGTACTCGACGGGCTGTCCATTGTCGACGTGCTTGGCGATGATGGTGCCGGAGACCTCGCACTCGATTTCGTTCATCAGCTTCATGCTCTCGACGATGCAGAGCACCTTGCCGTGCTTGACGGCATCGCCGACATTAACGAACTCGGCGGCGCCGGGCGACGGGGCGGAGTAGTAAGTCCCGACGATGGGCGATTTGACGGTCAACAGGCCCTCTTCGGGCTTGGGCGGGGCGGGGGAGGCGGGCACGGCCGGGGCCGAGACCACCGGCAGGGCCGGGGCCGGGGCAACGGCGGCGGGAGCGGCCACGACCACCTCCTGCGCGGCGGCGCCGCGCACGATGCGGACGCGATGGTCGCCGCGCTGCACTTCAAGCTCGGCCACGCCGCTGTCGAGGAGCGCTTGGATCAGTTCTTTGATTTCAGAGATGTTCATTGCTTAGAGAACCATGAGTGCTTAGAGAACCATGAGTTTTTTCGAGGTTGGCGTCAGGATTTCGCAGCCCGAGGCAGTGACGAGCACCGTATCTTCAATGCGGACCCCGCCCGAACCTTCGAGATAAGCGCCGGGCTCGATGGTGATGACCATACCGGCCTCGAGGCGCGTTTTGTCTTTTTTGCCGATGCGCGGCATTTCGTGAATTTCCAACCCGAGACCGTGCCCCGTGCTGTGCACAAAGGCCTTTCCGTACCCGTGAGCTGTAAGGACCTTCCGGGCGGCTGCATCGACGGAAGCCGTGGTCACTCCCGCCTTTACCCGGTCAAGCGCCGCCAACTGCGCCTCGGAGACGGCGTCATACAACTGGCGGGTGGCAGTGGGCACCTTACCGAGGTGAGCCATGCGAGTCATGTCGCTGGCGTAACCACCCAGGAATGCACCCATATCGATCAATAATAACCCACGGCCGGAGATCCTGGCGGGGCCGGGATGGGCGTGGGGCAGGGCGCTGCGTTCGCCGAAGGCGACGATGGTTTCAAAGGCGGGTTTTTCGGCGCCGCGGCGGCGCATGCGGTACTCGATTTCGGCGGCGAGATCGGTTTCCGTCATCCCGGCAGCGAAGTGCCCCAGCGCCTCTTCGAGGGCGGCGGAGTTGAGCAGCACCGAGGCGCGAATGGCCTCCTGCTCGGCGGCCGTTTTGACCATGCGGAGCGCTTCGCAGGTGTCGTCGAGGGCGCACCAGTCGACACGGGCCTTCTGCAGGGCGCCCATGGAGCGGAAGCTGATGCGGGCGTTCTCAAAGGCCACTTGACGAAACGAAGCCAATTGGCCGGCGATGGCGATTTCAAGCGGGCCCTTGGCGATGACCACCTTGGCCGCGGCTTCCCGGTGGGCCTGGAGGGTGTAGCGCGGGTCGGTGAACAGGGTAACCCGGCCGGGGGAGACCAGCAGGGCGCCGTTGCTGCCGGTGAAGCCGGAGAAGTAGCGGACGTTGGGCGCGCTGGTGATGACGGCGGCGTCGGCCTGCCGGGCGGTGAGAGCGGCGCGGAGGGCGGCGACCCGGTCCTTAAACGGCAAGGAGCAGCTTCCCCGTGGTCCGGCGGGCGGCCAGATCTTCCTGCGCCTGGCGGGCGTCGCTGAGCGGATAAATCTGGTGGATGTGGAGCTTCAGATCGCCGCTGGCCAGCCAACTGAGCACGTCGCCGGCGCGCCAGAGCAACTCGTCGCGGGTGGCGATGTGATGGGCCAGGGTGGGGCGGGTGAGGAAGAGCGAACCTTTGGCGTTCAGCAGCAGGGGTTCGACGGCGGGCACCGGGCCGCTGGCGTTGCCGAAGGTAACCATCATGCCGCGCGGGCGAAGCGAGTCGAGCGATTTCACAAATGTGGAGGCGCCCACCGAATCATAGACCACGTCGACGCCCTTGCCGTCGGTGAGGCGGCGGGTTTCCGCGGCGAAGTCCACCTGTTCATAAAGGATGACCTCGTCGGCGCCGGCCTGGCGGGCGAGTTCGGCCTTGGCAGCGGTGCCGACGGTGGCGATGACGCGGGCGCCGCGGCGCTTGGCCATCTGGACGATGCACTGGCCGGCACCGCCGGCGGCGGCGTGGACCAGACAGGTGTGTCCCTGTTGGAGCGGGAAGGTGGAGTGGGTCAGGTAATGGGCCGTCATGCCCTGGAGCATGGCTGCGGCGGCGAGTTCGCCGGAGACCCCGGAGGGAATCTTCACCAGTTGCCAGGCGGGGGTGACGGCGTATTCGGCATAGGCGCCGCGCGGACCGGCGTAGGCAACCCGGTCGCCGGGGGCGACCTCGGTGACTCCTTCGCCGACGCTTTCCACCACGCCCGCGGCCTCCATGCCGAGGATCATGGGCAGGTCGGCCTTGTAGAGGCCCATGCGGAAGTAGATGTCAATGAAGTTAACGCCGGCGTGGGTGACCCGCACGAGGGCCTGCCCCGGGCCGGCGACGGGCGCGGCCGTTTGCTGAAAGTGCAGTTGCTCGGGACCACCGCACTGATGAACCACAATCGCTTTCATACGCGAACTCTCCTGCGAAGATGAACCACGCCCGCAAACGCGAGCAGGTAGAGAAAGGCCAGCGGGAAGGACAGAATCCGTCCCACGGTGACCACGGCGTCGGGACCTTTGAGCCCGGCGCGGAAGAGGACAAAGTGGAGCAGCGTTCGCCAGTTGCCGTAGTCCACCCAGAAGTAGTCGCCGTTCTCGTTGAGGACGAAGAGTTTGGCGGGCAGGCGGAGAGCGAGCATCCACTTCCATTTGGTCATGATGGGCTCGTTCGAGCAGAGGATGCCGATGATGGAGTGGTGGCGGGCCTGGAGTTCGCGGACGATCCGGGCACGGCCGGCGGGGCCGGGGTAGTCGGTGATGCGCCAGAGACGGCCGCGGTCGGGACGGAAGCCGATGGGGGCGCCGGCGTAGCAGGTGATCAGATCGATTTGCAGCTGCGGGCCGTAGAGTTCGTAGAGGCCGGGCAGCAGGTCCTCGAGCAGCTGCCGGGAGCCACTTTCGACGATGGCCACGCGATCAAAATGCGGGATGCGCTGGGACAGAAAGAGCCGCAACTCCCTACTATAGCCGAACCCCAAACGGCGCGAGAGCTCCTTTATGACCAGGATCTGCCCGGCGGCTGGCCGCAGTGCAGGTCGACCGGACCACCGCTCTTGGTCTGGGCCCGCACCTGCCCGGGGTTGGCCAGCCAGGAGGCTTCGCGGAGGCCATTGACTGCGAGGACGAGGCGGAGATCGGTTTCGGCGCGGAGAAACTCGACGAACCTGCCGCGGACCTTGCTGCCGGCGATCTCGGGTTCCCGGCGGGGCGGCAGGTTACCGGAAAGCTCCGGGAGGGGCGGCGGCTGATCGGCTGTCCTGGCGATGCGGACGAACCGTTCGGCGGCGTTCTGGGCCTCCGGGTAGCGCTTGGACCACCGGGCGGCCCGGATATAGAGGGGGAAATAACGGTCCACTGCGGCGGACTTGATGGAGCTGAGCTTCTTCAAATCGAGGAAGGATTGGTCGAACTCCTTTCCGAGGAGGAGTTCGCGGCGAGAGACGGAGGGCGGCCTGATAGACGTCAGGGACGGGGGTGCCTTTCCAGGCGGCGAGGAGAAACTCGGCGGCGGCGCAATCGCGCTTGGCGACGGAGAGGCCGACGAGGGCCCTCTGGTAGCCGCGCGGGCTGGCCGGGGTGCCTTCAACTTTGATTTTGGACTTGTCGAACTTGAGGTTGAACAGGGCCATGCAAATGGAGTCGCCACGGACGTAGGCTCGGAGGTGGTCTTCCACCTGGTCGACGGTCATGCCGTAGGTCTGCTCCAAGGCTTGCCGGACCGGGGCGCCGGCGAGAACGAGTTGTTTGAAGCGGACGAATTTGGGCCGTAAGTCCTCTTAGTAGAAGAGCCCGGCGTAGAAGAGCCCGGCATGTTCGCGCTTGTTATGTTCGGCCGAATCGTGGCCGACGGCAAGCACGTTCTTCAACACGTTCTTCAACGGCAGCCACCCCGTGCGGAGTTGATAGAGGTGGGCGGGGATGGGGTTGCCGATTCGAATTTTGCCGCCGAATTCGTCGATGGTGGAGTAGAGTTCGGCGAGCCCTTCGTTCCTCGAGAGGGGTAAGCTGAGCTGGGAGTGTTTGACGAGGAGGTGGAGGTACTCATGCCCGGCGGTTCGCGCGGGGCGTAGGCTTTGTAATGTTTCCGGGTGCCGAAGAACCACCGAAGGCATTCAAACTGTCCAAGGACTTCGAGCGCCCGGCCCTTACCGCCATCGGAGAGCAGTTCAAAATGCCCGGACTCATAACGGGTCCATTTGTCGGCGGCGAGGGCCACCGGCAGACAGCGTAGAGTAAGTACGGCGAGACGGCCGCGTATGACTTACTCCAACCGAAAGCGGGGCAGCGGCAGGAGGCTCCCGCAAAGTTTTGTAGCCGGAAAAATGGGGTTCACGACCTGTCGATATTTTTTATCTGTTTTCTTTACAATATTTTGCGAAGATTTTCCAGAGGCCGTGGTTCGGAATCGGTGGCTCGTTCGCTAGACTGCGGGTAGCGGTAGGCAACACGCCCCGGCACTTCTTCAAACGGCTCTTCGGAGCGGTTGGAACAAGTGACCGGGGCGTTTGTGTTTGCACCGCGAGGAGAATCCCCATGTCCCAATCCCTTGTCCCCCAAGAGTTACTCGCGCCCCTCGAGGCCTCCCGCCGTGTGATGGAATTCCATGGCCGTAAGATCGATCTGACCCGCTACTCCGCCCGGTCCATCTGGCTGAGCCTGACCAACCGTAACGGTAAACCGGGCACTTCGACGCGGGGGATCACGTTCCATCCAGAACGGCAGGTATGGCAAGTTCGTTTCAACAGCCTGCTGGTGGCTTCGGCGCCGCACGCCGCCGAAGCCCGCCTGCTGCAGTTGCAGTTCCTCCACCAGGCCTTTGGAAAGCTCGGTCTGGAGTTGGACCGCATCTCCCGGCTGCAGCCGTACGTCGATGGCGACACTGGCTACCTGCCGCTGCCGGATGGCCGGTTAGCCCTGGTCGACGCCGCCGAGTTTGGCCGATGCGCCAACCGCAACTGGTTCGTGAAGGAAGGCTGCGTGCAATCGAAGATTCGCGGGCGCCACGTGGCGCTCTACCGCCTCGTGCTCGGCAACGAGCTGCCCAAGCTGATCAAGCCGGTCTACCACGACGGAGACCGGTTGAACTGCCGCCAGAGCAACCTGGGAGTGGCCAACTACGCCGAGGCTAACTGGTCCGGCCGGAAGATCGCCAAGAAGACGACCTCGGACTACAAAGGCGTCTCCTGGGCCAAGGGGCAGGCGCTTTGGCGGGCCAAGATCCGGAAAGACGGCAAGATGTTTCCGCTGGGAGATTTCCGCAGCGAGTGGGCGGCGGCCAGGGCCTACGACGAAGCGGCCCGGGAACTGTTCGGCGAGTTTGCGGCGCTGAACTTCCCGCGGCCGGGCGAGTTAGCTGCCCACCGGCCGAAGGACACCAACGGCGAGGGCCGGAGGTTCGACCGTTCCCTGGCCGCGTAGAAAGGCGCCGGTGTAGGAACCCGGGAGTTGCGCAATCTGCTCCGGGGTTCCTTCGCCGAGGATGCGGCCGCCGGCGGCGCCGCCTTCCGGACCAAGGTCGATGAGCCAATCGGCGGCGCGGATGACATCGAGGTTGTGCTCGATCAGCAGAATGGAGCCGCCGTTATGAATGAGGCGCTGGAAGCTGTCGAGGAGCTTGCGGATATCTTCAAAGTGGAGGCCGGTGGTGGGCTCGTCGAAGATAAACAGCGTGCCTTCCGAGGTTGACTGCGCCAGGTGGGCGGCGAGTTTGACGCGCTGGGCTTCGCCGCCCGACAGGGTCGTGGCGGACTGGCCGAGGCGGAGGTAGCCGAGGCCGACATCGGCGAGCACCTGCAGGCGCTGCTTGAGCTTGGGGGTATCGGCGAAGAAGCGGAGGCCTTCGGCAATGGTCAAGCCGAGCACCTCATGGATGTTGAGCCCTTTGTATTTGACGTCGAGGATCGCCTGCTTGAAGCGGGTGCCGCGGCACTCTTCGCAGACGAGTTCGACGTCGGCGAGGAACTGCATTTCAACGGTGACGGTGCCGTCGCCCTGGCAGACCTCGCAGCGGCCGCCGGGGATGTTGAAGGAGAAGTGGCCGGCGGTGTAGCCCTTGCGGTCGCTATCGGGCGTGGAGGCGAACAGTTCGCGGATGACGTCGAAGGCCTTGACGTAGGTGACGGGATTGGAGCGGGGGGTGCGGCCGATGGGGGTCTGGTCGACGAGGATCACCTCGTTGAGCAGGTGGGCGCGCTCGATGGACTTCCAAAGCTGGCGTTCGGCGCCGGGAAACTCCTCAGTCTCCTCCTGGGCGGTTTTGCGGGGGCCTTCGCGTTCGAGTTCGCGGGTGAGGGCTTTGAAAATGACATCGTGGACGAGCGAGCTTTTCCCGGAGCCGGAGACGCCGGTGACGGCGACGAGGAGGTTGAGGGGAACACCGACGTCGACGTTTTTGAGGTTGTTGGCGCGGGCGCCGCGGACGGTGATGACCTTGCGGGGGTTGACGAGGCGGCGGGCGATTTTCGGCGCGGTTTCGAGTTCGCCGTGGAGGTACTTGCTGGTGAGTGACTGGCCGCCATCGGCGAGCAGTTTGGCGAAATTGCCTTCGAAGATGATCTTGCCGCCGTGCTCGCCGGCGCCGGGGCCGAGGTCGATGATGTGATCGGCGGCGCGCATGACGTCGGGGTCGTGTTCAACGACGAGGACGGAGTTGCCGAGGTCGCGGAGTTCGTGGAGGATCCGGATCAGGCGGGCGGTATCGCGGGAGTGCAGGCCGATGGAGGGTTCGTCGAGAACGTAGCAGGCGCCGACGAGGCGGGAGCCGAGACAGGTGGCGAGTTGGATGCGCTGGGCTTCGCCGCCCGAGAGGGTGGCCGAGAGGCGGTCGAGGGTGAGGTAGTCAAGGCCGACGTCGTTGAGGAACTTGAGGCGCTGCTGGATTTCGACGAGGACCTTGCCGGCGATGGCCTGCTGTTCGGGGGCGAGGCGGAGGGAATCAAAGAAGGCGTAGGCTTCGGCGATGTTGGCGCGGGTGACCTCGGCCATGTTGCGTCCGCCGATGCGCACGTTGAGCGCTTCTTTGCGCAGGCGCGCGCCGCCGCACTCGACGCATTCGCTGTAGCCGCGGTAGCGGCTGAGAAAGACGCGGACCTGCACCTTGTATTTCTTCTCTTCGACTTCGGGAAAGAACTCGCTGCGGAGGTAGTTGACGAGCAGGGCGCGTTCGTCTTTGCGCAGGTCGGCGAGGGGGACCTCGCAGCGAATGGACTTGCTGTAGCGGCGGACGAAGCGGGCCTGCCAGTCGTGGTAGGCGGGTTTGGTCCAGGGGGCGACGGCGCCGGTGAGGATGGAGAGCGAAGGGTCGGGCAGGACGAGGTCGAGGTCGTAGTCGATGACGTTGCCGAAGCCCTGGCAGCGGGGGCAGGCGCCGAAGGGGGAGTTGAAGGAGAAGAGGGTGGGTTCGGGCGTCTGGTAGGCGATGCGGCAGGATTTGCAGGCGAAGGCTTCGGCGAAGCGGAGGCGCTCCGGTTCGGCGGCGGCGGCCTGTTCAAAGATGACTTCGCCGGATTCGCGGTAGCAGGTTTCGACGGTGTCGACAACGCGGGAGCGGATGCCGGGGGCGATGGCGAGGCGGTCGGCGAGGACGAAGAGGGGTTGGGTGAAGTCGATTTCGAGGAGCGATTCCGGCGTCGAGAATTCGCTGACCTTCCCGTTTTGGTAGAGACGGTTGAAGCCGCGTTTGCGGAGGTCGAACAGATGGTCGCGGAGCTTGGCGGGCTCTTCGTGGATGTTGACGGGGAACATGGCGTACCAGCGGGAGCCGGCGGGGAGGAGGGAGACGGCTTCGGCGACGTAGTCGACGGTGTCTTTTTGAACGGGTTGGCCGCACTGCGCGCAGTGGGTGGTGCCGGCGCGGGCGAACAGGAGGCGGAGGAAGTCGTAGACCTCGGTGGAGGTGGCGACGGTGGAGCGGGGGTTGCGGGTGGTGTTCTTCTGGCGGATGGCGATGGGGGGCGCCAGGCCGAGAATCTCATCGACGTCGGGCTTCTCCATGCGGTCGAGGAACTGGCGGGCGTAGGCCGAGAGCGACTCGACGTAGCGGCGCTGGCCTTCGGCGTAGATGGTGTCGAAGACGAGCGAGGATTTGCCGGAGCCGGAGACGCCGGTGACGACGGTGAGTTGATTGTGCGGGATGTGGAGCGAGATATTCTTGAGGTTGTGCATCCGCGCGCCGCGGATGTCGATGAACTCGTCGATTTTCGCTTTCCCTTTCTTGCTAGCCAATGACTGATCTCCGGAAGGTGCACGCCGCTTTGGCCGCCTGGTATGAACAATGGAAGCGGGATCTGCCTTGGCGCCGGACCCGGGATCCTTATCGAATCTGGGTTTCCGAAATCATGCTGCAGCAGACGCGCGTGGCGGCGGTGATCCCTTATTATGATCGGTTCGTCGAACGGTACCCAAATTATGATGCTCTGGCGGCGGCCGAAGAGCAGGAACTGTTGGGGATGTGGGCGGGGCTGGGCTACTATTCGCGGGCGCGGAACCTGCAGGCGGCGGCGCGGGAGATGGTGCGATTGGGGGGATTCCCGCGGGATTACCCGGCGATTCGCGCGCTGCCGGGGGTGGGGGAGTATACGGCGGCGGCGGTGGCGTCGATTGCGTTCGGGCTGCCGCATGCGGTGGTGGACGGGAATGTGCTGCGGGTGATGGCCCGTTTTTTGGCCGAAGGCGGCGAGATCACGGCGGCGGCGACGAAGAATCGTCTGCGGGAGGCGGCGGATGCGTTTTTGGACGCGGCGGAGCCGTCGCGGCATAATCAGGCGGTGATGGAGCTGGGGGCGACGGTGTGCACGCCGAAGGACCCGCAGTGCGGCCGGTGCCCGCTTGAGCCTTGGTGTGAGGGGCGGGCGCGGGGTTTGGCCCGAGAATTGCCGGTAAAGAGCAACAAGACGGTAATCCGTCGGGTGGAGCGATCGCTCCTTGTAGTCATGCGGAACGGAAACATTCTTCTCTGGCAGCGGCCACCGGACGCGGCGATCCTGTCAGGTTTTTGGGAACTTCCCGAACCGCATCAGCTACCGAAGGTGAAACCGGGGGCGGCGCTCCACCGCTTCAAACACAGCATTACGAACCATGTCTATCACTTCGAGGTGTTTGCGGCGGCGGCGGGAAGGTGGTCGCCGCCGGAGGGGGAGGCGTGGCGATGGGTGCCGGTGTCGGGTTTGGCAGAGATTCCGTTGAGCACGACGGCGCGGAAGGCGCTGGCGGGATTGGCGCAGGGCAATCTGTTCCAATAAGGAAAGGGTTGTACCAAGTGTGAACTTTTTACCGGGTAGAAGGTTCCCGGGTTGGAATCGGGTAGACTGTCGGTAGATCGGGTTATTGGAGATTATGCAGAAAAATCGTCTCGTGGGGCTGGCCAAGTCCTCCGTTGTTTTCTTGACGCTTCCGATATTGTTGTGGGCTTATTCTGTCGGCCCTGACGCGCGGCATACGGGTGCGCCCGGTGATCAGACTTGTGCCCGTTCCGGTTGTCATACCGGTACGGCGGTGAACGGCGGGGGCGGGAAGGTGGAACTGCAGTTGCCGGGGGGATTGACGTACGTGCCCGGGCAGAAGCAGCGGGTTACGGTGGTGATTACCGATACCAACGCGACGACTCGTAACTACGGGTTTCAGGCTACGGCGCGGTTGGGGTCGAACGAGGCGAACGGGCAGGCGGGGACTTTCAGCCTCGTCGGCCGGGACGTAATTCTGTGTGTTGACGGGCGGGAGCGGACCGGGGCGAGTTGCCCGTCGACGGCGGCGCTGGAGTTTATCTCCCACGGGGACGCGAGCAACCGGACGGGGCGGTTTGAGTTTGATTGGACAGCTCCGGCGACGGACGTGGGTCCAGTGAAGATTTATGTCGCCGGTAACGCGGCGAACGGGAATGGAGCGGCTTCCGGGGATCGGATTTACACTGCCAATGTGACGCTGACGCCGGCGGCGAGCGGAGGGAACCGGCCGGTGATCACCTCGAACGGAGGGGTCGTCAACGGTGCAAGTTTCGCGCCCGGAATTGTGGCGGGAGCGTGGACAACGCTTTTCGGATCGAATCTGGCGGCAGCATTGAAAACCTGGGATGGTCTGATCGACGCCCAAGGAAACTTCCCGACGGCGATTGATGGGGTACGGGTGACGATTGATGGTCTGCCGGCCTTCATTAATTTCATAAGCGCCAATCAGATCAACGTGCAGGCTCCGGCGTTGACGCGGACAGGGATGGTTCCGGTGGTGGTGACAACGCCGGGCGGGACGAGCGAGACGGTGATGGCGAACGTCGTGCGCGAGGCGCCCGGACTGTTCCTCTTCACGCAGTCGCCGGTGCGGTATCCGGCGGCGGTGCGGGCAACCGACGGGCGGTTCATCGCTCCGGCTGGTCTGTTCCCGGGCTTAACCACGGAACCGGCCAAGCCGGGGGATATCGTGCTGTTGTTCGGTACGGGCTTCGGGCCGACCACGCCAGCGGTGACGCCGGGGCGCGTCTTCAGCGGCGCGGCGCCTCTTGCAGACTTAAGCGCTTTGCAGGTGCGGATTGGCGGAATGAGCGTCACGCCGTCCTTTGCCGGGCTTTCCGGCTCCGGACTGTATCAGTTTAATGTGACCGTTCCCAACCTGCCGGATGGGAACCATCGGATCGAGATGCTGCTAAACGGACAGCAGATTCAGACGGACGTACAGTTGCCCGTCCGCCGCTAAGTGTAACTTCCACCTCACAAAATTGGAGAACCGAATGAACCGGATGACTCGGACGGGATTGGTGTGCGCGGTCGCTTTGCTATCGACCAGCGCCGTGATGGGCTTCAGTCGCGGGGCGCCGGCAAACGCCTCGGGTGTCCCGACGGACATGGCGGGACGGACGTGCGCGGCATGTCACCGACCGGACGCGGCGAATTCGGATCCGCGGGGGCGACTGACGGTGCTGCTCGACCGGGCGGTGTATCGGCCCGGGGTGAAGCAGACGTTGCGGGTGCGACTGGAGCATCCGGAGGCGCGGCGGTGGGGATTTCAAATGACAGCGCGGCCGACGAGCGATACAACGCAGATGGCGGGAAGTTTTACACCGAACGCAAACATTGTGGTGAATTGCGATCCGTCGGGGAGCGCGCCGTGCGGGGGCAGTCGGGAGTTTGCCACGCACAGTACGGCTTCGAGCCGGCAGGGTACCACGGGGGGTGTTGAGTGGGAGGTGGAATGGACTCCGCCGGCGAACGAGGTGGGCGAAATCACGCTGTATCTGGCCGGCAACGCAGCGGATGGCACGGCCGGGAATACAAATGACCGGATTTACACGACGACGGTGAAGCTGGCGGCGGAGGGGGCTTGTAACCTGACGCAGCGGCCGACGCTGCGCAGCTTGGCCAATGGCGCTTCGTTTGCGGGGACGCTCGCGCCAAACGGACTGGCGAGCGTTTTTGGGATGAACTTTGAGGTGGCGGGGCGAACGCGTCAGGTGGGAACGGGTGACCTAGTGAACGGGGCGTTTCCGCAGCAGTTGGCCTGCGTGGCGGTGGAAATTGCCGGGCGGCGGGCGCCGGTGACGTATGTGCAGGCGGATCAAATCAACTTCCAGGTGCCGACGGTGGCGCAGACGGGTCCGGTGCCGGTGGTGATCATTCTGAATCCGGGGCGGCCGAATGAACTGCGTTCCGACCAGGGTACGGTGACGCTGGCGGAGTACTCGCCGGGGTGGTTTACCTTTGGCGGGCGGTCGATTGCGGCGACGACGGCCGACGGGCGGATTGTAGCGGACCCGGCGGTGGTGCCGGGCGGGGTGGCGGCACGGCGGGGAGACGTGGTGACGCTGTACGGGACAGGATTTGGGTTTACCGAGCCGGTCTTCCAGGCCGGCGAGATTCCGGAGCGGGCAGCGCGACTGCGGGATCCGATTACGATCACCGTGGGGGGGACAGTGCTGGCGGCATCCGATATTCTCTACGCGGGGCTGGCGCCGGGGCTGATCAGTGGGCTATACCAGTTCAATATCCGGATTCCGATGGGGGTTTCGCCGGGTTTGACGCCCGTGGTGGCGACCATGGGCGGCGTCAGCACACAGACGGCGGGGGGCGGAATTCCTGTTCAGTAAATTCCTAGCGGTGGTTTTCTTGCGCTTACGCGTAAGATGGGGGTAGCGTCCGAGTCTACCCCCCTTTTTTGCCTTATGGTCAGCGGATTCCAGCGAACGGCAGGCTTTTTGTGGGCGCTGGTGTCCTGCACTGCGGTGTGGGCACAGGCTCCACCGAACACCAACGCGCCTTTTTACACGGCGGCGAGTGTGGTGGACGCCGCGACGAACAAGCCGGGAGCGGTGGCGCCGAACGGGTTGGTATCGCTTTATGGCGTACGGCTTTCGTTTGCCACGCGGGCGCTGCAGCCGCAGGATATGATTGCCGATTCGCTGCCGACGGCACTGCCGGGGACCGGGGTACGGATTGCGATCAGCACCATTGCAGTCCCGATTTTGTTTGTTTCCCCGCAGCAGGTTAATTTTCTGGTGCCGCCGCTGCTGCGGCCAGGCAGGCACAAGCTGCAGTTGACGCGCGATGGATGGAGCGGTCCGGAGGTGGAGCTGGAGGTGGCTGAGGTGGCGCCGGGAACCTTTGTGATGCAGACGCGGTTTGTGATTGCGACGCATGCCGATGGCGCGTTGATCGACGGGAAGGCGCCGGCGCGACCGGGGGAGGTGGTGATTGTTTACGCGAGTGGTTTGGGCCAGACGCTGCCACGGTTGGGTAACCTGAGCATTCCGCGAGGGGCGGTGCAGATTGAACGGCGGAGCCAGTTCCGGCTGCTGCTGAACGGTATGGACGTGGAGCCGGGCGGCGTGTTGTACGCCGGGGTGACGCCGGGCTTTGCCGGGCTGTATCAGATCAATGTGCGGCTTCCGGAGCGGTTGACCGACAATCCTGAGTTGCGACTGGGGATCGGGGAGCGGCTGAGCCCGGGCGGGTTGCTGTTGGCGGCCGGAGCGCCAGCGCTACAATAGTTCGCTGATGAGCCCTCGCAATGTCCTGGCCGTGCTGCTGGTGGCCGGCGTATCGTTTTTCTCGATAGGAAAGTTTTTCCAGGAGATCTCCGACTTCTACGCCCGGCGACCGGAGGTGGACGGGGTGACGCAGTTCACGGCGCGGTATGCGCCGGTGCGGGCGATGCTGCCGGAGAAAGGGGTGATCGGATACCTGGCGGATCCGGGGGCGGGGGCGGATGAGTTGACGGCGACGGCGGAGTTGTATTTGGTGCAGTATGCGCTGGCGCCGGTGATTGTGGTCAATTCGACGGATCAGCGGTATGTGGTGACCAACTTTCACACGATGGTGACGACGGGGTCGATGGCGGATCAGGGGTTCAAGCTGGTGCGGGAGTTTGGCAACGGGGTGGCGGTGTTTGAGAACGAGAAGTGGGGGAAGCGCTAGATGGGCGGTTTGGGTGGATTGCTCCTTTGTGTGTTGGCGGGATTTGGGTTGATGCGGGCGGTGTGGCCGGCGGCGCGGGGATGGGGCGGGCACGATCCGCTGCGGTTGGCGATGGCGCCTTCGATGGGGCTGGGCCTTCTGTCGTTGGTCTATTTCGCGGTGCGGACGGTGGGCGGGGCCGGCGGCGGGATGGCGGTGGGGGCGTTTGCGGTGGTGGCGTTGGGATTGGCGGGGTTGGCGTGGTGGCGAGCGGCGGGAGCGGCGGCGGAGACGCGGGACTGGGCGAAGGGACCGGGATGGTTGTGGTGGATCTTCGGGGCGGTGGCGGGGATGGCCGCGTTGACGTTGGCGCTGATTCTGGTGGCGTCGCCGCACGGGGAGTGGGATGCGTGGTCCATCTGGAATTTACGGGCGCGTTTTTTGTTCCGGGCCGTGGAGGCGACGGCGCCATTCGACCCGCTGCTGAACTCGTCCCATCCGGACTATCCGTTGCTGGTGCCGGCGTCAGTGGCGGGATTATGGACGTGGAACGGGGGGGAGGCGCAGTGGCTGGCGGCGGCGGTGGCGGTGGTGTTCTGGGCGAGCGCGGTGCTGGTGCCGGTGCTGGTGCTGGCGCGTCTGCGGAGCACGACGCTGGGATTGACGGCGGGATTGGCGCTGGCGGGGATGCCGCTGCTGACGCGGAACGCGAGCGCGATGTATGCCGACGTCGTAGTTGGTTACTTCTTTGCGGCGGCGGCGGGGCTGGGGCTGCTGGCGGTGGAGAAGGGCGCGGGGCGCGGGGCGGCGGCGCTGGCGGGGGCGGCGGCGGGATTGGGGGCGTGGTCCAAGAACGAAGGCTTGCTGTTTTGCGGGATTGTGGTGGTGACTTTTGTGGGAGTGGTGCGAAGCCGTGAGGAGTGGCGGGAGCGGTGGCAATTGGCCGGGGCGCTGGTGGCGGGGATGCTGGCGGTGCTCGCGTTTGTGGGCCATTTCAAGTATCACTACGCGCCGGCGAATGATCTGGTGGCAGTGGGCAAAGGGGTGTCGATGGGGGCGCGGCTGTTGGACTTTTCGCGTTACTCGGCAACGTTTTGGGGCATGGCGGAGGGTATCTTCCGATTTGGGGACTGGATGTTGCCTCCGGTGATTGTCTTTGGGGGCTGGTTGGCTTTGCAGGGGATACGAAAGATGGACCGGGGGATGGTTTTCTGGCCTTTTCTGGTGGGGAGCCTGCAGTTGTTCGGGTATCTGCTGGTGTATGTGGCCGGGTCGGAGCGGTTGGAGTGGCAGTTGGAGACGTCGGTGGAACGGCTGTTGCTGCAGATCTGGCCGGTGGCGGTGCTGGGGGTGTTGTATCTGGGCAAGGATTCTGCTGGAACGGAAAGGCGGGGCGGGCCGTAGAATAGGGGGAGGGTAACTATGTTTCGGATCAACACGATGGTTCTGGCGATGAGCGCGTGCGGAGTGCTGGCGGCCGAGCCGTTGCCGTACCTGGTGGACGCGGGGACGAAGATTCCGCTAGTGATGATTAACAGCGTTTCGACGCGTCACGCGGCCGAGGGGGACCGGTTGTATCTGGAGACCTCGTTTCCGATTCTGTCGAACGGGAAGATTGTGATCCCGCCGGGGAGTTATGTGGCTGGGACGATCACATCGGCCAAGCGGGGGGGACGGGTGAAGGGAAAGGCGGAGTTGTTTCTGCGTTTTGATTCGCTGACGCTGCCGAACGGGGTGACGCGGGATTTCCGGGCGCGGGTGGGCGGGATTGACGGTCGGTCTTCGCAGCAGTTGGACCGGAGTGAGGGCAAGATTACTGCCGAGGCGACCAAGGGAGCGGATGCGCGAACGGTGGGAGAGGGCGCGGCGGGCGGGGCGTCGATTGGGGTGATTGCGGGGAGTGTGTCGGGGCGACCGGGGATGGGAGCAGGGATTGGAGCGGCGGCGGGGGCGGCGGCGGGATTGATGGGGGTGCTGCTGACGCGGGGTCAGGATGTGGTTTTGGCGCGGGGGACGACGGTGGAGATGGTGTTGGACCGGGACCTACAGTTTACGGCGGCGGAGTTGGACTTTTCACAAGCGGGGGCGGCGCGGCGCCCGATTGAGGAAGATGGGACGGCCGCCGGGGGCGGGCGGAACGGGTCGGTGCTGCCTGGACGACGGGGCGGCCTGGGGCCGCGGAACCCCTAAGGTTTTACTCCTAGGCTCTTGGCAAGGGCCTTAGTCCTTAAGGTTTAATCGCTTCACGAGTCCCTGCGAATGGAGCAAAAGTGCCGCTTTTTTGGGTCTTGCGGACTATTCTCCTTGGGGTCTATCGCCGATAGGATGGAGTAAGCGATGGATTTAGGTGCCTTAGAACTGCAGATCTTTGTGAGCCTCGTGGTGGTTCTCGGTTCGGCGTTTGTTGCGTTGGTTTGCGACTACCTGAAGGGCAACAACGAGCAACTGCGAGAGCGGAACATTGAGTTGCGGGTGCGGACGGAGGAGCGGGAGCGGTTTGCGATTCTGAATCCATCGGCATGGTTATCGCAGTTCCGGGGTCGTCCGTCTGCGGTGGCGGAGTCTGATCCGGTGGAGCGACCGGTGTCGGCGGAGTCGGTGATGCGATCGCACGCGCCGGCGGAGAGACTGGCGCAGGTTGCCGAACGGGAAGTGGAGTTGATGAGCCGCGTTGGCCGGAGCGAGGGTGACTTGGCGGAGGCGCCGCCGGTGGCAGGCTTTGATGTTTCCGCGCGTCGGCGGTCGCGACAGAAGCGGGGAGTGGAGAGCGAGCCGGGGAGTGAGGCGCGAGAGAACTCGTATGACTGGGTGCGCCCGGAGGTGATGGCGCGGGTGGCTCGGAAGGCGGGCCGGGGTCAGCGGGAAGCCGAAGAGGAGACCGCGCCGAGTTTCGTCGGCGGGGACTTAGTTGGGCAGCCTGTACCGGTGCCTAGTATGGCGGCCGACGAAGAGAGTGCTGGCGAAGAGAGTGCTGGCGAGGAGAGGCGGGCCGAGACAGTGGCGCAGGCACGGTTTGCGGGAACGCCGCCTGTGATTATGCTGCGTCCGCTGCCGGCGATCAAGCTGGCCGAGGAGTTGGAGCGGGTGGCGGGGCCGGTGGAGCTGGAGCCGGCTACGAGTCAGCTCCTTGAAGAAGTGATTGCGGCGAGTGCGGCCAAGCCGATGGCGCCGGTGGTGGTGGCGGCGGGACCTGTGGTAGAACCCGTGGTGGAAGCGGAGGCTATAGCGAAGGCGCAGGTTGTGGAAGTGGTCCACGAGCCGGAGCCGCTGCAGGAGGAGGAAGCCGAGAGCGAGGCGGCGTTGCCGGTCTTGGTGGCGGCCACACCGGTGGTGAGGGAGGAGGGGGAAGCGCCGCGGGCGAGCGCACCGGCGGTTGCCCCGGTCGTAGCGTTGGAACCGTCGGCTGGGCCGGTATTGGAGCCGGTGTTGGAGCCGGTGTTTGTGTCGTCTCAGTATGCTGGTTCGGCTTTGGCGGAGGCGGTATCGGCGGCGCGGCAGTTGGATGGTGAGGAGCGGTCAATTCCCGTGCCGGAGGAGCCGGTCTATGCCATACCTTCTGCTGCGGCAGAAGCGGTTGTGCTGCCCTCGAGCACCGGTTTTCCGGCGGATACTCCCTACGCGGCTGAGGCCGAGACGCCGGCATACAATTGGTCTAGTCCGGAGTACGCGGTGACTCCAGGGGCGGCGGCCTCCTACGAGCCGTTTGAGGGCGGCGGCTACGCCGCGGCGCCGACGCAGATACCGGATTTCGCGACAGGGGCAATGGCCCCGCCGGATCTGACGGCAGTGGAGTCTGCGAGCATTGCTGTTGGATCGAAGGCTAATGAGTTGCCGGAGTTGCTGCTGCCGGCAGGTATGCAGGATCAGGCGACCTATCGGCGGTTACTTGAGATGCCGAATCCGATGAGTGGTATTGTGATCTCGATCAGCATTAACGAATTCAACCAGTTGAAGAGCGCAACGGGAGAAGAGGCGTTGACGACCCTGATGGACTCGGTCGAGGTACTGATGGGGTCGATGATCCGGGACAGCGATTTCGGGGTCAAGGCGGGGGCTGATCAGTGGATATTTGTATATTCCATTGATGAGAATGGTTTTTCTCAGCGGCGGGTGGCGGGTTTGTCGGAGAAGTTATGGGATTTCCAGCTGCGGCACCTTGGGCAGAGTAACATCAGCTTCAGTTGGGCGGCGGTGAACGTGCATGACGAGCGGTTCAGTGATGGGGTGGGCGCGGCGGTGGAGCGGATGGAAGCTTCACGGCGGGGTGGCGCGAAGAAGTCCGGGGGCGACCGGGCGCGGCTGGTGGCGAACGGCTAAGGGGTCACTTGCGCAGTTCGCTTTCGATGGCCTCGAGTTCGCGGCCGGCTTCGGCCCATTTACCTTGGGAAGTGAGTTGGCGATAGCGGTCCATGCGTTGCCGCAGGGATTGGAGACGGGTGCGGGGGTCAGCGGCCTCGGCAGGGGCGGGCACGGCGCCGGAGGGCGGTGGCGTTTCCTTGGAGTCGCGCGGCGGCGCTGGTGAGCTGGCGTTGAGTTCGGCGAGAGCCTGTTCGTAGGTATCGGTGTAGATGAGGCGATTGCCGACCGCGATGACCACCTTTTTGAGCTGCGGCATGCGGGCTTGACTGGCCTGGAGGTAGAAGGGTTGGGCGAAGAGGAACTTGTTGTCGACGGGCAGGACGGTCATTTGGCCGCGGAGGACGCGGGAGCCCTGCTGGTTCCAGAGGGTGAGGTCCTTCGAGATGTTCTGGTCCTGGTTGATGCGGGACTCGATTTGCATGGGTCCGTAGAAGAGCTGCTCTTTGGGGAGTTCGAGGAAGGCGAGTTCGCCGAGGTGGGCGCCGTCGCCGCGGCCGATCATCATGCCGATGAGATTGTCTTTACCGCGGGGGGTGAAGGGTAGCATGAGGAGGAACTCGGGTCCGGCGGATTCGTCGCCGGGCAAGTCGGCGAGGGCGTAGACGGGGGCCATGGAGGATTTTCCGGAGGAGTTATCGGGGACGAAATCGTCGGATGTGTTGAGGCGGGAGGGGGCGGAGCCCTGGCGGTTGGCGATGTCCCAGACGTCGACTTTGTTGTAGAAGGCTTCGGCGTCCTGCATGTGGAAGGTGAGATGGACTTCGGCCTGGATGCGGAATAGCCACTCGGGGTAGCGGGCGTGTTCGCGAAGTTCGGCGGGCATGGCCGCGGCGGGTTTGAGGAGGCTGGGGTAGAGTTGGCGCCAGGCGAGGATGATGGGGTCCTGGTCGTCAAAGACGTAGAGGTTGGTCTCGCCGGAGTAGGCGTCGACGGTGGCTTTGACGGCGTTGCGGACGTAGTTGATGCGGCCGGCGGTGCGGGTGCGGACAGGGAAGGAGTAAGGATGGGAGTTGGAGGTGGTGTAGCCGTCGGCCATCCAGACGAGGCGGCCTTCTCTGGTGAGGACGAGATAGGGGTCTTCGTCCCAGGTGAGGAAGCCGGCGAGGGTTTCAAGGCGAGCGCCGACGCGGCGATGGATCATCATGCGGCTATCGGGCTGGAGGGAGCCGGTGAGGACGATGTTGGGGTCGGTGTAGGCGATGGCGGCGATGAGGCGCATGGCGAACGATCCGATGAGGAAGCCGCCCTGGCCGTCGTAATGGTTGTGGACGTTGTCGGAGCCGGAGGGGTAGTTGAATTCGGGCTGGGCGGTGCGGACGAAGACGGGTTCATGGGCGACTTCGCCGTAGTAGATTTCGGGGCGGGTGAGCTTCATGCCGGGGACGGTGACTTTGGGCGGGGCGTCCTGGATGAAGAGGTTCGGGAGACCGTCGACGGTGATTTTGTTGGCGTCAGCGGCGACGATGCCGTAGCCGTGGGTGTAGACGACGTGGCGGTTGGGCCAGCGGTTGCGGGCCTCGCCGAGTTGCTGGATGTCGAGTTCGCGGGGGGTGAGCATGACCTGTTGGAGCTTGCCGTTGATGCGGTAGCGGTCGACGTCGGTATCGACGTAGCTGTAGGGGCGGAGGGGCTGGATCTGGCTGACGGTATCGTGGAAGGCTTGCCAGTCCCAGAGGCGAACGTTGTTGAGCAGGTCGCGGTGCTTGTTGGCGTCGAGGGCGGTGTCGAGATTGGCGCGGAAGAGTTTGGGTTTGGCTGAGCCCTGAAGCTGATAGGCTTGGCGGGTGGCATCCATGTGGTGCTGGATGAAGGGGCGCTGGAGGGTGAGTTCGTTGGGCTTGACGTAGACGGAGTTGATGAGGCCGGGCACGACACTTTGAATGGGGAGGACGACGAGGGCAGCGAGGGCGGATTTGCCGCGCCCGATGGCGACGAGGGCGGCGGCGACGAGGGTGGCGCCGACAAGGAGCCAGTTGAGAGGGATGCGGACGTTGGCGGCGATGTAGTCGACGCCGGTCATGAAGGTGTGGTCTTCGTAGGTGAGGTCGTAGCGGTTGAGGAAGAGGTGAGCGGCGAGTGCGGTGAGGGTGAGAGCGGCGAGGGTGCGGGTGCCGGTGCTGACGCCGTTGAAATTCTGCCAGTCAATTTCGAACTGGCCGGGGGCGACGGTGCGGAACAGGGAGCGGGCGGACCACGCCTGGCTGACGGCGAAGTGGACCAGAGTGGCGGCGGCGAGGGTGGCGACGGCGAAGGAGGCGAGGGATTCGAGGAAGGGGAGGGCGAAGAAGTAGAAGGTGATGGGCTGGCCGAAGAAGGGGTCGGTGGGGCCGGCGGGGGCGGCGGAGTGGCGACTGGCGAAGTAACGAGCGGCGTCCCAACTGGAGAAGGCGACGGTGGAGAGGATCCAGCCGAGAACGAGGGCGCCGAGGGTGGCGAGTTTGGCGTAGAGGGGATGGCGGCGGAGGGAGGCTCCGGCGGCTTTCATGCCGCGAGCATTGGCGACCCAGAGGATGACGAAGGCGAGGAGGCCGGCGGCGAGGTGGGGTCCGGTTTGGTAGTAGAACTGGGCCCACCAGGCTTCGGTTTGGCCGACTTCGGCCCACCATTCGTAGTCGATGATGGTGCGGCAGATGGCGGTAGCGCTGAAGAGAGTGGCCAGGAGGATGGCGAGGAGGGTGCCTTTGCCCCAGCCCGCGTGGCGGGGGCGTCCGCTGAATGCGTCTTCGATGTCGATGGTGGAGTTCGCCATAGGGGTACGTCTTTAGTGTAGTCCTGGCTGGAGGCGATGGCGGTGGTGTCGCCGGGTTAGCTTCGGTCCTTGGGGTGTTTCCTCTAAGATTTCGTTTTTTCACTGGCTTAGCCGCGAAGGAACGCACTCATACGGGTTCTGGGGCCAGGCAGAGGCCGGCGCCGGGGGATTGGCTTCGGTCGCTGCCTTCCGGGGTAGTTTTCTTACTATTTGCAATGGTTTGCGGGGTAGTAGAGATCCAGAGAGCGACCTTGGTTTTCGGCGGGGCGACTGCGGGCGGGAAGGTGCAGCACCAGCCGGCGAGCTGGCTTCGGTCGTTAGCGGCGGGGGTGGTTTGCTTATTGTTTATAACGGGTTGCGGGGTTTTGGAAATCTCGGGGCGCGCAGCGGGTTGGGCGATGGGGGAGATTTCCGGGACGGCGGTTTCAGCCCTGGGCGCGGCGGCGACGGGTTGGACGGTGGAGCACCAGCCGGCGAGTTGGCTTCGGTCGTTGGCAGCCGGGGTGGTTTGCTGAGCGTTTACAACGGGTTGCAGTAATTCGGGAGTTTCCGGCGCTTCGAGGGCGCGGGCGAGGATCCTCTTTATTTTGTTGTATTCGAGGCGGGGGATCACCGGCGGCTTGAGTTGGCGGGTGTACTTGGCATTGGCGCTTAGGCGGTTGGCGGCCGCCCTATGAATTTCGCAGGCGGCGGCGTGGGTTAAGCCGGGGTATTGGTCTTCGCGGGCGCCGTCGAGGCAGGTCTCCATTTCGAGAGTCTGGAGACGGGAGTTGCGGAGCGGGCGCCACTGGGCGTCGATGGGGAGTTGGACGATGCCGACTTCGAGCCGGTTGGTGGGGGCTACGTCGTCGTGGTACTCGGCGTCGTCTTCCCCGGCGAGGAGGGCGAGACCGGGGGCGTGGCTGAGGTTGATTGCGGCGCGGTGGACCTGTTTTGCCTGGGGCCGATTTGGTCGGGTATCGGAATTCTCCCCAAGGAAGCAGAAAACGCCCTGACGGGTTGGCCAGTCAGGACGTAGGGTTCCTTGTCTGCTTGGACTGTAGCATGGAAGGACCAGATTTCCGGGGGGTGACGGGGGGTGAAAAACTTGGTTAAGTGTCTTGGAATGATGGGGCTGGGAATTATTCTTTCAGGTTGTGAAGCCGGTTGGAAGACAGCGACTAACTCGGTGGGGTGACACGGCGGGGTGGCTACGCTGGTAGGATGTTGGGTTCGCGCGTGGCGCGAAAGTCTGCGGAGAGGCATAGGCGAATGAAGAGTACAGGAGTGAAGCGGCGGACGGTTCTGCTGGCAGGCGGGGCGATGTCTCTGCGCGCGGCTGCGCCGGAACGATTCGACGTGGTGGTCTATGGGGCGACGCCGGGCGGCATCGCGGCGGCGGTGGCGGCGGCGCGGCTGGGACGGAGCGTTGGGCTCTGCGCGCTCGAGGATCACATTGGCGGCATCGTCTCCAACGGGTTGACTAACGCCGACATCGGCAAACGCCAGGCCGTGGGCGGGCTGTTCTACGAGTTCACCCGCCGCGTGGTGAGGTACTACGAACAGATGGACCGCGACAACCCGGCCCAGCCCAACGTCAAGCTTTGCCGCGATGGCTACTGGTACGAAGCCAATGCCGCCGAGAGGATCTTTCACGAGATGCTGGGCGAGCAGGGAGGACGCGTGCGGCTGCTGCTCGGCAAAGAGCTGCGGCGGGCGCGGCTGCGGCGGGGGCGTCTCGAGGAGATCGAGGCGGGCGGCACCTTGCTGCGGGCGTCCGTCTTTATCGACGCGACGTACGAGGGCGACCTGGCCGCCATGGCGGGCGCACCGTTCCGAACCGGGCGCGAATCCCGGGCCGAGTACGACGAGCCGCATGCGGGGCGGATCTACATGAAATTCGGGTCCACCGAACCGCTGCCGGGCTCGACGGGTGAAGCGGACAACGCCACGCAGGGCTACTGTTTCCGTTTCCACGTGACGAACGATCCGCGGTTCCGCGTACCGATCGAGAAGCCGGCCAACTACCGCCGCGACGACTATGGGGCGACACTGGCCGACATAGGCACCGGCAAGGTGACGAAGTTCCGGCAGGTGATTCAGGTCTACGCCATGCCGAACGGACGGTTCGAGTTGAACAGCGACCATCCTGGCCCGGCGACCGGGATCCCCAGCGAGTCGCTGGATTTGACCGAGGACATCTGGGAGTGGCCCACGGCGACGCCGGCGCGGCGGCGGGAGTTGTACGAGCGGGTGCGGACGCACAATGTCGGTTTGATCTGGTTTCTGCAGAACGACCCGGAGGTACCCGAAGTGGTGCGCGCCGATGCGCGGCAGTGGGGCTGGCACCGCGAGGAGTGGCCGTCGAACGGGCACGTGCCGCGGCAGGTGTATGTGCGGCAGGGACGGCGGATTGTCGGTGAGTACATTTTGACCGAGCGGGATGGCGATGTGGATCCGGCGATGCGGCGGACGCGCGTGCGGCCTGATTCGATTGCGGTGATTGAGTGGCCGTTTGATCCGCACGGGCACCATAAGTACGACCCGCGCCATCCGGGCGTGCGGGAGGGGTATTTTTATGTGGCGCACGCGCCGTTTCAGGTGCCGTACGGGGTGCTGACGCCGCGGAAGGTGGATGGATTGCTGGTACCGGTGGCGTGTTCGTGTAGCCACGTGGCGTACAACGCGCTGCGCATGGAGCCGGTATTCATGGCCCTGGGAGAGGCGTGCGGGATTGCGGCGCACGTCGCAATGGCGCGCGGGGTCCCGGTGCGCCGGGCGCCGGTGGACGAGATCCAGACGCTGCTGGTGGAACGCCGGGGGGTGATCACGTTTGACGAGGAGTTACCGTTTACAGACCGGGCGTTTGCGAGCCTGCAGTTTCTTGGGGCGCGGGGTCTTGAGCGGGGGTACCGGGTGGATCGACGGGCGCCGGTGACGCGCGCCGGCGGGGCCGAACGGCTGGGGCGCGTTCTTGGCTATGCGGGCAAGCGGTTTGTGCTGCCGGGCGGTGAGGGGGCGGCACCGTTGACGGGGCGCGAGTTGGGGACGTGGCTCCGCGGCGCCGGGTACTCGAGCGCTGCGGAGGGCGACGGGCCGCTCGATCTGACCGGTTTCGCCGAGTTGGTTTACGCGGCGCTGCGGCGGGGCTGAACGGGCGTGATCAGAAGGAGATGCGGAGGCCGACCTGCATGCGCCGGGCCTCGAGCGCACCGAGAATGCGCCCGAAGTTAGCGTTGGCGTTCTGGCCATTGGCGGCCGGGGTGAAGCTGACATTGGGGCTGTTGTAGTTCACGGTGTTGAGCGCGTTGAAGAACTCGCCGCGGGCTTCGAGGCGGGCCGTTTCGCCGAGAGCGAAGGTTTTGAAGAGGGAGAAGCTCAAATCGGCGAGGCCGGGGCCGCGGGTTTTGGGCAGGGTACGGGGTGCGTTGCCGATGACGAAGTTGGCCGGGTTACGGAAGGCGTCGGTATCGAACCAGCGTTCCGGCGTGCGCCCGTCGGCGGGCAGGGTGGGGTCGCGCAGCAGGTCGGGGAAGTTGATGCCGGTGAAGTTGTTCGCCCCGCGGACGGCGAGAGGCGCACCGCTTTGGAAGGTGCCAATACCGTTCATTTGCCAACCGCCGAGGACGCCGTTGAGGAGAGCGTTCGAGTTGGCGAGGAAGCGGCGGCCTTTACCGACGGGGAGCTCATAGACGCCGGACAGGACGAGGCGGCTGGCAATGTCGTCCTGGTCGAGGGAGCGGTCGAGCCGGCGGTTGAAGCGGCCGAGGCGGTATTCGCCCGTGCAGGCATCTCCGCCGCCCCCGCCGCCGATGGCGAAGCACTCGGTGATGAGTTTGGCCTTGGTGTAGTTAACGAGCATGGAGAGGCCGGAGGAGAAGCGTTTTTCGGCGGAGATCTGCACGGAGTGATAAGAGGACGAAAGGTTCATGTTCGCCCAGGTGGTGACTTGCAGGTAGTCCGGGAAGGGGCGCAGGAGCTGGCTGCGGGCAACGGTGCGTCCGGACAGGGCGCCGGTGGAGATCTGGCCGAAGTAGGGATTGGGCAGCTGGTCCTGGAGGGCGAGGCCAAGGGCGAAGTGCTTCGGGTCCAACTGGTTCAGGTCATAGTTACCGCCGAAGATCTTGGTGCCTTTGCTGCCGACGTAGGCGAGCTGGACGGTCCATCCGGCGAACAGCGACCGCTGGACGGCGAAGTTCCACTGCTGCATGTAGCCGGTGGAGATTTTGCGGGACTGGGAGCGGACATTCTGGCCGCGGAAGGCGCTGGGGCCGCCGGCGGCGCCGAGGGGCTGGAGGATGGCCGCGGGGCCATCGGCGAACTTGAAGGCACGCACGGGACCGCCGCCGGCGGCGACAAACTGCGTATCGACGCTGAAGCCGAGGGCGTTCTGGTTGTCGGGCACAATGAGCCAGCTTTCAATAGGGAGATAGATGAGGCCGTAACCGGCGCGGATAGCCGTCTTGCCGTCTTTGCCGGGGGCCCAGGCGAAGCCGATACGGGGCCCGAAGTTGTTCCGGTCGACGTCGACGTAGGAGGCGGGCACTCCATTGACGCCGGAGTAGACGAGGGTGCCGGGCATCTTGGTTTCGGGGTTAATGGTGTCGCCTTCAAAGTTAGAGTGGCGGTTGTGGAGTTCGGTGAAGCCGAAGCTGGCGTCCCAGCGAAGGCCGAGGTTCAGGGTGAGCCGCGAGGTGATTTTCCAGTCGTCCTGGAGGTAGAGAGCCAGGGGCGTGGCGCGCGACTGGAAGAACGGGCGGTAGCCGAGGGTGCCGCTGGAGACTTCGCCGAGTAGAAAGGTAGCCAGGCCGAAGCCGTTGCCGGCGGGGGAGAGGGGGTTGCCGGTGAGCGCCTGGGTAAATGAGAAATTGCCGGAAGGGTTGAGGCGATTGATGAAGCTGTTGCGCCAGTCACGGATATCGAGGCCGGCTTTCAGGCTGTGCTTGCCGCGGGCGATGCTGAGCTGATCGACAATCTGTCCGATGTTCTGAGCGCGGAGGCCGCCCGAGAACGAAGGGTTGCCGATGGTGAGCAAACCGGCGATCTGCACGGGCGGGAAGGTGTCCTGCGGAATGATGGAGGGATAGCCCAGCTTGGCCGGCCAGCCCTGATCGAAGCTAGGGTGGAGGAACGGCAGGTACTGGCGGGTGATGCCGAAGCGGATGTCGTTGACGATGGAGGGGGAGACGACGCGGGTCCAGGCGAGGACAGCGTTGTGGTTGTCGCGCTGGTCGTTGCGGGCGCCGGGGTCGGCGGCGCCGAGGCCCCAACCGGCGTTGCGCAGCGCATTCCAGGTGAAGGAGTAGCGGAAGAAGAGGCTATCGTTCTGGCCGATGCGGTGGTCGATGCGCGAGGTGGAGACGGTTTGATCGGAGGTGGACTTGGCGAGGGAGATGAAGTTATTGACGTTGGTGACGGGATCGGTGGGGGCTGCGTTGGCGGTGGGCATGTAGGGCAGCACGCGGAGAGCGAGGGCGTCGAAGCGCGACCGGGGGATGACATTGCCGGGGAAGAGACTGCGGACAAAGCCGGAGCCGGCGGGGTTGGGCGCGGTGGTGGCGGGGTCGTAAATGGGGATCAACTGGTTTCGCGAGTCGAAGGTTTTGGCAAAGTCGCCGTTGCGCTGTTCGGTGGTGGCGACGGTGCCGATCTGCGGAGCGCCGGTGGAGCGCCATTTCCACTGCTCCCAGCCGGCATAGAAGAAGGTGCGGTTTTTGCCGTTGTAGAGTTTTGGAATCAGCACGGGGCCACCGACGGTGCCGCCGTACTGGTTGTAGCGGAGCACCTGTTTGATACGGCCGGTACGGGGGTCGGGGCGGGTGGAGAAGGCGTTGCGGGCGTCCATGGCGTCGTTGCGCAGGAAGGAGTACAGGGAACCGTGAAACTGGTTGCCGCCGGATTTGGTGACGGCGTTGATAACGCCGCCGGCGGTTTGACCATACTCGGCTTTGATGGCGTTGGTTTCGACGCGGAACTCGAGGACGGAGTCAGCCATGGGGACGACGGAGATTTCGTTGTGCACGGCGGCGGTGTTGGAGACGCCGTCGAGGAAGAACTGGTTACCGTAGGCGGGGCCGCCGTTGATGCGCATCTGCGAGAAGGTCTGGTTGTTGACCTCGGCGAAGCCGTCGGTGGCGTTGGAGCGGGGGACGACGCCGGCGACGACTTTGACGAGGTTAAAGACGTGGCGGCCGTTGAGCGGAAGGTCTTCGATGCGCCGCTGTTCGACCACGGTGCCGAGCGAGGAGTCCTCGGTTTGGATGCGCGGGATTTCGGCCTTGATCTCGACCGACTCGGAGACGCTGCCGAGTTCGAAGGCGATGTCGACACGGAGGCGCTGGGCGACCTCCACGTTGAGCCCGGTGCGGGAGACCTGTTTGAAGCCGGTGGCGGAGGCGCGGACGGCGAACTGGCCGATGGGGAGGTTCGGAATGACGTAAGTGCCCGAATCGCTCGTGACGGCTTTGTAGGTAAGGCTGGTGGCGAGGGCGGTGGCCGTTACTTCGACGCTGGGGACGGGTGCGCCGGCGGGATCGGTGACGGTGCCGGTGATGGTGCCGAGGGCGGTTTGCGCCAGGGCGGGCACGGCGAGAGGGGCGCAGAGGGAAAACAAGAGAAGGCGAAACATTGAAACTCCTGAGGCCGGGAAACTCCTGAGGCCGGGAAACTCCTGAGGCCGGGAAACTCCTGAGGCCGGGAAACTCCTGAGGCCAGTCGGCTCTAATCGATTCCGGAACCTTTCGATTGTAGACGATGGGGGGAGACGATGAGGGCGGGTTCGCGGAGTCTTACCGTGCGCGGGGCCGGAGGTGGGGCGGCGGGTTCGTGCAGGCAGGCAAAGGGCAGTTGAAACAGCGACACCACGCTCTTGTAACACCAGCCGCCGAAGGGGAGGCCGAGGGCGACGGCGCCGTAAAGCGGGCGGTCCGGGCGGAGGCCGAGGGCCGCGGCCGGGTAGTCGCCTTCCGGACGCAGGGCCAGGGTTCGGCGGTACCGGTCGTCCTGCAGGGGGAGACTCCAGGCGCGGCCTCCCCACCAGAAACGAGCGCGGATGCGGCGGCGGCCCAGGTCGTGGTCGTCCCGCACGGTGAAACGGAGGTCGCCGGGGGAGAAGAGGGCGAGCGAGGCGCCGGGCAACTCGCGGACGCGGGAGGAGCGCAAGCGGCCTTCGGTGTCGCCGAGCAGGGCGGGCGAACCTTCGAGGGCCGCGGGGACGGCGCGCAGCGCGGGGAGGCGGGCGGGGCGTTCGAGCAGTTGCCAAGGCGTCCCTTCGATGAGACGATTCTCGGGCTGTTCAGGATGGTGGTCGGGCCAGTCGGCGTCGACGAGGATCCGGTCGAGAAGGCGGGGCTGCGTGCGACCGGAGAGGAGCGTGTGGTGGGGATAGAGAATCCCCTCCTGGCGGGGCGTTACCAAACGAACCCAACCGCGACCGTCGACGCGCAACCCGGCGATGCTGCGACCGTCGCCCTGCCGGGATATGGCGACGAGGAGGAGATCCTCTGGTGTACCAGAAGCGGACACACCAGGAGAGTGAGGCGGGGCGGGGAAAAATCTCCTGGGTTAGCGCGTGGCGAGGGGCGCGGCGGTTTCGACGCTGTGAGGGATTTCCTGGAGGAGGGAGAGGAACTGGTTGGTGGCGCGGTTGAATTTTTTGCGGCGCCGGTGGATGATGCCGAGGGGGCGGTAGAGCCGGGGCGCGGCGAGAGGGATGGCCAACAGTCGGCCGGCGTCTCGTTCGGCTTGCAGGACCCGGGCCGGGGCGATGGAGATGCCGGATCCGAGCATGACCGCCTCCTTAATCATCTGCAGGTTATCGAAGTGCATGATGAGGTTGACGGAGACGTTGCGGTCGCGGAGGTAGCGGTCGACTTCGCGGCGGATGGGGAGTTCGTCGTCGAAGCCGATGAAGTCGGCGCCGTTGAGGCGAATCGGGTCGATTTCGGCCGAGGCGGCAAGGGCGTGGCCCGGGGAGCAGGCGACGACCATCTCTTCGGTTCGCCAGTCAATGACGGCGATTTCGCGGGTGGGTTCGGGGTAGGAGACGAGGCCGAGGTCGGCCTGGTCAGTGCGAACGGCTTCGTAGACGCGTTCGGGGCGGAGGTAATCGACGCGGAGGACGGCTTCGGGCCAGCGGCGGGCGAATTCGGCTTCGAGGCGCCACATCTCCGACAGGCCGACCGAGTAGATGGACGAGACGCGGACGGTGCCTTCGACATCGCCGGCGAGGTTGGTGAGGGAGGCGTCGAACTCCTCCTTGCGGCGGAGGACGTCGCGGCAGAGTTCGTAGTAGAGGCGGCCGGCGGAGGTGAGGGTGAGGGGGCGGGTGGAGCGGTCGAGGAGTTTGACCGAGAGCGACTTTTCGAGTTCCTGGATGTGCTGGCTGGCGGCGGACTGGCTGATGGCGTTGAGGGCGGCGCCGCGGCTGACGCTGCGGTGGTGTCCGATGTCGCGAAAGAGCTTGAGGTGCTCGAAATTCACAAGCGTCAGGATATCATAAGACCGGCTTATTCCAACAGGATGTCGGCATCGAGATTCATGATTCTGTTGTATTAGAGAATTGGATATTGAAGAGTATCAGGTTTCGTTTGACTAATAGTTCTCGATTCCCTATATTGGTATCTCTGGAACCTGAGGTTTTCCCGCATATGAGAGAGCAGTTCGAACATCCCACCCAGACCCGCCCGGGTCTACCGGAAGCGCAAGGTCTTTATTCGCCGGCCAATGAGCATGATGCTTGCGGCATTGGCTTTGTGGTGAACATTAAAGGTCACCGTTCGCACGACATCATTACGAAAGGCGTGCAGATTCTGATCAATCTGACGCACCGGGGCGCGTGCGGCTGCGACCCGGAGACAGGGGACGGGGCAGGGCTGTTGATTCAGATTCCGCATTCGTTCTACGCCCGGGAGTGTCAGAAGCTGGGCTTCGCGCTGCCGGAGCCGGGCGAGTACGGCATGGGGCTGGTGTTTCTGCCGGTGGAGCACACGGCGCGGCTGCAAGCCGAGGGAATTGTCGAGCGGATCACGCGGGAGGAGGGTTTGGAGGTGCTGGGGTGGCGGGATACCCCGATTGACGCCGATGCCATTGGGCGGGTGGCGCGGGCTTCGCAACCCTACATTGAGCAGATTTTTATCCGCCGCGCGGCGGGGATGAGCGAGGATGCGCTCGAGCGGAAGCTGTATGTGATCCGCAAGCGGGCCGAGCACGAGATTGCGGCGAGCGAGATCCGGGATAAGGATTTCTTCTACATGCCGTCGCTGAGCTGCCGGACGGTGGTGTACAAGGGCCTGCTGCTGGCGCCGCAGATTCAGAAGTTCTACAAAGACCTGTCGGATGCCGAGTGCAAGAGTTCGCTGGCGATGGTGCATCAGCGGTTTTCGACCAACACGTTCCCGAGTTGGAAGCTGGCGCATCCGTTCCGGTTTATCTGCCATAACGGCGAGATCAACACCGTGAAGGGCAACGCGAACTGGATGCGGGCGCGCGAGGCGGTGCTGGCTTCCGGGGTGTGGGGTGACGATCTCAAGAAGCTGCTGCCGATTGTCGAGCCGGGGGCGAGCGATTCGGCCACGCTCGATAATGTCGTGGAGTTGCTGACGCTATCGGGCCGGTCGCTACCGCACGCCATGGCGATGTTGATTCCGGAGGCATGGGATGCGGATACGACGATGCATCCGGACAAGAAGGCTTTTTATGAGTTCCATGCGTCGTTGATGGAGCCGTGGGATGGTCCGGCGTCGGTGGCGTTTACCGATGGCAAGGTGATTGGCGCGACGCTCGACCGGAACGGCTTGCGGCCGTCGCGGTACCTGGTGACCAAAGACGGGCTGCTGATTGTCTCCTCCGAGACCGGCGTTCTGCCGGTGCGACCGGAGGATGTGGAGTACAAGGGCCGTCTGCAGCCGGGCAAGATGCTGCTCGTAGATATGCAGGCGCACCGCATTATTCCGGATGAGGAGCTGAAGCAGTCGCTGTGGAGCCGGCAGCCTTACGGGCAGTGGCTCGCGAAGAATCAGATTACGCTCGACCATCTGCCGGAGCCGGCTCGGATCCACGCGACCGAGCACGAGACGCTGCTGCAGCGGCAGCGGGCGTTTGGCTATTCGGACGAAGATCTGAAGATCATCATGGGGCCGATGGCGGTGAACGGGGAGGAGGCGATCGGGTCGATGGGTATCGACTGGCCGCTGGCCTGTTTGTCGGATAAGCCGCAGAGTCTGTTCAACTACTTCCGGCAGTTGTTTGCGCAGGTGACGAATCCGGCGATTGACCCGATCCGGGAAGAGCTGGTGATGTCGATGACGAGCTACATCGGCAACGAGCGGAACCTGCTGGACGAGACGCCGCTGCACTGCCATACGCTGAAGCTGACGCAGCCGGTGTTGACCAACCGGGACCTTGAGAAGATGCGGCGGGTGAGTCAGGGCGATTTTCTGGCCTACACGCTGCCGGCGCTGTACAACGTGCACGGTGGGGAGCGGGAGCTTTCGCGGGCGCTCGATTCGTTGTGCAAGCGGGCGTCGTGGGCGATTGAAGCGGGCTACTCGATTCTGATTTTGAGCGACCGGGGCATCAACGAAGATTCGGCGCCGATTCCGGCGCTGCTGGCGTTGACGGCGGTGCATAATCATCTGATCCGGGAGGGGAGCCGGACGCGGGTGGCGCTGGTGATTGAGAGCGGCGAACCGCGGGAGGTGATGCATTTCTGCCTCCTGATTGGTTACGGCGCGAGCGCGGTGAACCCGTATCTGGCGATTGAGACGCTCGAGAATCTGGCGCTGCGGGGCCGGCTGAACGTGCCGTTTGATGTGGCCTTGAAGCACTTCAAGAAGGCGATCAACAAGGGCATGTTGAAGGTTTTTTCGAAGATGGGCATTTCGACGCTGCAGAGCTACCGCGGCGCCCAGATCTTTGAAGCGATCGGGTTGAACTCCGATTTAGTGAAGCAGTACTTCACCGGGACGCCGTCGCGGATTGAAGGGGTGGGTCTCGAGGTGCTGGCCAAGGAAGCCAAGATGAAGCACGACCATGCCTACCGCCCGGTGACGGACGCGGATACGGAGTTGGACGTGGGCGGCACCTATCAGTACCGGGTGCGCGGCGAGTATCACCTGCTGAATCCGCAGACGGTGAGCGCGGTGCAGCGGGCGGTGCGCACGGAGAGCTACGCGACCTACAAAGAGTACTCGGACCATGTGAACAAGCAGACGCGGGCGCTGTGCACGATTCGCGGGTTGCTGCAGTTCAAAGAAGGCCATCCGGTGCCGCTTGAAGAGGTGGAGCCGGCGAGCGAGATCGTCAAGCGGTTCGCCACCGGGGCGATGTCGTTCGGGTCGATCTCGAAAGAGGCGCACGAGACGATTGCCATAGCGATGAACCGCATTGGCGGGCGTTCAAATACCGGCGAGGGGGGCGAGGACGAGATCCGCTTCCGGCCGATGGAGAACGGGGACTCGAAGCGGTCTTCGATCAAGCAGGTGGCGAGCGGACGGTTCGGGGTAACGACGAACTATCTGGTGAACGCCGACGAGTTGCAGATCAAGATTTCGCAGGGCGCCAAGCCGGGCGAAGGCGGACAGTTGCCGGGTCACAAGATTGACGAAGCGATTGCGAAGGTCCGGCATTCGACGCCGGGGGTAGGGCTGATTTCGCCACCGCCGCACCACGACATCTACTCGATTGAAGACCTGGCGCAGCTGATCTTCGATTTGAAGAACGTGAACCCGAAGTCGCGGATTTCGGTGAAGCTGGTTTCTGAGGTTGGCGTGGGTACCGTGGCGGCCGGCGTGGCGAAGGCGCACGCGGACCTGGTGCTGATTTCAGGCGATTCGGGCGGGACGGGCGCGGCGCCGATGACTTCGATCCGGCACGCGGGCGTGCCGTGGGAGTTGGGTCTGGCCGAGACGCAGCAGGTGCTGGTGATGAACGACCTGCGGAGCCGGATTCGGGTGCAGACCGACGGAAAGCTGCAGACGGGCCGCGACGTGGCGATTGCCGCGCTACTGGGCGCCGAGGAGTATGGCTTCTCGACGACGCCGCTGATTACGATGGGCTGCATCATGATGCGGAAGTGCCATCTGAACACGTGTCCGGTGGGGATTGCGACGCAGGATCCGGCGCTGCGGGCCAAGTTCCAGGGCAAGCCCGAGGACTTGATCAACTTCTTCTTCTTCGTGGCGGAGGAGATGCGGGAGATCATGGCCAAGCTGGGCTTCCGCAAGGTAGACGAGATGGTGGGCCGGGTGGACCTGCTCGAGGCGCGCGATGTAAGCCAGCACTGGAAGGCGAGCGGCCTGGACCTGAGCGCGATTCTGTACAACCCGCCGGTGCCTTCGAAGGTGGGTCGGCGGTGCCTGATCAGCCAGGACCATGGGCTGGCCGATGCGCTGGACTACAAGCTGATCGACTTTGCCAAACCGGCGCTCGAGAACGCCGAGAAGGTGGAGTTCAAGATGCCGATCCGGAACGTGCACCGGACGGTGGGCGCGATGCTGTCGGGCGAGGTGGCCAAGCGGTACGGCTCCGAGGGTCTGCCGGATGATACGATCAAGTTTGAGTTCCAAGGTTCGGCCGGGCAGAGCTTTGGCGCGTTTTTGTCGCGCGGGGTGACGCTGGAGCTCGAAGGCGACGCCAATGACTACGTGGGCAAGGGGATGTCGGGCGGCAAGGTGATTGTGTACCCGCCAAAGAACTCCTCGTTTGTGCCGGAAGAGAACATTCTGGTGGGCAACGTGGTGCTGTACGGGGCGACGACCGGCGAAGCGTACTTCAACGGTATGGCCGGGGAGCGCTTCGCGGTGCGGAACTCGGGAGCGACGGCGGTGGTGGAAGGCGTGGGGGACCACGGCTGCGAGTACATGACCAAGGGATTGGTGGTGTGCCTGGGTAAGGCGGGCAAGAACTTCGCGGCGGGCATGAGCGGCGGGATTGCGTATGTGCTCGACGAGTCGGGCGAGTTCTGCCGGACCCGCTGCAACCGCGCGGGGGTGGATCTCGAACCGGTGGAGGACGCGGCCGATATGCAAGTGCTGCGAAATCTGATTGAGCGGCATGTGCGGTATACCGGCAGCCCGCGCGGCCGGTGGATCCTTGCCAACTGGGGTACGATGCTGCCACAGTTTGTGAAGGTATTCCCGCACGAATTGAAGCGCGTGGCCGGGGTGCCACGGCGCGAGACCCCGTACTTTGTCCCTGGCGCGGCGCAGGGAGAGCAGGTGATTCATGGGTAAGGTAACTGGATTTATCGAGTTTGGGCGGGAAGTCCCCACGCGGCGGCCGGTGGCCGAGCGGGTGAGCGACTGGAAGGAGATCTACGAGCCGTTTCCTCTCGTGAAGGTACAGACGCAGGGCGCCCGCTGCATGGACTGCGGCGTGCCGTTTTGTCATAACGGATGCCCGCTGAATAACATCATTCCGGACTGGAACGACCTGGCTTACCGGGACCGGTGGCGGGACGCCATCCGCGTGCTGCATTCGACGAACAACTTCCCGGAGTTTACGGGGCGGATTTGTCCGGCGCCTTGCGAGGCGGCGTGCGTGCTGGGGATCAACGAGCCGCCGGTGGCGATCAAGACGATTGAACGGACCATCATCGACCATGCCTGGGAGGAAGGTTGGATTGTGCCGGAGCCGCCCGAGACGCGGACCGGGCGGAAGGTGGCCGTGGTGGGCAGCGGGCCGGCGGGCATGGCGGCGGCGCAGCAGTTGAACCGGGCCGGGCACAGCGTAACGCTGTTTGAAAAGAACGACCGGATTGGCGGGCTGATGCGGTACGGGATTCCGGACTTCAAGATGGAGAAGCACCATATTGACCGCCGGGTGGAGCAGATGAAGGCCGAGGGCGTGGAGTTCGTCGTGAACGCCCATGTGGGTCACAACGTTTCGGTGGAAGAGCTGCGGAAGAACTTTGACGCCGTGCTGTTGACCGGGGGCTCGGAGGCGCCGCGGGACATCAAGGCCCCGGGGCGGGAGTTGCAGGGCATCTACTTTGCCATGGAGTGGCTGCCGAACCAGAACAAGCGCGTGGCGGGCGATACGGTGAAGGGAGAGTTTGATGTCCTGGCGACCGACAAGCACGTGATCATCATCGGCGGCGGCGACACGGGGGCGGACTGCCTGGGCACTTCGCACCGGCACAAGTGCAAGAGCGTGACGCAGTTTGAACTGATGCCGATGCCGCCGGCGCAGCGGGCGCCGAGCACGCCGTGGCCGATGTGGCCGCTGATGCTGCGGACCGAGAGCGCGCACGAAGAAGGTGGACGGCGCGAGTGGTCCATCCTGACGACGAAGTTTGAAGGCGACGGGGAGGGCAACGTCCGGAAGCTACATACGGTGAAAGTCGGTCCGGCGCCGAAGTTTGAACCGATTCCGGGTTCCGAGCAGGTATGGGACGCCGATCTGGTGCTGCTGGCGATGGGCTTTCTGGGTCCGGTGAAGGGCGGCATGCTGGAGCAGTTGGGCGTGGAGCTCGACAACCGGGGCAACGTGAAGTGTGATGAGGGTTATATGTCGTCGGTGGCGGGGGTTTTTGCGGCGGGCGACATGCGGCGCGGGCAATCGCTGGTGGTTTGGGCGATTGCGGAGGGCCGGAAGGCGGCACGCGGCGTGGACGCGTGGTTGATGGGCGAGAGCAAGCTGCCGGGGTGATGGGGCAGCGGTTGCTTCCGGGGCTAACGCCCCGGAAGCAGCATTTCGCCGATGCCCAAGTCTTCATCGAGCAGGGGCCAGCGAATGGAGTAGCCGCTGGGCGAGAGCTGGCAGCGCGTGCGTTCGACGCTGGTGGCCTGGCTGAGGCGCTCGGAGATCATCTCCCAGCGGATTTCGGTTTTGCCGCGGTGGGTGAGGATGGTGAGATGGGTTTCGCTCGCGCTGATTTCGCGAGCGAGGATGGCGTTAGAAGGCACGGCGGCCTCCGAAGAGTTCGTACCAGCCGTTGGCGATTTCGTCGAAGTGGGTGTAGACGATGCGGCGGGCGTCGCGACGGGAGCGTGTCGTGAGGTTGTGCTCGAAGTCCTCTTCGATGACGAACTGGTCCGGGTGGAGCCAGAACTTACACTCGATGTTCCCCTTTTGCACGTAGACGTGCATGGGTTGTTCGCCTTCGTTCGAGTTGAAGTAACAACGCCAGCCCTGCACCTGGAGCACTGTCGGCATACGCGACCTCCCGCTGGAAGCCAGTATAGTACAGCGGGTCCGGGCAGGGCCGGGAAGTTAGCGGGGCGCTTCGGAAGAGCCGGCGGCCGGAGCGGGCGCGGGGGCTGCTTTCTTGGCAGGGGTGTCCTTTTTTAGGGGACTGATGAGGATATGGGCGTTGCGGCCTTCGAGACGCGGCGAGCCTTCGACGGCACCGTAGGGTTTCAAGTCGGCGGCGAAGCGGAGCAGGAGTTTTTGGCCGAGCTCGACGTGGGCGATTTCGCGACCGCGGAACTGAACGACCGCCTTGACGCGGTTCCCTTCCCCGAGGAAGCGAATGGCGTGGTTCTTTTTGAAGTCGTAGTCGTGGTCGTCGGTGTTGGGCCGGAACTTCAGCTCTTTGACGTGGATGACGTGCTGTTTGCGCTTGGCATCGTGCGACTTCTTTTTCTGCTCGTACTGCCACTGGCCATAGTCCATGGCCTTGGCGACGGGCGGCTCGGCGGTGGGCGCGATGACGATCAGATCCAGTCCGAGATCCTTGGCCTTCCGCACGGCTGCCGGGGTGGGCATGACCTCCACGGTGCCATCCGGAAAAACGGCGCGTACTTCACGCGCTCGGATTGCTTCGTTAACATTTTCTCGAATCTTGGGGCGCGGAAGACGGAAGGGTCGGTTTGGATACATTCAGATCGTATCCCTAGTGTAATAGGAACCAGCTGTCAAGTCTATCCCGCATTTTTTTACTTTGGCTGCGGTATGGCGGCGGGAGATTCCGCGTACTATAGTGGCATTGCTATGAGTCTGGCTCCAGGGCATCAAATTGGCGACTACCGCATTCTGCAGGAATTGGGCGCAGGAGGAATGGGTAAGGTCTTTAAGGTGCAGAACGTCATCTCGGACCGGCTGGAGGCAATGAAGGTACTGCTGCCTGACCTGAGCGGCAACACGGAACTGGCCGACCGGTTTCTGCGCGAGATCAAGGTGCAGGCGAGTCTTGAGCATCCCAACATTGCGCGTCTGCACACGGCGATGCGCGATGGCAATCAGCTGCTGATGCTGATGGAGTTTGTCGAGGGGAGGACGGTGGAGAGCCTGTTTACGCCGGAGCGCCCGCTGCCGCTCGACTATGCGGTGTGGTGCTCGATGCAGGTGCTGAGCGCGCTGGGGTATGCGCACGAGCGCGGCATTGTGCACCGGGACATTAAGCCTTCGAACATGATGCTGACGGTACAGGGGCAGTTGAAGCTGCTGGACTTCGGTATTGCGCGGGTGGTGAACGATCCGTCGCTGACGCAGACGCGGCAGACGATGGGGTCGCTGTTCTACATGTCGCCGGAGCAGATTAACGGGCAGCCGGTGGATTCGCGGTCGGACCTGTATTCGCTGGGAATCTCGCTGTACCAGATGGTGACGGGGCGGAAGCCGTTTGAGGGGACCAGCGAGTTTTCGATTATGGCGGCGCATATGCAGCAGCAGTCGATTCCGCCGATTCAGATTGATCCTTCGATGCCGCAGGCGTTGAACGATGTGATTTTGCGGGCGATGGCCAAAGACGCCAATCAACGTTTTCAGAGCGCGGGGGAGTTTTACGCGGCGCTCGACGGGGTGCTGCGGGTACTGCAGAGCGGGGGGGCGGCGGCTCCGGCAGCGATAGCGCCGCCGGCGCCGGCGGCGGTGGCGGCGGCGACGCCTGCGGCCGGAGGCGGCGGGTTGGCGCTGCGGTTGGGTGCGGTGGCGCTGGTGGTGGCGTTGTTGGCCGGTGGCGGGCTGGTTTGGTGGAAGCTGCGGAGGCCGGCGGCCGGACCGGTGGTGGCGGCGCCGGAGGTAGTCGCGGCTCCGGAGGGGAAGAGCGAACCGGCGGCCGAGGCGGTGGCGCCGGTGGTGGCAGAACCGGCTACCCCAGTGGTGGCGCGTGCACCGGGGTCGGGCGTCCAGCGACTGGACAAGCTGCCGCCGGAGCTGACAGGGAGAAGGGCGGCAGCACCGGTAGCCGCGGCAGAACCGGCCACACCGGCGCCCACGGCTCCCGCGCCCGCACCGGCCCCGGCGGCGGCCGCCGCGGTCGTGGTGACGCCGGCGGCGCCGCCGCGTTTGGGGGCGGCGGAGGCTTCCGAGTTGCGGGTGCGTCGCGTGCGGATTCAATCGCGTCTCGAAGCGTGCAAGGCTGCGCTGAACCATCTGCGGGAGACGCTGGCCAGCCAGGGGCTGAAGCCGCGCGGCGACATTGGCGCGCTGCTCGAGACAGTGGCGAGTGAGATCGGCGAGGGGGAAACGGCGGTGCAGGGGGCGGACGCCGAGGCGGCGCGGCAGCACTTCAGCGTGGCCGAACAGGCGCTGCGGAAGGCGGAGCGGTTCTTTAACTTATAGCCCGGCTAGTCGCCTCGGAGAGCCGTGGCGGGGTCGATGCGGGTGGCGCGCCAGGCGGGTACAAAGGTTGCCAGGGCGGCGACCAGGGCCAGCAACAGCGCGACCGCGGCGTAGACGATGGGATTCCAGGCGCTGACGCCGTACAGGACGGTGGCCAGGGCTTGGCCGGCGATGGCCGCCAGGAGGATACCGGCGCCGATACCCAGGGCGGTCAGGCGCAGGCCCTGCCCCATGACGAGGCGGAGGATTTGCGTGGGGCTGGCGCCGAGGGCGAGACGAATGCCGAGTTCGGTGGCGCGGCGGGAGACGGAGTAGGCCATGACGCCGTAGATGCCGATGGAGGCGAGCAGGAGTGCGGCAGCGGCAAACAGCAGGGTGACCAGACTACGCAGGCGGGAGGCGGCAATGGATTCGTTGACGACTTCGTCCATGGGGCGGATTCGGTTCAGCGGTATGCCGGGATCGAGCTGCTTCATCTCCTGCTTGAGCGCCCCGGCCAGTTGGGCGGTAGGCAGGGTGGAGCGCACGGCGATTGTGAGGGTGGGATAGGGCATCTGCGCGAAGGGCAGGTAGACTTCGGCGCGGGGTTCTTCGGCGAGACCGCGGCGACGGATGCCCCCGACGATGCCGACGACTTCGCCGGTCCAGTCGGCGCCGTAGGAGAGGGTGATCTTGCGGCCGAGCGGGTTTTGGCCAGGAAAGAACTGGCGGGCCATGGGTGCGGAGAGAATGACGGCGCGCGGGGCGTCTTTGGTGTCACGGGCGTCGAAGAGGCGGCCGGTGAGCAGGGGGATGCGGAAGGTTTCAAAGTACCCCGGAGTGACCGAAACGTTGCCGACGGAGGGCTTGACGAGGGGCGGCGGTTGGCCGGGGATGGTGAGGTCCATGAAGGAGTAGACCCCGCCGAGCGGAGGGAAGATGGTGGCGGCGGCGGACTGGACGCCGGGCAGGGCGCGGACCCGGTCGAGATAGGTTTGGACGAACTGCGCCGCGGCATCGGGGGAGGCGAAACGGCGGGAGGGGGTGGAGAGATCGAGGACCGTGACATTGCTCGTGGTGAATCCGGCGTCGACGGCGAGGAGGCGGCGGACGCTTTCGAGCAGGAGTCCGGCACCAATGAGAAGGAAGGAGGCGAGAGCGACTTCGGCGACGACGAGGGCGCCACGGATTCGGCTTTGGCGCTGGCCGGCGGTGGCGCCGCGTCCGCCGCCGGCTTTGAGGTCGGTGGCCAGGAGCGCGGGCGCGAGGCCGAACAGGAGCGCGGTGAGGGTGACGAGGGCGATGGTGAAGACGACGGAGGCACCGTCGAGATGGAGTTCATCGAGGCGCGGCAGAGACGGAAGATGGAGCACGCCGAGTAGCCGCACGGCCCACCAGGCGAGAAGGAGGCCCACGGCGCCGCCGAGCGTGGCCAGCAAGAGGCTTTCGGTCAGCAGTTGGCGGATGAGGCGGCCGCGGGGGGCGCCGAGCGCGGTGCGGATGGCGAACTCGCGCTGGCGGCCGGCGGCGCGAGCCAGCAGGAGATTGGCGAGGTTGCCGCAGACGGTAAGCAGAAGGACGCCGACGGCGATGGCGAGCAGGTAGAGCGTGGGACGGACATCGCCGGTGATGGCGTGGGCGAGGGTCTCGACAGCGGCGCGATAGCCGCGGTTGGTTTGGGGGTGCAGCTGCTCGTTGCGTTGGCCGAGGGCGAGGATCTCCTGGCGGGCGGCTTCGACCGTGGCTCCGGGACGCAGGCGGCCAATGGCTTTATAGATGTGGGCGTCGCGGAGCTTGGAGATGGAGGAGCCGACGGGGATGGGCGTCCAGCCGGCGGCGGGCTGGGGGAATTGGAAGCCGGCGGGCATGATGCCGATGACTTCGTAGTCGTTGGCGTTGAGGGTGATTTTCTTGCCGATGATGGCCGGGTCGCCGCCGAGGCGGCTGAGCCACCAGGCATGATTGAGGACGATGAGGCGGTGCTGTCCGAGCTGGTCTTCGCCGGCGGCGAAGGTACGGCCATGGAGGGGCCGGGCGCCGAGGAGGCTAAAGAAGTTGAAGTTGACGGCGACGGTTTCCACCTGTTCGGGTTCGCCGAGTCCGGAGTAGATGGGGCGTTCGGGATAGAACGAGAAGGCGGCGAGGGATTCGAGGGATTGGGAGAGTTGGCGGTAGTCGAGGAGGTCGGGCATGGAGATGCCCTGCAGCTCTTTGCTGTCCTGGGTGGGGACGCCGGAGAGGTGGACGAGGGTTTCGGGCTGGGCGTAGGGGAGCGGGCGCAGGAGAACACTGGTGACCAGTGCGAAAATGGTTATGTTGGCGCCGATTCCGAGGGCGAGCGTAAGCAGAGCTACCGCGGCAAACCCGGGCTGTTTGACGAGCAGGCGGAGGGCGAAGCGGAGATCGTCCATGATGGCTGGCAAGGGGAGGATTCATGGGTAGGATCGCATAAATGAGGGAGTTTTTGCGGAATGTTGCCGGATGGGTGGCGAACGCGCTATCCTGATGTCTTCGGGGCGTGGCTCAGCCTGGTAGAGCGCCTGGTTCGGGACCAGGAGGCCGGAGGTTCGAATCCTCTCGCCCCGACCATTTTTTGACGGACACGGGCGCGAGGCCCATGACCGACGCGGGCAGCGCGGAGCCGATTCAGGGATAATCGAACTTTACTATGCCCATTGCATCCTCCCGCCGTATTCTGGTCACCGGCGGCGCCGGCATGATCGGCAGCGCCATCGTCTGGCGGCTCAATCAGCTTGGCTACCAGAACATCCTCCTGGCGGACCGCCTCGACCTGTCAGAGAAATGGCGGAACCTGGTGCCGCTGCGGTTCCTTGACTACATTGATGGCGAAGAGTTGCTGACGGCACTGCCACAGTTGGACGAGATCGACACCATCTTCCACCTCGGTGCCTGTTCGGCCACCACCGAAAAAGACTCCGCCTTTCTGATGCGGAACAACTTCGCTTACACCAAGACGCTGGCGCACTGGGCGCTGGCCAAAGGCGCCCGCTTCGTCTACGCCTCCTCAGCCGCCACCTACGGCGCCCGCGAAGATGATTTCCGCGAAGACCTTCCGCTCGACTCCCTCCGCCCGCTCAATATGTACGGCTACTCGAAGCACCTGTTCGACCAGTACGCCCTCAGCGCGGGCTTCGCCGAGCGGGTAGTCGGCCTCAAGTACTTCAACGTCTTCGGCCCGAACGAAGATCACAAAGGCGATATGCGCAGCGTGGTGCACAAAGCCTTTCACCAGATCCGCTCCACCGGCAAGCTCGAACTCTTCCGCAGCCACCGGCCCGATTTCGCCGACGGCTGCCAGCAGCGCGACTTTCTATACGTCAAAGACGCCGTCGCCATGTCGATTCACTTGGCGGATTCGCCTACCGCCGGGGGCCTGTTCAACCTCGGCTCCGGCCACGCCCATACCTGGCTCGACCTCGGCCGCGCCATCTTTGCCGCCCTCGATCTCGAACCGAACATCGAGTTCATCCCCATGCCCGAGCAGCTGCGCGGCAAGTACCAATACCGCACCTGCGCCACCATCGACAAGCTGCGACGAGCCGGCTACGCCGCTCCCATTACGCCACTCGCCGACTCGGTGGCCGACTACATCCGCAACTATCTGAACCACGACCGCCGGCTAGGCGACGAGTCGCTCTAGCGTCCGGTAGAGGTTATGGACGAAGGCGGCGTTGTCATGCTGCACATAGTGCATCGGCGCGCCCATGCGGGAGAAACTCTTACAGAAACGCAGGTAGTAGGCCGGGTTCGTCTTCGGCGGCTCGCCCTGGGTCCAGTCCCAGCCGCCGCCGTCCTGCAGGTCGACCACGTAGATCTCATGGCCGGTAACGATGGCGCGGCCGGCGCCGAGGCGCAGATTGTTCACGTTACTGAGCGTCTTCTCAAACACCTGCGGGGCCATGATGGCCGAGCCGATCGAGAGCACGACCCCGCCGTCGAGGCCGGCCACCGAGTCGCCCAGCAACCGGAAGTCGAGGCCCGCCCCGCGGCCGATGACCGCGCCGTTGAATAGCGGATGGTTGGCGATGATGTCATAGCCGATGCCCGGATGGACCGTGGCGGGCACGCCGTGGCGGAAGGCATGATAGAGGATCGAGGCGGACTTCCACCGGTGCTCCACCGCATAGCGCCCGGCGGGCAGGCCGGCCGCGAGAAGGTCGGCGCGCGCGGCCGTGAGCGGATGCCGGGGTTCGTCCCGAATCCACTGCTCCAACGCAGCGGGGGCGGGCAGCGTGACGCCGTCTTCAGCGATGAAGCGGCCGAGCGAGGCGCCGTAGCCTTCGCCACGCAGGGCGCCCGCCAGGAGAGCGACGTGCAGGTTGCGGCCGGTTTCGTCCCAGGCGCCGAAGGTACCGGTGGCGACGTTCTCTTCGACACTCTCGGTGGAGCGGCCCAGCCAGGCGTACTCCCAATCGTGGATGGTGCCGGCGCCGTTGGTGGCGACGTGCGTCACCCAGCCACGGGCCATCATCCGGTCGAGCAGCAACGCCGCACCGTTGCGCAGCAGGTGCGCGCCGTAGAAAAGCACGACAGCGGCGCCACGCTCGCGGGCGGCGAGGATCTTCGCCGCGCAGGCGGCCACGGCCGAGGGGGCGGGCGGCGCTTCGCTGGCGGGGTCGAGGAGAATCTGTTCGACGCGGGTAAGGCTCTTGCGCTCGCTGAGCGGAAAGACGCGCAGGCGCGTCCAGTCTTGGGGCATGTTTCCTTCATGATACGCTGACGCCATGCGAAGCCTCCTTATTGCTGTGCTGCTGCCGGCGCTACTCCCCGCGCAAGACACCGCCATCCGCGCGGCCATGCAGAAGATGATCGACGCGCAGGAGATTCCCGGCGCAGTGACCGCCATCGCCACGCGCAACGGCGTCACCCACTTGGCCGCCACGGGCGCCGTCAAGAAGAACTCCCTGTTCTGGATCGCTTCGATGACCAAGCCGGTGGTAGGGACGGCGATCCTGATGCTGCAGGACGAGGGCAAGCTGTCGGTGGACGACGCAGTGGCCAAGCACATCCCGGCGTTCGCCAAGTACCCGGAGATCACGCTGAAGCACCTGCTGACGCACTCCTCGGGCCTCGCTGAAGCGACGCCGACCGAGTGGGCGGCAGCGCGGAAACTCGGCGACCTGATTCCGGCTTACCTCGCCAAGCCGCTGCAGTTTGCGCCGGGCAGCCAGTGGAAGTACTGCCAGAGCGGCATCAATACACTGGGCCATGTCGTCGAAGTGGCCTCCGGCCAGCCGCTCGAGAAATTTCTGGCCGTCCGGCTTTTCAAGCCGCTGGGCATGAAGAGCACGACGTTTTTCCCGACGGCGAAGCAGAAGGCCCGGCTGATTGCGCCGGTCCGGCAGGACAAAACCACCGGCAAGCTCGTACCGGCCGCGCTGCCACCGGGCTTTGACCCCGAACCGTTCCCGGCAGCCAACGGCGGCCTGTTTTCGACCGCCACCGACTACCTGCGCTTCCAGCGTATGATCCTGAACGAGGGCACGCTCGACGGCAAGCGATATCTGAAGCCCGAATCCGTCCGGCAGATGACGACGCTGCAATCCGGCGACCTGAAGACCGGATTTACGCCCGGACACGGCTGGGGGTTGGCGTGGTGCGTGGTGCGGGAGCCGCAGGGGGTAACCAAGTGGCTAAGCCCGGGTTCGTTCGGGCACGGCGGAGCGTACGGCACGCAGGCGTGGATTGACCCGAAGCGGGGCGTGGCGCTGCTGCTGATGGTGCAGCGGGCCGGCTTCGCCAACTCGGACGACTCGCCGGTGCGGCACGCCTTTCAGGAAGCAGCGCTTAGTCAGTAAGCGACATCATGTAATCAAGCATGGCGGTCATGTCGGATGGGGCGAACTTATAGGCCGGCATGATCGTCCCCGGGGATTTGCTCTCCGGATCGAGGAAGTGCTCCTCCATCCACTTGCGGTCCCAGCGTTTGGCGACGCCGTTGAGCGGGGGGCCGGACTTCATGCCGGCTCCGTTGATCTGGTGGCAAGCACCGCAGTTGTTCTGCTGGTAGACCAAAGCGCCGCTGACGAGCGATTGCGGCGTCCGGTGGAGGCTTTCGACGTTTTCATCGTCGAGTTTCGGCAGGAAGGTGGCCAACTGCCGCCACCGCAGGTCCTTCACACCCTGGCCGGCCGGGCCGCTGGCTTGCTTGAAGTGGGCGACGAGCCAGTCGCGCTCGCGGAGGACGGCGATATCGGCGAGGTTGGGTCCGGGGCGGGAGTCGCCGGGGGTGGAGGAGTGGCACTGCCAGCAGGCGGCCTGCCGGAAGGTGCCGATGGCCGCCATCTCTTCGGCGGTGAAGCCTTTCCAAGAATCGCGGTGCGGCGTGGTGGAGAGGGCGGCGGCCGTCAAGGCGCCCCACCCGATCAGCGAGAGCACCAGGACGCCAATCGCTCCCGTGCGCTGCCGCAGGGCGATGGCCTTGCCGCGGTCGATGAATGGCGTGAGGAACAGCAACAGGACGGCGATGCCAGGCAGCACCATGCTGCCGACAATCTCGAGCGGCCCTTCAAAGTACTTCAGGACTTGAAACAGAAACAGGAAGTACCACTCGGGCCGGGGAATGTAGCTCACATCATTGGGATCGGCCAGTTTTCCGAGCGGGACGCGGACGGCGACGGCCAGCACAAACAGCAGGGCGAACATGGCGAAGATCGCGACCGTGTCCTTAAAGACCTGCCGGGGGTAGAACTTGATGGGCGGGGCGGTTTCGACCGGGGCCGGGGCGACGCCGTGCCGGCGGACGAGATAGACGTGCAGGAAGACCAGCAGCGCCGTCACGGCCGGGAGAATCAGCACATGGGCGGCGTAGAAGCGGGCGAAGGTAACGGCGCCAATCTGCCCGTCTTCACTGCCGAGTAGCGTGAGGATATAGGGACCCATGACCGGCGCCTTGGCCGCAATCTGCGTCGTCACGACGGTGCCCCAGTAGGCCCGGTTGTCCCAGGGCAGCAGATAGCCGGTCAGGCCGAAGCCGAGGGTCAACAACAGCAGCACAACACCGAGCATCCAGGTGGCTTCGCGGGGTTTCTTATAGGCGCCCCAGAGAAACACCTGCACCATGTGCAGGACGACGATGCAGATCATCATGCTCGCGCCCCAATGGTGCAAGCCGCGCATGAGCCGTCCGGCGGTAAGTTCGGTCAGGATGTAGCGCAAGCTGCTGTGGGCTTCGGCGGTAGTGGGCGCGTAGTTGAGCGCCATCATGATGCCGGTAAACACCTGCACCAGGAACATGAACAGCGCCATGCTGCCAAACACCTGGTGCCAGCCGCTCGAAGCGGGAATATCTTCGTTGAGAAAGTGGGCGATGCCGGATTCAAGACCGGTCCGCTCCTCTACCCAGGCGCGCACTTGATTCAGCATCCGTTATGCCTTGTCGGCGGGGCGGATCTCGCCCAGCAGAATGGTGGAACCGTCTAACTTCACCGCAAACCGGTCGAGCGCGCGCGGCGCGGGTCCGGACAGGACCTTACCGTCGGTGCCAAAACTTGAGGTGTGGCAGGGGCAGGCAAAGGATTTGGCCGACCCGTCCCAACTCACCGCACACCCCAGGTGCGTGCAAACCGGCGAGAAGGCGACCACCTGTTTATCGGCTGTCTTCACCATCCACGCGCTCGCCTTCTCTTTCACCGTCTTCCATCCATCGCGGCGTACTCGTTCAAAGATCACCTGCTCGGGCACGTTCTCTTCGAGCTTGGTCAGGTCGCCGGCGGGAACCCAGTCGGCCGGGCGTTTCGCTTTCGAGCCACCCAGCAGATAACCGGCCGAAGGCAGCGCCAGGGCGGCGGTGATGAGGCCCATGAGGCCGTTAATGGAGGCGATCAGAAAGCCGCGGCGCGGCTCTTCGGGTGAAGGCGACTTCATATGTATAGAGTATAAATCGGATTATTTTGACCGGATTAGATTATTTCAGGAAGGCAGCAGAGTTTTCAAGTGGGTCCGGATCCGCGTCCGCCGCGCCCATAGGTTTAAATTCTCTAATGGATCGCGCTGGAGGTCAAACAGCTGGGGCTCTTTCTCGAAACCCTCGATGAGTTTGTAGCGGCCGTCCCAGACCAGACGCCAGTCCTCGAGCCCGGCGACGAGGTGAGTGCGATGGCGCCGGGTCTGGTCCGCGAGCAGGGGGCGCAGGGTACGGCTATCCATGGCGGCGGGAACGGGGAGGCCGGCGCAATCGAGAAACGTGGCCGCCAGGTCCAGTAACGTAACCAGCGCCCGGCTGTTGCCGCGAGCGCGGACGCCGGCTCCGGCGATGACGAGGGGAATGCCGAGGGAGGCCTGGTAGGGCACGTGCTTGCCCCAGCGATTGTGATCGCCGAGCATTTCGCCGTGGTCGGAGGAGAAGACGACGAGGGTGTTGTCGAGTTCGCCGCGGGCGGCAACGGCGGCGAGAATTTGCCCGATGCCCCGGTCGATGTTTTCGCACATGGCCGAGTAGTTTTGCCGCACGGCCACGTGGTGCGCGGGCGGGTTCTGGGTGTTGCGGTTTGGCTGCGGGTAGGTGCGGTCGCGCGCGGTGCGCTCCATGGCGGCGGTGATGTCGAGGGGATCGTGCGGCCCGGTGAAGTTGACGGCCAGGTGCCAGGGCTGATCGCGGGGGGCGCGTTCGAGCAGGGTGAGGGCGTTGCGGGTGATGAAGTTGTCGCAGTACAGATCGTCGGGGAGCGGGGTGGGGTAGGTGCCCTCGTGCGCTTTGCGGGCCCGCATATCCTTGACATGCACTTCGGCCATGCCCCGGTCGTGCAGCAACTTCATGTAGGGATCTTTGGGCGTGGGCAGGCCGCTGCGCACGGCGTCCATTTTGCCGGCATTGTCGATGCCGTCGGAAAAGCCCCACTCGCGCAGCAGGTGCTGGCCGTCGAGGCCCCAGTCGAGCGTTTTTTTGTGCAGGTCCAGTTTGCCGCAGCCCATGACGTGATAGCCGGCCTGGCGCAGCAGTTGGTAGTAGGTCTGCTGGGACAGCGGGTAATCGAACTGGTTGGAGGCCACTCCGCAGCGCGTGTACTCCTTGCCGGAGGCCAGGCACGCCCGGGCCGGGGCGCACAGGGGCGAGGGGGTGATGGCGTTGAGAAAACGGACGCCCCGGCCCATCAACTGTTCGACGTGCGGGAGGCGGACCGGAATCCCGGGCTGCCCCGGCATCCAATCCGGCCGCCACTGATCGGGCAGCAGCAGCAGGATGTTCGGCCGCGGGGGAGCGGGGGCGGCAAGACCCGCCAGCAGACCACGGCGCGTTAGAAGCGCCGGCACACTTCGTCCAGACGCCGTTCGAGCGCCGCCGACTCTTCGGCCGTGAGTTTGCGGTCTTCCCGGGTGAGATAAAAGACGTCGATGGCCTTGTGCGCTTCGGTATCAATCAGCACAACTTCGATGTTACAACCGGCCTGCGAGATGGTGGAAGCGAGGTCGAACAAAAGTCCGGGGCGGTCTTCAGCGCTGATCTCGACGAGAGTAGCATGGTCGCTGACCTGATTGTCGACGTGCACGGCCGGACGAATATCCGGCTTGGCTTTGCTCGCGGGCGGCCGCCGGCGGCTGGCGAGCAGGCTCGCCACATTCACCTTGCCCAGGACGACCCGCTCGATGGTTTGGCACAACCGTTCAATCTCGGGTGGATTGAGTTCGAGATTGCGCGTGGGATCGGCAAAGGTGAAGGAGTCCAGCACTTCGCCCCGGTGGTTGGCGAAGGCTTCGGCTTTGACGATATTCATGCCGGAGCCGGCGAGGGCGCCCGCCAGAGAGGCAAAGAGCTTGGGGCGGTCGCGGGTGATGACGACCAGATTCCATACCCCGCCCTGACGCGACAGATCGATGGCCACGCCCGATTGGCTGGCCTTCTCGGCCAGGGCGATGTGCTGGGCCACCTCGGTATCGCGGTGGGTGCGCAGATAGCGCTGCGGAAAGCCTTCGAGAAACGGATGGGAGGCCGAGGCGCCAATACGGTCCGTGTCCAGCTCCCGGGTCAACTCCCGCTGCCCGACGGCATAAACCCGCCACAACTGCTCGAGCCGCCACGGGCTCATGGAGGTGTCGTTGACGCCGCTGATATCGGCATAGGTTAACAGCGTCAGATAGCGGAGCCGTTCGACGGTCTCCACCCGGCCGGCCAGGTGCTCCGCCGTGGCCGGGTCGGAGAGGTCGCGCGAATTCATCACGCTCGAAAGGGCCAGGTGCTGGTCGATGAGGAAGTGAATCAGCGGCCGATCCTCTTCCGGCACCTGAATCCGCTCCATAATGGCGGCCGCCAGGCGGGCGGACTCCATGGCATGCGTCGGCCCGTCGATTCCCTTCCCCACGTCGTGCATGACGATGGCGAACAACAGCGCCGGCAGAGACTGGATTTCGGCGAACAGACCGACGAACCGGCGCCGGGCGGGGTCGGTATTGGTACGCAGGGCGAGCAGATTCTCCATGACGATCAGCGTATGCTCGTCGACCGTGTAACGGTGGTAGAAATCCCGCACGACCAACCCTTCAATGAGCTTCCATTCGGGAAGGATCGCGGCCAGCAGCCCGGACTCGTGCATGGTGCGCAGCGCAGCCATGGCGTGGGGTTGCTCGAAGATCTCCCGCAAGTAGTTCCAAACGGGTCCGGGCTGGGCGAAGTACGCCGCCAGGCTGGGCAGCGCCGCCTCCATGCGGCGTTCGGCTTCGGCCGAAAGCGGCAGCCCGTGCCGGGCCGAGAAGCGAATCAGCCGCAGGGCGACGTCAGGATCCGATTCGAGCAACCGCGCGTTCTTCAGGTACAGGCGATCTTTATTGACCGAGATCTCGGAGGTGGACAGCCGCGAGCGCCAGTCGCGGAAGCGCCCGAGCAGGCCGCTCGGCACCAGGGTTTCGCACAGATCGACGGCCTGCAGCAGCCCACGGTAAATCTTGCGTGCGCTGAGGAAATACTGCCGCACGAACTCGGCCGCGGTCAGGCCTCGTTCGGCCGCCAGGGACTCCTGCAGGTCGAATTGCAGCAGATTCTGATCGCGGTTGGCTTGCCAATGCAGGTAACAGCGGGTGGCGTAGAGAAAGCGGCAGGGTTCGGCGAGTTCGGCGAGCCAGTCGGGCAGTTCGCGGTCCGGATCCTGCAGTTTGGTGAGCCAGCCGATGGAGTGGATGTCGCGCAGGGCACCCGGAGCCTCCTTGACGTTGGGCTCGAGTTGATAGACGGTAGAGTGGAACTTTTCGTGGCGCTCGCGCACCTGCCGGATCAGATGCCGCACGAGGGTTGGCCGTTCGCTCATCACGAATTTCGGCAACTGCCGGGCGAGTTTTTCGTACTCGGCCCGATCGCCGCACAGATAACGATGGTCGAGCAGACTGATATTCAGTTCGACGTTCTGGGGGTGATACTGGCAGCACTCTTCGAGCGAGTGCACCGAGTGGCTCAGCCGCAAACCGGCATCCCACAGAGCGCGCAGAAAGGCCGAGAGAGCGTCTCGAGTGGTTTGGTTGTGGGGAGCGGTTTCGAGCAGCAGTAACAGATCGACGTCGGAGTTGGGAAACAACTCCTGACGGCCGTAGCCGCCCACGGCCAACAGGGCCAGACCGGAAGAGTAAACCGGGGCCAGGTATTGGTCGAAAGCGGCCACAACGGTCCGGTCCACCTCCGCCGTTCTTCGAGACAGGACGGCAACGGGGTCCCAAGTCTCGAAGAAGGCGGCGCGGATACCGGCCAGAGCCGAACTAGAGGGCGGATTCACCGCGTTCGTCATTGCGAATGCGGATGGCGTCGGCAATTTCGGACACAAAGATCTTCCCGTCGCCGATCTTTCCTGTCCGCGCTGCCGTCGTCAGCGCCGAGATGACTTCGTCGGCGCGGGAGTCCGGCACGACCATCTCGATCTTGACCTTCGGCAACAGGTCCACCTGGTACTCCTGCCCGCGGTAGACCTCCTTGTGTCCCTTCTGGCGACCGTGCCCGCGCACTTCGATGACCGTCATCCCGTCGATGCCGATCGCCTTCAGGGCTTCCTTGACCTCTTCCAGCTTGAACGGCTGAATAATGGCTTCAATCTTCTTCATGTTCGTGGCCTCCGCTCTTACGCTTCGAGATTGTATCCTTCTTCCCCGTGCATGCTCAGGTCGAGACCCATCGTCTCCTGCTCACTGGTCACGCGCAAACCAACCACCACATCGACGATCTTCAGAATAAGAAACGATCCGACAATCGCGATGGCCCACGAGATCCCGACGCCGAGCAACTGGTTGACCACCTGCCCGCCGTTGCCGTCCACCAGACCGGTGTTGATCGCATTTCCCGCCGAGTCTTTGAGCGCGTTCACTTCCTTGGTGGCAAACACACCCGTGAGGATCGCGCCCAGGGTGCCTCCCACGCCGTGCACGCCGAAGGCGTCGAGCGAGTCGTCATAGCCCAGCATGTTCTTCACTTTCACCACCGCGAAGTAGCAGACGATTCCGGCCGCAAAGCCGATAATCAGCGCCGGAATTGGCTTCACGAAGCCGGACGCCGGGGTGATCGCCACCAAGCCCGCCACGCAACCTGAAATCCCCCCGAGAATGCTCGGTTTGCCATGCTGGAACCATTCGGCCAGCAGCCAGCCCAGGGCCGCCGCCGCCGCGCCGAAGTGGGTCGCCACGAATGCGCTCGCCGCCAGGCCGTTGGCCGCCAGGGCCGAACCGGCGTTGAAGCCAAACCAGCCAAACCACAGCAGGCAGGCGCCGATGAAGCTCAACACCAGGCTGTGCGGCCGCATGGGTTCGGTCGGATAGCCCAGACGCTTGCCCATGACAATGGCGCAAATCAACGCCGAGACGCCCGAAGTGATGTGGACGACCGTGCCGCCCGCAAAGTCGAGAGTGGGAATCGACCCGCCGAGGAAGGCGTTCAACATGCCGCCCTTGCCCCACACCATGTGCGCCATGGGGTAATAGATCAGCAGACTCCAGAGAATGGTGAACAGCAACATCGCGCTGAACTTCATCCGCTCGGCAAAGGCGCCGGTGATGAGCGCCGGGGTAATGATGGCGAACATCATCTGGAAGGCCATCCAGGTGAGATGAGGAATCGTGGCGGCGTAATCGGTGTTAGGCTCCATGCCGACGCCATTCATCATGGCAAACCGCATGTCGCCGATGAAGGAGTTCCCGTCGCCGAACGACAGCGAGTATCCGAACAAAGCCCACATCACCGTGGCGACAACCATCAGGATGAAGCTCTGCATCATGGTTCCCAGCACGTTCTTCTTGCGAACGAGCCCACCGTAGAAGAGCGCCAGTCCGGGACCGGTCATCAGGAGTACCAACGCGCAACTCGCCAGCATCCAGGCGTTGTCACCAGCCGATTGCGCGGAAGCGATTTTGGGAACAAGCTCAGCCGTTGTCGGTCCGGCGGGAGGGGCTTGGGCGAGGAGCGACAAAGCCCCGAGCGCGGCAAGCGAACTTGCGGTGAAGAATCTTTTCATGAAACACCTCAGTTGGAGTCGGGAGTCAAGACAAGCCCGGCCGGGGGCGCGGACCTGCAACAGTGCATTGCTCCATAGGATGCTACGAGCGTCTCGCGAGCGGAAGTCGAAAAATACTATTCGCTCGATTGAAAATATCTATTGGTACTTGCCCGTCCCGGCCGATATGGTGGGTAAGGATCCCCGTTGCTCCGAAATTCCTTCCATATTGGAGACTTTTAATGAAGATTCCGGCGAAAAGTGTCCTCGTCGCGAGGTTTTGCTCAATGATGTTTGCGGGGACCAGCCTGTTTGCTCAGACTTCGGCCACTGCGACCACCCCTGACCCTGCCCCTGCCGCGCCGGCCCCGTGGACCGTGGGTTCAATCAAGATCACTGGATTGATTGACGGTTACTATAGCAAGAATTTTGGCAATCCAGCTTCCGGCAACAACGTTTTGCGCAACTTCGACGTAAAAGCCAACTCTCTCACGTTGAACATGACGAAGATCTCGCTGACGCATGACGCCGATCCGATCGGCTTTACCCTCGACGTCGGCTTCGGTCGCGCCTGGGACGTGTTCCATGCCACCGAGCCGTCCGGCGCCGGCATTGTTAACTATATTCCGCAGGCTTTCGTGTCTTTCAAACCGAAAAACGCTGGCGGTTTGCAGATCGACTTCGGCAAATTTTTTACCTCCGCCGGTGCAGAACTTACCGAGACCCACCTCGCTTGGAACTACTCCCGCGGCTACCTCTATGCGAATGGTCCGTACTACCACACCGGTCTGCGGGTAACGAAGCCGCTCACCAAGTCCTTCTCGGCCGGCGTTCAACTCGTCAACGGCTGGAACAATGTCGAAGATAACAACACCGGCAAGACCCTTGGTTTCACCACGGCCTGGACCGGATCGAAGATCTCCTGGTTCAACACCTATTACACCGGTCCGGAAAAGAAGGGCAACAACCAGGGTTTCCGGAACTTCTACGACACCGTCTTGAACATCACGCCCAACGACAAGACCTCCATGTACGTCAACTTCGATTACGGCGCCGACAAGCGCCTGACGAGCGGCAGCGATACCTGGGTCGCCATCGGTTTCGCCACCAAGTTCCAGGTTTCGAAGACGGTTGCGTTCACGCCCCGCTACGAGCATTACAACGACCGCGACGGTTTCATCACCGGCCAGGCGCAGAAGCTGAACACCTTCACGATGACCGGCGAGTATAAGTGGGCACAGGGCTTGCTAAGCCGCCTCGAGTATCGGAAAGACTGGTCCGATAAGCCGTTCTATGACCGGGGCAACCAAAACGCCAGCGCCAAGTCGCAGTCGACTGTCCTGCTCGGCATCGTTGCCTTCTTCGGACAGTAATCCCACTCCGAACCCAAAGCACTCTAAAAGGGCAACCGATCGGTTGCCCTTTTTGCTTTCTTCCCACCGCCATTGCCATCATGGAGACTCATGCATGTGGCCGTCGACGCCTCCCCCCTTCTCCTCCGTAGTGCCGGCGTAAAAAACTACCTCTATCACTGGATCGGCGCACTCCGCCAAGCCGCCCACGGCCACCGCGTCTCCCCCTTCCCCTTCCTCGACCAAATCGGCGACCTTACCCACGAACAGTCCACCCTCACCCCCTGGCAAACCATCCCCCGCATCGCCTTCCTCCTGGCCTCCAACCACGGCCCCGCCTGGGTCAACCGCCTGGCCAACCATCGCGCCCATATCTTCCACGCCACCAATCAGGTCCACCGTCCCGTCCCCGGCATGGCCCTCACCGCCACCCTCCACGACCTCACCTGCTGGCTCATGCCCGAACTCCACACCCCCGCCAACGTCGCCGCCGACCAACGCTTCGCCTCCCAGATCGCCGCCCACGCCGACGGCCTCATCGCCGTCAGCGAAAACACCCGCCAGGACGCCATCCGCCTCCTCCACCTCCATCCCGACAAAGTCGTCACCATTCACTCCGGCGTCGACCCGCGCTTTTTCACGGTCACCGCCGCCGAGGCCGACGCGCTCCGCCGCCGGCTCAACCTGCAAAAACCCTTCCTCTTGAATCTCGGCACCGTCGAACCCCGCAAAAACCTCGATACCCTCCTCGACGCCTGGGCCCAACTCCGCCGCGACGACTACGAACTCGTCCTCGCCGGACCCATGGGCTGGGCCGCTGGCGCCACCGCCCGCCGCATTCAAGCCAGCCCGCCCGGCGTCCGCTACCTCGGCTACGTCGCCGAAGGCGACCTCCCCGCCCTCACCAAAGCCGCCACCGTCTTCGCCTACCCCTCCCTCTATGAGGGCTTCGGCTTCCCCGTCGCCCAGGCGATGGCCTGCGGCGTCCCCGTCCTGACCTCCAATACCTCCTGCCTGCCCGAAATCACCGGCGCAGGCGCCCTGCACGTCGATCCCCGCAGCCCGGCGGAAATCGCCGCCGCCCTCGGCCACCTCCTCGACTCACCCGCCCTGCGCTCCACGCTCGGCGCCGCCGGGCAAAACAGAGCCCTCCAGCACTTCCAGTGGGCCGACTGCGCCAAAAAAAGTTGGCGGTTTTTCGAGCAGTACCAGCAGTCCTAAAGGCCCCGCCACGGCCGCCAAAGGGGGAGATTCTGCTCCTCCCCGCATGAGAACAAAAGACCGCCCCAGGGTAGAGCGAAAGTACTACAGCCATGGACCACCGCTATGGGGGGGGAGACTACCCACATTATTTTGATGAGAAGTCCTCCGGTGGCGACTACCGCGCGAATACGATTCCCGCTACAAAGGTATATCCCCTCTGGGACAACCTTAGGAGCATGAAAAATATGCACCCCTCTAATCAGGAGAAATCGTATCAGGAGCAGTGCTTGAGCGACGGGATTAGCTGCCGATCATGCGTCGAACACACCGCTCGCACCGTTTCCTCGGTATGCCCCGGCATGACCGCGGCCCAGGCGGGCCAAACCTTCCGCGCCATTTACTTCCACCCCGACTGCCTCATCAACGAACACGACTTTCAGTGGGCATACCTCGAAGCCGACGGCCAGGTCAACCCCTTGCTCAGCAAGAAGACGGGTCCCTTGGTGCAGATTCAGGCAGCATAAAAATTTGAAACGGATCCCCTCCCCGTCTCGTTACACGAACTGAGGAAATTGGCATGGATCCAAAAACAACTACGCTCCCTGATGAGCCCGTGCACTTGACCAGAAAAGAGTCGGAGTTGCTGACCGTCTTACGCCAGCACGCCGGCAACTGCCTGTCCCGGGATTATCTGCTCCAAACCATTTGGGGCTATTCCAACGGCGTCCGGACGCGCACCCTGGATGTGCATGTGCAGCGTCTGCGCCGGAAGGTCAAACTGTTCCATCTCGGCGGGGAGATTCAAACCGTTCTCCGGCACGGGTACTGCTGGGTGCCACAAAATGCGTAGGTCCGTTTCTGCGAGTGCCCCGCGAGTGCCCATGGTCTAACAGCAGCGCGCCCGCTTGTACTTCCGGCCGTAGTGCTCGGCCTGAAAGCGCCGGTACTCCTCCGCCGAATGCGCACAGCCATGGTGGGCGAGATGGCGGGCATACGCATTTTCATCGGTCAACTCGCGGACAATCGCCCAAAGATTCCGCCAGATCCTCCCAAGCATCAGACCTCCTCGGCCCGTAGCTGCGAGGCGACAAAGGGGGTCTCGGTGCTGTTGGGGGACTGCCGACCGCGCAGAATGCCGATCCATTGCCGGCCGGAATCGACCAGAATCGTCGTCACCAGCACGAGAAACAGCCCGCACAGCGCAGCGTCGAGTTGGTTATTGAACACAATCGCCGGATTGGTCGCCTTGCCGGCGGCGGCCAGAAAGCCGATGCGCGGCGAGGGCGAAAACATCTTCTCCCAAGCGGCCGTGAACGTCACCGTAATCAGCCAGCACATCGGCAGCAGCGTAATCCAGGCATAGCGCGCCCGGTGCATCTTGACAAGCACCGTCGTGCAAACGCACAGCGCGATAATCGCGAGCAACTGATTGGCGATGCCGAACAGCGGCCACAGGCTGTTGATCCCCCCCAGCGGATCCCGTACGCCCTGAATCAGGAAATAGCCCCAGCTCAGCACGATCACGGCACTCGAACCAATCACGCCCGGCATCCAACTCGTCCGCCCAAGCGGGGTATAGATTTGACCGAGCAAATCCTGCAGCATGAAGCGGCCCACGCGCGTTCCGGCGTCGATCACCGTCAGAATAAACAACGCTTCGAACATGATGGCAAAGTGGTACCAGAAGCCCAGCAGCGCCTCGCCGCCGCCGCCCTTTGAGAAGATATGGGCCATGCCGAGCGCCAGCGACGGCGCGCCCCCCGTGCGGTAAAACAGGCTCTCCTCGCCGACCGACTTGGCCAGTTGCGCCATCGTCTCGGCCGTCACCGGAAAGCCCCAGCCGCTGATGGTGGACGCCGCGGCTTCCGCCGTCGCGCCCACCACCCCGGCCGGCGAATTCACCGCGAAGTAGACGCCCGGGTCGAGCACGCAAGCCGCAATCATGGCCATGATGCCCACCAGGCCTTCGAGCAGCATGCTCCCATAGCCCACCGGCAGAATGTGACTCTCTTTGGCGATCATCTTCGGCGTCGTGCCCGAACTGATCAGCGAGTGGAATCCGCTGATGGCGCCGCAGGCGATCGTGATAAAGCAGAACGGAAAAACGGTACCCGCAAACACCGGCCCGGTGCCGTCCAGAAACCGGGACAGCGCCGGCATCTGCATCTGCGGCTGGACCACCAGAATCCCTACGGCCAGCAGCAGCACCACCCCCAGCTTTACGAACGTGCTCAGATAGTCGCGCGGCGCAAGTAGCAGCCAGACCGGCAGGGCGCTGGCCGCAAACCCGTAAACGATCACGCTCCAGGCCAAACCAATGGCCGAGATGGTAAACACCGGCGCCCAGGTCGGCGAGTTCGCCACCCATTCGCCGCCGAAGATCGAGGCCAGAATCAGCAGGAAGCCGATGACGGAGACCTCCAGCACCTTGCCGGGCCGGAAGTAGCGGAGGTAGAGGCCCATGAAGATGGCAATGGGCATGGTCGCGGCGATCGTGAAAGTGCCCCACGGGGAGTGGTTCAGCGCGTTAACCACCACAAGCGCCACCACGGCCAGCAGAATGATCATGATCAGCAGCACAGTAATCAGCGCCGTCATGCCCCCCACCTTGCCGATCTCTTCCCGCGCCATCTGCCCGAGCGATTTGCCATCGCGCCGCACCGAGCAGAACAGGACGACGAAATCCTGAATCGCCCCGCCCAGCACGCAGCCGGCAATGATCCATATTGTCCCCGGCAGGTAGCCAAACTGCGCCGCCAGCGTCGGGCCGACCAGCGGCCCCGGCCCGGCAATGGCGGCAAAATGATGGCCGAATACGATCCATTTGTTGGTCGGCTCAAAGTCGTGCCCATTGCGCAGCCGTTCGGCCGGGGTGGCCCGCGCATCGTCGAGCATCATCACCTTGGCGGCAATCCAACTGGCATAGAATCGGTATCCGGTCAGGTAGACGCAGACAGAGGCCACCACCAGCCACATGGAGTTCACGGGTTCGTCGCGGTTCAACGCAATGCCGGCCAGCGCGAACGCCCCGGCTACGGCGCAGAGCCCGCCCAGCAAAGGACCAATCCATTTGTTCATTCTGATCAGTGTATCGTTGCGCGGCTTAGAATCGCTGTAGCCGCTCGAGCAGCGAGCGCGTGTTGCCGCCGCCGGCGTGCAGCACCGTATGCACCGGCCGCCAGCCGTCGTTCACCGCGCCGATGTAGAGCGCTTTGTTGCGCTCGGTGCCCATCAGAATTACGGTGAGATGCCGGTCCGGATAGCTCAACGCGCGGTACTGCATCTCGGCGGCCGGCTCTTTCCAGCGATCCTGGGCCGGCCGCCCCAGCTTGCGTACGACGGCGAAGTAATCATCCTGCGCGCTGAAGCCGAGGTCCTCCTGCAGCACGGCCCGGAACTCCACATTGTCATTGCGCGAAACCTTCACCCCGATAAACGCCGCCAGCACGCCCAGCACGAGCACCGCGCCGACCAGCCAGGCGATTTTGCTCTCTGAGCCGCTGCTCAGCCGCACCCCGGCCACCATGGCCGGCGTGGGAATCGTCCCCACCTCGGCCGGCGGCGGACCGGCCGGTGCCTTCGGCAGGTTCAACACGCGCTTGTCGTGCGGACGGATAATGCCGGCGTTGTACTCCAACTCCTTGTTCAGGCCAACAATCATCACGGGCTTTTCAATCTGCGAAATCTGGCCGACAAACCGCCGCGGCACCCAGATCTCCAGGTCCATCTTGGTGTTGTGAACCAGCATCTCCGACCAGGTCGCCTCCCGGAGTTGCCACTCGTTGTGCGCAATGTTTAGCACCGGCGGGTAGAAGGAAAACGGCCGCCCCGTCAACTGCTCAAACTCGGGAATGGGAATCCGCTCCGACATAACTGGTCCCTAGCGGTTGCCGAGATTGAGAATCACCACCCCGGTCAGAATCAGCCCGATCCCGGCGAACTTACTCCCGGTGAAGGGCTCGTTGAAGATCAGCCGGGCCCACAGCAGCGTCCACAGGTACCCCATCGACACCATCGGATACAGAATCGTCAACTCCCCGTTGCGAATGGCGATCGTGTAGATCACAAACGAAGTCAGATAAAAGGATATTCCCGCGGCCAGCCGCCAGTTCAGCAGCAACCGCATCAGGTTACGCTCGAGCTTGTCCGCGCCCGCCTTCAGAAACACCGCCCCGAAAGAGCCGATGAACGAGGCGAAAATCACCAGAAGAATTGAGGATAGCGGCGTCTTCATCCCTTCGCCTTCCGATCCGTCCGTCCCAACACGGCCACCCCGGCTACAATCACAATCAGGCCGGCAATCTTGAACGGATTCGTCGTCTCGCCCAACAACACGACCGAAAGAATCGAAACCCAGACATAGGTCAGCGCAATAATCGGGTACAACACGGACAACTCACCGTACCGCAACGCCAGCACCAGTAGACCAGTCGAGAGCCCATAGCAGGACAGCCCCAAAAACAGTGGCAAATTCGTGACGACTCCCAGCAGAAACCCCAGCCAAGCCTCCACGCCAGCCCCGCCCCCGGGCGCCGGCGGCAGGTGCAACAGCCCCCGCTTAATCAACATCTGCGCCGCCGCCCCCAGCACGGTGCAGCCGCCTACCATCAGGTTGGCTTTCGTCTGGTTGCGTTTTGTCGTTATGGCAGAAACCGTTTCAGTGTCGACGGACAAGGCTAACTCCCGGGCGGTTCCACTATCATAGCGGACCCGCTGCCCCAGCCGCCGCCTCCCGGTGTCTCCATCCGCAGACGGTCGCCGGCGCCCACCGTAATCCGGCACTTGGCCGGCAGGGGCCGCCCGTTCAGAAGGTTCCGCCCCGGCTGCCCGGGCTCGCCGCCGGCCAGCCCGTACGGCCCCCGCACACGCCGGTCCGAAAGGATGGTGACCTCGGCCGCCGTCAGGAACTCGAGCTCCCGGACAATCCCGTCGCCGCCGCGCTGCCGCCCCGCGCCCCCGCTGCCCTCACGCCGCCGGTACGCCGTCACCCGTACCGGATACTGGTGCTCAAAGGCCTCCACCGGCGTGTTCCACGAGTTGGTCATGTGCGTATGCGTCGCCGGCCAGCCCGGATACCGCGGCCCCGCGCCCATCCCGCCCGCAATAGTCTCGTAGTAGGCAAACGGCTGCCCGCTGCCCGGCATCGCCCCGCCAAAGCTCAGGTTGTTCATCGTTCCCGAACTCGCCGCCGGGATCCGGTCCGGCGCCGCCTGCGCCAATGCCCCCAGCAGCACGTCCGTAATCCGCTGCGAGGTCTCGACGTTGCCCGCCGCCATCGCCGCCGGCGCCAGCGCATTCACCAGCGTCCCGGCCGGCGCTTCAATCGTAATCGGCCGCAACAGCCCGGCGTTATACGGCACATCACCCTCCACCAGGCACCGGAACACATACAGCGTCGCCGCCACGGCAATCGCGTAATTGGCATTCACACTGCCCGTTGTCTGCCGCGCCGTCCCGGTGAAATCGACATGCGCCCGGTCGCCGGCGATCGTGATCGCCACGCAGACCGGCAGCGCTGCGGAGCCAATGCCGTCCTCGTCCAACTGGTCGGCGAAGGTGTACCGCCCGTCGGGCAGCTCGGCCAGCGCCCGCCGCATGCGCCGTTCGGCATAATCCTGCAGCGCCGCCATCTGCTCCCGCACCAGGGCCAAACCCTGCCGCGCCACCAGCTCCCGGCACCGCTCGGCGCCCCGTTCAAGCGACCGTAACTGCGCCGTCAAATCGCCCCGGCGCTCCTCCGGCGTCCGCACGTTGGCCAGCAGCAGCCCGAGCAGCGGCTCGTCCATCAACCCGCCCCGCACCAGTTTGATGGGGGGAATCCGAATGCCCTCCTGATAAATCTCCCGCGCCAGCGGCATCGAGCCCGGGCTCATCCCGCCCACATCGGCATGGTGCGCCCGGTTGGCGACGTAAAACGCCGGACGGCTCTCGCCGGCGACAAAAACAGCCGCGACGGCCGTGATGTCGGGCAGGTGCGTCCCGCCGCGAAACGGGTCGTTGAGAATAACGATATCGCCCGGACCCGGACGGCAGGCCGCAATCGCCTCGCGCACGCTCAACGGCATCGCACCCAGGTGCACCGGCATGTGGTCACCCATCGCCACGGTCTCCCCGTCGCCGTCGTAGACCGCGCAGGAGTAGTCGCGCCGCTCTTTGATGTTGGCCGAAAATGCCGTGCGCCGCAGCAGAATCCCCATCTCCTCGGCAATGGAGACCAGCAGTTGCCGGAACAGCTCCAACCCGATCGGGTCACGCGCCGCCCCCGGCTCAGGGCTTCTTTTTGGAGGTGGTTTTCTTAGCATTCCTGGGGGTGCCCACTTGAAAGACTTCGACTGCATCGGTGGGCGGCGCGGCACTGGGCTCCTCGGGCGGCGGCTCGCGCAACTCGGTCTCCTGCGGCTTACACTGGCCGGCATTCACCAGAAAACCGGCCACCGGCGTCCATTTCCCGCTGGCTTCCTTCCGCTCCACCCGGTAGGACCGCGTCGCCGCATGCGCCTGCAGCCGCCACGCCGCGTTCGCCGCCGCCCGCAGCGCCAGCGCCGGCTTCTCGCGGCCCACCGACCGGATCGACCAGCTTTCGCCCCCCGTCCGCGTCTCCAGCACCGCATAGCGCCCGCCCTCGGCTCCCGGCCCGCGATCCACCAACACCGTTCCCGCCGTTGCCGACTCAAAGCCGAACAGTTCAATAGTTCCCGGTCCCGGCTCGCTCAGCACCGCCCGCTGCCGCCAGGTCTTACCGCCATCGGTAGTCAGCAACAGAAAGGGGTCGCGCGCCAGCGCCCCCACGATCTGCCCGGAAACCCATCCCGTCTGCAGATCAAAGAAATGCGCCTGATCGAGACTGCCGTTGCGGATGCGCGGATGGGGCTCGGTCCAACTCGTCCCGCCGTCCTCGCTCGCCAGCAGCACGCTCGCTAGCGTCGCGGTATCCGTATGCAGGTTCCCGGCCACCACAATCCGGTTGGCTCCCGTGTCGAGCGCACTGAGTTCGAGATAGATCGGGCAGGGCTGCGCCGTCGTGCACCCCAGCCCCAGAGATTGGATATCGTCTTCGGTGCAAACGGCTTCCACGCGCAGCGGCTTACCGGCATAGACGAGCGGCACCGCCGCAGCCGTAACAGGCGCCGGCGCCTGACCCCAAGCCGTCATCATAAAAAAAGCCGCTAAACCAACAAATCTGACACAAACGGCTCGCATCTGATTTCATAGTACACATGTTTGGTTGGTTCAAACGATGGCTGTCCGCCCGCCCGGTTTCGCCCGCGCCCCCGCTCACTCCCCCGCCCGGCTCGCCGCGCATAAAGTCCTATCAGGCCGAAACCGGATACGTCTATCAGTACTCTTTTGAAGGTCGCCACTGCCGTGACCGCGAAACCGCCTTTCTGTTCTCGGTCACCGCGCAGCGCACTATCCCGCGACGCGTCTCGATCGTCCTCCCGGAGGCCTCCCTCGCGCCCTTTGAGCAGGAATCCGGCCGGCGCCTGGCCGAAAACGAACGCTACGGCGTAGCGAAAATGGCCCTGTTCGACCTCTTCAACGCCAGCGAAAAACCGGAGCAGGTCTGGAACGGAACTCGCGTCGAAGCCGCCCACGCCCGCGAGTATCTGCAGGTGCTCGACCTCTAACGCCGGGCGCTCGAAACCAGCGGCGGATGCTGCGGCGCCGGCGGCACCACCGCCTCCGGCTCCACCACCTTCTTGGGCCGCGCGTCAAGCCGCTTGGCAATAAAGGACGCCTTGGCCTTGTCGTACTTGGCCGACCCCGGCTCCAGACCCGTCGCCTCGCTGATCTCCTCGTCGGTGATCTCGAGCGCCCCCGGCAGATACTTCTGCAGGTAGTTCTTGATCCGGTCCTGCACCGTCCGCTCGGTGGACTTGTAGAGCAGATATACGAGATCGGCCCCCTGCGCCTTCTGCGCCGCGGCGTACAGCACGGACGGCTTGGCCATCTTCGGCTGCTTCAACTCCACCGCCAGCTTCTTCACCCGGCCGTCCAACCGTTCCCAGGACTGAATCGCCGACTTATCGAGCGCGCACGCCGTCTTCAGGCCCGCCTTCTCCTTCGGCGCAAGCTTCTCACAGAGCACGGTCAAAAACAGGCCGATGTTCTCCACCGGCAGGTTCAACTCCAGCGGAACATTCTGCCGCGCCTTCTGCAGCTTCTGTAAACCGGCATGGTTCACCTTGTCGCCCATCATGGCCGGGCAGAACAGTGTCAGCAGTCCCTGGTCGTCAAGCTCTTTGATGATCTCGGCGCTGGTCGGCTCGCCCGCGATTTGGTGCAACTCCTGCCGCAGCGCCTCGGCGCTGATCTTCCGATCCAGGTTCGCATCCCGCACGTTCTCGTACTGGCTCAGCGTCCGCTCGTCAATGGTCAACTGAAAGCGCTTGGCAAATCGGATGAGCCGCAAAATCCGGACCGGGTCATCATACAACGTGTACTTGGAAACCGTCCGCAACTGCCGCCGCTCCAGGTCGCCGAGCCCGTTGTTCGGGTCGATCAACAACCCCTTCGACGCCCGGTTCAGCGACATCGCAATCGCGTTGATCGTAAAATCGCGATTCTTCAGGTCTTCGTAGATCGTCGCCGGGCTGATGGTTGGCTTGCCCCCCGATTTGGCATACTTCTCCTCCCGCGCCATCGAGAGTTCAATATGCACATGCTGCGGAAGCAGCAGTTCCGCACTGTTGCGCCGCGTGTCGGTGGCGAGCAGTTCCGCCCCGGTCTTCTTCACAATCGCCTTGGCCAGAGCCATCGCGTTGCCTTCCACCACGAAGTCGAGATCACGAATCGGGAAGCCCGCAATCATGTCCCGCAAAGCGCCCCCGGCCAGAAACAGGTTCAGCCCGGCCTCGGTGGCCGCCGCCTGCACGTCCGCCAGCGCCTCGCTTTGCGCGGCGTTCAGGTGGCTCTCAAGAGTGTACAAATAGTCGCTCATGTCGATTTAAGCTCGGGGATGGTGCTCGTCCACCACGCGGCGCAGCCGGCCGCGGGCAACGTGGGTATAGATTTGAGTCGTGCCGATATCGGCGTGGCCCAGCATCGCCTGCACGCTGCGCAGGTCGGCGCCGCCTTCAAGCAAATGCGTGGCAAAAGAGTGCCGCAGAACATGCGGCGTTACATGGTGAAAAATGCCCACGGATTTTCCATACTGCGCCAGTAACTTCCAAAACCCCTGCCGGGTCATGTGCGAACCGCGCGCAGTAACAAAAAGATATCGGCTCGCCCGGCTCTTTAGTAAGACCGGACGCACGGAGCCCAGATAGGTGGTAATCGCCTCTACCGCCGCCTGCCCCATCGGAATCAGCCGTTCTTTATTACCCTTACCGTTTACCCGGAGATACCCCATCTCCAGGTTCACATTCCGCAGTTCCACCGTAATCAGCTCAGACACCCGCAGCCCACAGGCGTAAAGTAACTGCAACATCGCGCGGTCCCGTATCCCGGTCGGCGCGTCGACCGGCGGCGCCGCCAGCAAGCGCTCCACCTGGTCGCCGTTCAAAAACTTCGGGATCGCCTGCATCGACTGGGGCGTCCGCAGCAGTTCGGTCGGGTTGTCCATCATTCGCTTCTCCCGTTGCAGATGCCGGTAGAAGTTACGCAGCGAAGTTAAATGTCGCGCCACCGTCCGCGCCGAGCAACCACTCTGGTACAACGAGTCCAGGTACACCCCAACCTGCTCCTGCGTGGTGGGTACCGGAGCGTCCGCGCCTCCCCAGAAACAGGAAAACCGGTCGAGATCCCGACCATATGATTCCAGCGAATTGGCGGCCAGACCCTTCTCGATTCGACAAAAGTCGATAAAGTGGCGGATCTCCGAGGCGAGAGAATCCTCGCGATGCATTGGACCAATGATACAATACAGAGCAAAAATGTGGAAATTCTTGCGCCAAAATTCAGCAACCGGAGGGACTTAAGCACATTTTGGCCAGCTCCGCAAGCAAAAGGGTCCGTATTTTGCGCTTCGATCGGGAACCCCTCCACGGTTTTGTCCAGTCTCCCGGCTTTCAAACCGGATCCGGAATTGAGTTTCTGTCTCAGGACGGCAACCTCGCCGTCATCCCCTACCCCGACGTCAAAGCCATCTGCTTTGTCCAGGATTTCGACGACCCCCTACCCCGCCTCGACGGCGCCCATTTCGCCAGCCGCCCCAAAAAAGCCGGCCTCTGGGTCCGCCTCCGCTTCCGCGACGGCGCCTCGATGGACGCCATCCTCACCGGCAGCCTCCTCCAGCTCGACCCCCACGGCTACACCCTATCCCCCCCCGACCAAGGCGTCAACCCCCAGCGCCTCTTCATCCCCCGCGCCGCCCTCACCGACCTGCACGTCCTCGCCGTCGTCGGCGGCAACCCGAAAAAACTGGCCAAAGTCCCCGTCCCCGAAGCCCAGGCCAAACTCTTCTAGATCGGCTTCAGCCGCGGCATATCCGGCGGCAGTTCAAATAACTTCGCCTCCAGCTGAGTATTTACCGTCACCTGCTCCGAGAAGATCTCAAACGCTTTCTCCCCGTCCCGGTTCCGGACAATGTTCCACGGCCACATCGCCCCGCCCCCCACGTCCCGGTACTTGGCAAAGATACTAATCTCTTCGTGCCGGTAACGCATCGCGTCCCGCCGGTAAAACACCTGCCGCAACGGTAACTTCGTCGTCCGGTGCAGATACACCGTCACTAACCGGTTCGCCGCGTCGGTAATATCCACCACCTCCACCGGCTGATTCTCGAGCACCCCGGTCTCTTTATGCTCCACAATCAGCCCCGGCTCCTCCCGCCGCTGCCGCAGAATGTAGAAAATGTTCCGCAGCGTCGAGTCCTCATACCGCGCCCACACCTCCGGAGCCAGCGCCCGCGCCCCCCGGGCCGACACCTGATACCCCGCCGTCTCCTCAAACAGCACGGCGTAGTCTTCCCTGTCCTTGCCGTAGGACTGCCGCTCCCGCACCGCCAACTCCCCCGGCTTCGGCGCCGCCCCGTAGCGCGTATAGATCCGCGCCCGGGTCAACCCGGCCAGCCGCTCCCGGTAAAACGAGTACAGCCGCCCGGTCTCCGTCCGGTTGGTCATGGCCAGAAACGCCGGGCCGCCCAGCGCCGCCAGCGTCTCCGCCAGCAGCTGCTTGCCCACCGCCTGGCGATCCGCCAGCAGCAGGGCCGGCGCGGCAAAGGAAAAAAGAGCAGTCCGTCGCGTCACTTCTTCATAATCTCTTCAATGGAGACGCCCGTGTTGGCCTGGATGGTTTCACTCAGCGTGGTCCCCGCCGGCTTGCCCCCCTGCAGGATCACCGTCTTGTGGGCAAACTTCACCCCGCCCACCTCCCGCCAGTCGCTGAACTGCCGCTCCACTTCCACCTTCCCCTGCGGACCCATCGCCTCGACAATCAGCTTGGCCGGCAAACCCGTCGCCGGGTCCATCTCAAGGCGCGCCGCCTTCCCGCTGCCATCGCTGATCTCCACCCGGTTCTCGCCCACCCCGTTCACCGTCCGCCCCGCCATCCGGTCGCTCTGCACCAGCGTCACCAGCATCCCAAACAGCTCATCGCTCACCTGCTTCAACACCGGCGCCGGCATCGGCTGCGGCCCCGGCGCCCCCGGCGCCACCAAAAACCCGCTCTTGCCGTCAAAGGCCGCAATCACCTTCCCGAACGGCAACTCCTGCTCCTGCCGCACCTTATCCGGCATCAGCCACTGCACCTTCTGGTTTACCTTCATCGGCCCCAACTCCGCCTTGTTCGTCATCACGATATCCCGAATCGCCGCCAGCTTCTCCACCCCGCCCATCGCCTGCTGCATCCGCCCCAGCAGCACCTTGCCCTGGGCCAGTGAAGCCGCGCTCGCCGCCGCCACCTCCTTTTTCGGCTCTTTCACCTTCAGCTCCAACTGCGTCACCGGCAGCTTCAAATCCGTCAACGGCGTCTTCAACTGATCCGTATTCGTAATCGCGACATAGACAAACTTCTCCGGCTGAATATACTGCTTCGCCACCCGCAGCACATCCTGCCGCGTCACCGCCGCCAGCGCCTTCTGGTAGCTGAACAGGAACTCCTTCGGATAACCGTAGTACTCATACCGGAACAGCCGCGACAACGTCTTCGCCGGCCGGTCGAAGTTGAACACAAACGAGTTCACCACCTTCTCCTTGGCGTCAGTCAACTCCTGCTCGGTCACCAGCTCCGTCCGGATCCGGCTCACCTCCTGCTGAATCGTCTGAAACGTCAACACCGTCGACTCCGCCTTCGTCGAACCCGAAATCCGGAACAGCCCCGGGTTCAGATACCCCGCGCCCCATCCCGCGCCCACGCTATACGCCAGCCCCATCTCCGTCCGCACCTTCCGGAACAGCCGCGAATCGAAGCTCCCGCCCAGAATATCGCTCAGCACCTCCAGCGCCGGGTAATCCTTATCGCTCAGCAGCCCCCCCAGATGGCCAATGCTGAACGAGGTCTGGTTCACGTCTTTTTTATCGCCCACGTAGATGCCCGGCTTGGCCGCGTGCGTCACCTTCGGAAACTCCGGCACCGGCGACTGCTCTACGGCCCAGTTGGCAAAAATCTGCTCCAGACGCGCCCGCATCGCCGCTTTGTCAAAATCACCCTGAATCGCCAGCCGCACGTTCTTCGGAAAGTAATACCGCTTGTGGAACGCCAGCAGATCCTCCCGCTGAATCCGGTCCAGCGTCTCGTATTCAATGCTCCGCCCAAACGGCGTGTCCTTGCCGTAGACCGTATCGGAGAACTCGGCGTTATTCACCTGCCCGGCATCGTCGTACCGCCGCCCAATCGCCGACCGGTACTGCATCTTCAACAAGTCAATCTTGTTCTGCCGGAACTCGGGCGCCGTCAGCACGTCATAAAAAACCCCCAGCACCTCGTCCGTATTCTCCTTCAAACAGTTGAAGGAAACCGACCCGAGCGTCTCGTCAATGCCCGACTCCACCCCCGCCGCAATCGCCTCCAGCTGTTCATCCAGCTGATCGCCGGTCTTCGCCTTCGTCCCGCCGGTCCGCATCGTACCCGCCGCAATCACATGCACCCCGGTCTTCTCGGCCGGTTCGAACAACGTCCCGGTCCGCACCAGCGCAATGCCATTGATCAGCGGCAGGTTATGGTTCTCGAGCAGGTAAACCTTCATGCCGTTGGGCAGCGTGAAGGTTTCAATCTCGGGAATCTTCACCTCGCCCAGCTTCGGAAACTTCAACTGCTTATAAGCCGGCTGCGCCACGGCCAGCGCGGCCGCCACGAAAAGTGTCAGTACCGTACGCATCTCTTATTTGCCCTCCCGCTTCACCTGAACGCTGTAAGCCACCGTCCGGTTCTTCTTCGTCAGATACTGGTTCAACACCCGCTTCACATCCGCCGCCGTCACCCTCTCCAGCTCCTCCAACTCCGTAAAGACCTTCTTCCACGACCCCAACGCCACGTGCGCCTCGGCCATCTGCTGCGCCAGGCCGCTATTGCTGTCCAGCCCCGCAATGAACCCCGCCCGCAGCTTCGTCTTCACCCGCTTCACCGCCGCCTCGTCCACCGGCTCCTTCTTCATCCGCTCGATCAACTCATCCCACGCTTTCTCCAGATCCTCCACCGTCTTACCCGCGTTAGGCACCATAAAAACAATGAACAGATGCGGATACTTCCCGCTCGGGAACGTCGCCCCCGTATCGGCGCCCAGCGCCAGCTTCTTCTCTTCCACCAGCTCCCGGTTCAACTTCCCCGTCCGCCCGCCCGACAGAATCCCGTCCAGCACCGCAATCGCCGGGTCGTCCGGGTGCGTCCCCTCCGGCCGGTGATAGGCAATCGCCAGAAACGGCTGCGCCTCCGTCTCCACCGTCACCCGCTTCTCGCCGTTCTGCTCCGGCTCCACCGTGTTCAGCCGCGGCGGCAGCGGTCCGGCCGGAATCGGCCCGAAGTACTTCTCCGCCCACAGCTTCACCTGCGCCGGACTCACATCCCCCACAATCGAAATCGTCACGTTCGCCGGCACATAGTAGGTCTTGTGAAACTCCGCCGCGCCCTTGGCCCGCAGGTTTTCAATGTCGGTCGCCCAGCCAATCAGGTTCCGGTACGGATGCGCCGTAAAAGCGGTCGACAGCAGCGCCTCAATCAGCTTGCCCTGCGCCGAGGAGTCCACGCGCATCCGCCGCTCCTCCCGCACCACGTCCCGTTCTTTATAAAATTCGCGGAAAACCGGCTGCCGGAACCACTCCGACTGCAGCGCGAACCACAACTCCGTCCGGTTCGACGGCAGGCTGTAGAAGTAGTTCGTCGTATCCAGACCCGTCGAGGCGTTGAACCCCACCCCGCCGTTCTTCTCAATCTCCCGCGTAAACGCGTTCTGCTCCACGTACTGATCCGCATCGGCAATGGCCTTCTTCAGCGCCGCCTCCAGGCGTTCAATCTGCGCCTTATCCGCCCGCCGCTCCTTCCGCCGCTCCTCTTCAAGCCGGTCGTAGGCCGCCTCCACCGCCGCCAGCGCCTTCTGCTCCAGCACAAAGTTCTTCGAACCCAGCGACGCCGTGCCCTTCCCGATCATATGCTCGAACATATGCGCCGTCGACGATGCGTTCGCCGGATCGTTCGCCGCCCCCGCGTTCACATGCGCGTGAAACGCCACCGTCGGCGACTCGTGCCGCTCCATCACGACAAAGTGCATCCCGTTCTTGAGCGTGAACTCCGTCACCCGCTTCTCAAAGTCAGCCAGACTTTGTCCCCAAAGCAACGGCAGAACCAGCAATCCCAAACCACTCAGCTTCCAAAAAGACATACTATTCATAGCGTAACGCGACCACCGGATCGAGACTCGCCGCCTTACTCGCCGGCCAGATCCCAAAAAACAACCCCACCCCCACCGACACACCCAACCCCGCCGCCACCGCCCAACCCGGCACCGCCGTCGGCAGCGCCGGAAACACCAGCCCCACCCCCTGCGCAATCCCCCACCCCAAACCCATCCCCAGCAGCCCACCCAGCAGCGTCAACACCACCGCCTCCGTCAAAAACTGCGTCACAATATCCACCCGCCGCGCCCCCAGCGCCTTCCGCGTCCCAATCTCCCGCGTCCGCTCCGTCACGCTCACCAGCATAATGTTCATCACCCCAATCCCCCCCACCAGCAGCCCAATCGAACTCAGCATCACCATCACCAGCGCCACCATCGCAATCACCCCCCGAAACTGCGCAATCATCTGCTCGGCCGTCGAAATCGAAAAGCTGTCCGGCTTGCCGTACGGCAGCCGCCGCTCCATCCGCAGCACCGCGCGCACCTCGTCCATCGCCGCCGCCTGCCGCCCCGGCCCCGCCACCACAATCAACATATGCTCCCGCGCGTTCGGAAACATCTTCCGCATGCTGAAGTAGGGAAACAGCGCCCGCCGGTCCTCCTGCCCCGGCAGCGACGCCGCCGGCCGCTTCATCACCCCCACCACTTCAAAAATCTGCCCGTCAATCTCCACGCTCTTGCCCACCGGGTCCGTGTTCTGAAACCAGTTCCGGCCCAGATCCTCCCCCAGCACCACCACCGGCCGCCGCCGCAGGTTTTCCGCCTCGGTGAAAAACCGCCCGTGCAGCATCTCGACGCCGCTATCCACGCCGCTATCCACATAGCCCGGCTCCGTCCCCCCCAGGTTCAGGCTAAACGCGTCCACCCCCTTGTACTTGCCCTTGTGAATCATGTTCCACGGTGCAAACAGCCACGGGCTCACGCTCTCCACGCTCGGGCACCGCTCCCGGATCGCCACCGCGTTCTCGTACGTCAACGGCTTCCGCAGCCTCTCCTCCAGCGACCGCCCGCCAAACCCCACCGCCGAATCCCACTTGGTCACCACCAGATTATTCGTCCCGAAGCTCTTCAACTGGTTCGTAATCGCCCCGTCCAGCCCGGCCAGGATCGACCCCACCCCAATCACCGTACTCGTCCCGATAATCACCCCCAGCACCGTCAAAAACGCCCGCAGCTTATGCCCGCGCAGCGTATCGAGCGCCAGTTGCACGCCAAACCAGAGCTTCCGCATCGTCTATTGATCCGCCCGCAGCGCTTCAATCGGATCCAGCTTCGACGCCACATTCGCCGGATAGATCCCAAAAAACAATCCCACCGCCGCCGATAGCCCCACCCCCAACCCCACCGCCCCCAACGGCACCACCATCGGCACCGCCGTCGTGTTCCGCACCACCACCGCCACCCCCCACGCCAGCGCCACCCCAATCAATCCCCCCGTCCCCGCCAACACGCTCGACTCCACCAGAAACTGGTTCAAAATGTCCCGCCGCCGCGCCCCCA
>JAPKZB010000089.1 GCA_026393985.1 Acidobacteriota bacterium
CACGCGCACAACGGACTCGCTTCGGCCTGTGCGCTTTTGAGGACCACGCGCACAACGGACTCGCTTCGGCCTGTGCGCTTTCAAGTAGCGGAGGAGCAGAGCTTCGACGTAGGCGCGCGTTCGCAGGCGGGGGCAGGGGCGAGAAGGCGGGTGGCGCGGTCGATGGCCTGCCAGGCGAGGGTTTCGCGGTCGGGTTGGGCGGGTTGGTTGTAGTTGGGTCCGAGTTTGTAGGCGATGCCCCGGTGGGGCACGGGGGAGGCGGGGTCGAGTTCGGCGGCGCGGGCGAAGAGGCCGGGTGGCTTCGTCGTGGTTGAAGCTGTAGAGGAGGGCGAGGCCCTGGTCAAAGAACCGTTGGGCGAGGCGGGAGGGGGTGGCGATGGGGTGGGAGTGGGAGCCGAGACCGGGGAGGAGGGCGGTGGGTTTAGCGTTGGGAGTTTTGGGGGTGGCTTGTTGCTGGTGTTGGGCCGCGGCGATGGCGGCGAGGAGGAGCAGGGACAGGAGGAGGCGCGGGGTGATTGCCCCGCGGCCGATGGGGGGGGTATGATGGGCGCGGACTGCCGAGGAGGCGCATGGATTACCCCATTTTGAAGCATCTGGACGTGTTAATTGGACTGGCGGTGGTGATGCTGCTGAGTTCGACGGTGGTGGCGGCGGCGACACAATTCGCGCTGAATGTATTCTCGGTGCGGGCGCGTTTTTTGCAGACGGCGATGGAGGAGTTGCTGCGGCAGGTGGCGCCGGGGTTGAGCCCGGAGGAGGCGCGGGAGATTGGGGGGGAGCTGTTCAGGAATCGGTTGCTGGCGCCACGGCGGTGGTTTTTCAGCAGCCGGGCCGAGGCGGTGACGCGGGAGGAGCTGGTGCTGTGCCTGCTGGATATGGCGGCGGGGCGGAGCGGGTTGGCGGGCAAGCCGGAGGTGGCGCAGAAGCTGCGGGCGGCGATGGGGGAGGGTGGGATCGGGAGTCCGGCGGCGGTGGCGCGGCAGGTTTATCAGTTGATGCTGCGGTATGAGCGGGAGGCGCCGCAGGCGGCGGCGCAGGTTTGGCGGTCGAGCGCTGTAATGGACGGGGCGGCGAGCGATTTTACGGCATCGCTGTTTGCCTGGTACGACAACACGACGGCGCGGGCGCGGGAGCAGTTTTCGATGGGGGCAAAGGTGGTGGCTTCGGTAGCGGCGCTAGTTTTCAGTCTGGTGGTGCAGCTCGATTCGGTGGATCTGCTGCGGCGCTTATCGCAGGATGAGAAGCTGCGGGCGGCGTTGGTGGCGCGGGCGGACACGGCCAAGGCGATGTACGAGCGGAAGGAGCTGGACGGGGCGGCGGCGGAGGCGAAGATGGACGCGGCGGTGGCGGAGCTGCGGGACCCGAAGGTGGCGGTGATTCCGGACCATTTTCTGTGGGAGGGGGTGGCGCAGGTGGTGGTCCTCCGGAAGCAGCTGACGGCGGGCGCGTATCAGTTGGAGGTAGGAAAGGCATCGTTTGCGGTGCCGCTGGCCGGGGATGGGGAGGGATTTGCCGATGCGGTGCGGAGCAGCGGAGCGCCGGTGGCGGTATACCAGGACAAGGACGGAGTCCGGCTGGTGGCGGGGAGTGCGGGGGTGGAACGGCTGCGTCTCGCGCGGGAGGGGGCGGCGGTAGGCAGGGCGGAGCGGGGCATCGATTGGGCGGGTTTTGGGGGGCGGTGGCCGGGGGTGTTGCTGTCGTGGATTCTGCTGAGTTTGGGCGCGCCGTTCTGGTATGACGTGCTCAAGAAGGCGCTGGCGCTGCGGTCGCTGCTGGTGAACCGGACGGAGGAGGAGACGGCGCAGCGGCAGGCGGACCAGCGAGGGGCGGGCGGTAGCGGGGGGCTGCTGCTGCGGCCGGGTTTTGACTCGACGGTACAGGGGACGCCGGACGCGGTGACGCTGGCAAAGCCGACGTCGCTCTACCTGGGGGCGCCGGAGCGGGGGGCGGGGGTGGCGCGGGTGATGCCGGCGGGCTGTGTGATCAACGTGGTGGGATGGGTGCGGGGAGAGAGCGTGGCGACGGCGGCGGGAGCGAACATCGACAAGTGGTACAAGACGATGGAGGGGGAGTATTTCTGGGCCGGGGACGCGGAGCCGCCGGTGGTATAAGTTTTAGCCGCGGGTGAGGGCGACCGGGGGGGCGAAGTGGTCGCGGCTACGGCTGGCGTTCCGCGAAGCCATCCAGCGGAGGGCGTAGGCGGTGCGGGGGTCGGTGGCGGCGTCGGGGCGACCGAGCGCGCTGCCCAGTTTGTTGGGAACGACTTCAAGGAAAAAGTGGGCGCCGAGGTCGCGGTAGTAGTCGAGATCGACTTCGAGAATGTTTCCTTCGTGGAAGGTGAGTTCGAGGTTGGCTTCGTGGTAGCGGATTTCCTTGAGATTGTCGTCGCGGTCGAAGGTGACCGGCTTGAGGAGGGAGTGGGCGGATTCGCTGGTGAGCGCGTGGCGGAGGGCGGGGGTGACGTGGGCGAAGAAGCGGTCGCGATAGATGCCGCGGCGGGTGGCGGGTCCGGCGGGTCGGGGCGCTACTTCGATCCGTTGGATGTGTTGCAACAGGTCGGTTTCGAGTTCCGACTGCAGGGAGCGGAGCGCTTCGATGCCGTTATAGAGGCAGAGGAGCGGCAGGCCGGATTCGCGGGCGAGTAACTGTTCGTAGGCTTGGGGGAGGTTGTCCGCCTTTAGTTTAGCGGCGAGGACGGGGTCTGCGCCCTGCAGGCGGCTGAGGGTCGGGTAGTCGAAGTCGACGGTGGGGCGCTTGGGGACGAGCATGAGGTGCACGTCGTGGTTCCTGCCGTGCGAGACGCGTTGGAAGGCGCCGGCCTGCTGATGGTCTTTGGCGGAGACGATGATCTGGAAGGTGTTGTCCGGTCCGTCGTCGAACGGGAGTTCGGAGAAGTGGACGATGGCGCTGGGGAAGAAGCCGCTACGGAGGGTTTTGGCGCGGCCGTTGCGGATGGTGATGAGGCGGTCGCCCGGGGCGGAGAACAGGCGGCGGGCGCCGTCGTAGAGATGCACCGAGAGCGAGCAGAGAGCCATGACAGGGGCCAGTATATCGCTGGTGGCCGTGGCGGGGGATACAATGGGGGCGTGACGTGGCGAGTGATGGTCTTCCTGCTGGGCGCCGGTTGGCTGGGGGCGGAGCCGTTTTCGCATCAGCGCCATGCGGCGATGAAGTTGAAGTGCACGGCATGCCACGCCACGGCGGAGACGCAGGCGCAGGCGGGCATGCCGGCCCTGGCGCGGTGCCAGACCTGCCATGCGGAGATGGCGGCGCTGCCGGCGCGGTCGGCGCGGGTGTACCGGGTGAAGGACTTTGTGGTGTTTCCGCACGGGGCGCACGCGGAGGCCAAGGTGGGCTGCGCCACCTGCCACGGGGAGGTTTATGCGGCCGCGAAGTTACAGCTGGAACGGCCCGTAACGATGGCGGCGTGCGTGGCCTGCCACAAGGAGCGGAAGGCCACGGTTGCCTGTAACGTCTGCCACGAGTTAGGGCAGTAGCTACTTCATGGTCATGCCGTTGAGCGCGTCGCCGCCGGCGGGCAGGGGCGCGGCGCCGGGTTTGAAGCCGTTCGATTCGAGGATGAAGGCGACGATGTTGGCATAGGAGTCGGCCGGGAGGGAGGCGGGCGCCGCCGGCGGCATGGTTTTCTGCGATTTGTCGAAGAGGGCACGGACGGTGCGGCCGGCCCAGTTGCGCTGGAAGTAGTCGCCGCCGAGGGGGGTGCCGAAGGTGCCATTGGTCAAGGTGCTGCCGTGGCAGACGGCGCAGTTGGAATTATAGGCGGCCTTGCCTGCTTCGACCTGAGCGGCGGTGAACTGCGGGGGGACGCCACCGGGGGCGGCGACGGGGGCGGCGGCGGGTTCGGAGGGCGGCACGGCCTTGGAGACGAAGGGCTCTTCAGGTTTGCCAGTGCCTTCGCCGGTGTAGGTGTAGGCGAGGATAGAGCCTTTGTCGAGCATGGTTTGGGTGGTGCCGCCGGAGGCGGATTCGGCGAGACCGCCGGGATCGGTGGCGATGTAGATCGTCTTGCCGTCAGGGTTCAGGGCGGTATCGCGGAAGCGGTTTTCCGATTGGAAGTAGCGGAAGAGGTAGCCGGATTTGGACTGGCCGTTCGGCTTGAGAGGAACGACGTAGAGGGAGCCGCGTTTGAGGGTGGTGACCAGCAGCACGGGATCCCAGCCGGGGATGCCGGCGCCTTTGGCGGCGTAGTACTCGATGCTGGAGACGGCGACGGTGGGCCAGCAGATGAAGTCGATGCCCTGGCAGCGGGGGTCGGCGAAGTTGAAGCCGGTGGGGACGGTGAAGAGGGTGGCCAGGGGGTTCTCCATTTTCTTCTTGAAGGCGGATTCGGGCGCGCGGGGGACGGAGGGGTGGATGGCGAGATCGCTGAAGCGGAGTTGGGAGCAGGGCGGATTGGCTTCTGCCCAGCGGGCGAATTCGTAGGCTTTGTTGTCGCGGAGGCCGACGACGTGGGGCCAGCCGTAGTTGCGGCCGGGCTTGAGGATGTTGACTTCGTCATCGGACTTTGGGCCCTGTTCGGCGGAGTAGAGGGTTCCGTTGGGGCCGAAGTCGAGGCCTTGGGGGTTGCGGTGGCCGTAGGTGAAGACGTGGCTGACGAGTCCTTCGATTTTCGGGTTGTCGGCGGGGATGGAGCCGTCGAGGTTGAGGCGAAGGGATTTGCCCTGGTAGGCGACGTAGTCTTTGTTGGCGAGCTCCTGGCGGGTGGGGAGGCGCTGGGAGAGGACAGGGAAGCAGAAGTTGCCGAGCTGGTTGTAACCCTGGTCGCCGAGGGTGAGGTAGAGTTTGCCGTCGGGGCCGAATTTGAGGCGGCCGGCGACGTGGTCGTTACCGGCGGGGAGGCCGGCGATGACGGTTTGGGGGGTGGTCAGTTTGCCGTCGGCGGCGTTGTAGGAGAGCCGGACGATTTTGCCGTAGAGGTGGCGGTAGGGGCTGCGGGGATCGGTGACGGTGGGGTCGGCGGGGAGGGAGGTGTCGATGTAGGTGTAGAAGACGTAGACGGAGTCGTTGCCTTTGTTTTTGAGCAGGTCGGGGTGGAGAGCCATGCCGAGGAGGCCGTCCTGTCCGCCGGGGGCAGCGACTTCGGGGAGGGTGGCGGCGAGCTTGCGCTGGCCGGTGGCGGGGTCGACGCGGGAGATCTGTTTGCCGGTGCGTTCGGTGACCCAGAGGTGGTTATCGGGGCCCCAGGTGATCTCCCAGGGGCCGGCGAGACCGGTGATGACGGTGCTTTTCTTAAATTGTTTAGTGCCGCGGATGACGGTTTCCGGGCCGTCCTGGGCGCTGAGTTGGCTGAGGAGGAGAGCGGGAAGGAGAAGGGTGGTGCGGAGAGACATGGGCATTCCTGGTGTTGAATTACTTGGGGGTGGAGACGGTGATGTTGCGATAGCGGATGACGCCGTAGTGGTCCCCCTGGAGGAAGAAGGGGCCGGGTTCGGCTTCGTTGCCATCGAGGGCGCCGCCGGTGGGGCCGGGGATTTCGACGTTGTCGTGGTAGGGTTTGCCATCGCGGAGGACAGTGACGCGTCGGCCGACAAACGTGACATCAAACGAGGTCCACTTGCCGAGGTTCAGTGCGGCGCTGGCCGGGGGGGGATAGTGGCTGTAGATGGCGCCCATTTCGTGGTCGGGCAGTTTGCCGCCTTCGGTGCCGACCTGGATTTCGTAGCGGCCGCGGAGGTAGATGCCGCTGTTGCCGTGGTCGGGGCAGTTGACTTCGATGTGCAGTTTGAAGTCCTGAAATTTTTCGGTGGTTTTGAGGTTGGCGGCGCCGGGGCCGCGCTGGCCTTGGGTTTGCGGGTTGTCGTTGACGAGTTCACCATCGCGGGCGACCCACTTGTTGTTGTTGACGTTGCCGATGGGTTCCCAGCCGGTGAGGTCTTTGCCGTTGAACAGGGGGCGGGGTTCCGTCCAGGCTTTGGGCATTTTGCGGTCGAGCTTGGGGGCGCGGACGGCGGCGAGTTTGGGGCCGTCTTCGGCGCCGCGTTTTTCGACGCCGGCGAGCTGGTTTTTGGCCGGGGAGGTGAGTTCCCAGTTGATGGCGGGCGTGCGGCCGGCGGCGGCTACGGCCACGGTGAGTTTATTGCCTTCGACGGTGGCGCCGAGGATGGGCTTCCAGCCGCCGCCGCGGGGTTGGACGCGGCCTTCGAGTTTGCCGTCCTTTTCGACGAGTTCCATCCACTGGGGCCAGGGCTTCCCGGTGGTGGGGGTGACATTGAAGTTCCAGCGGCCGAGAAAGGGTTTGGTGTTCCGGTCGGCGGCGAGAGAGAGGGAGGCCGCCATCGCGGCCAGAATGAGCAGCTTCTGCATGCTTCCACTGTATCCCGGACGCTAGCGGCGAAAGACCGGCTGGGTCCAGGCGGAGTGTCCGAAGGAGGAGTCGATGCGGGCACGGACGTACTTTTCGGAGCCGCGGAATTTGTACTCGGGGATGGTGTCGAAACTGGTGGCGAGTACTTTGCCGCCTTCGCCGAGGAAGGTGGTGGTGAATTTTTCGGTGTCACGAGCGTCGATTTCGATGCGGTAGGCGGCGGGGGTGATTTGGACGTCGAGGAGGTTGACGCCGGAGGTGGAGTAGAAGTCGCCGCGGGCGAGGGCGTTGGTGATGGCGGCGACGGAGAGTTCCGTAGAACGGACGACGACCCAGCCGCGGCCGGGGTTAGAGTACTCCTGGCCGATGCGCTTGAAGACGTGGGCATCGTCGACGCTGATGCCGTAGAGGCGCTGTCCGCCGGTGAGGAGTTCGTCCCACATCTGGTCGAGCGAAGGGGCGCCGCCGCCGCCCTGGTTGTTGACGGTGGGATGGCCGTTGTAGATCTCAAAGTGAGTGAGGCCATTGAGGCCTAGCATGTCGCGGGCGGTAATGGCCCAATGGAAGTTGGGGTGGTTGAGGGAGGGCAGGGCTTGGGCGCCGCGGATGTGCTCCACGTTGCGCCGAATGGTTTCAGCGACTGAGGCGCCGTGCTGGGCCTGGAGTTCGCGGGTAAGGTTGAGAGCGTTGATGTGGATGGGCTTGGCGAGGTACTTGTCGGTTAGCTCTTCGGCGGGGAGGAGGAGGAACTTTTCTTTAGCGCCCAGGGTGGCGTTGAGGGCGGCGACGTCGGTGAGGTGATTGTGGTCGGTGAGGGCGAGGAACTGGTAGCCGTGTTCGCGATACCAGGTGGCGACTTCGAGGGGCGTGGAGTCGCCGTCGCTGTTGAGGGTGTGGGTGTGGAGATTGCCTTTGTACCAGCGCGGCTTGCCGGCCTCCCAGGGAGGGCGGACCTGGGTAAGGGCGATAGCGGCGGCGAGCAGGGAGAAGAAGGCCAGGCGAATAACCCAAACAAGAGGCATGGAGGCCAGTTTATCGTTTTGGGGGCGGGTGCTGGCATACTGGGCCTATGCGTTTGATGCTGGTGTTAGCTTTGGTGAGCGGTTCTTTGTTTGGCTGGGGGAAGACGGGTCACCGGGTAACCGGGCAGATTGCGGAGAATCATCTTTCGGCAAAGGCGAAGAAGGCGATTCAGGAGTTGCTTGCCGGCGAATCGCTGGCCGAGGCGGCCAACTGGGCGGACGAGATCCGGTCGGATCCGGCGTGGAAGAAGTCGGACCCGCTGCACTATGTGAACATTCCCGACGGGGTGTCCTACGACGACGCGAAGAAAAGTCCGGCGGGCGATGTGATTACGGCACTACGGCAGACCGAGGCGACGCTGCGGAACAAGCGGGCGCCGAAGCAGCAGCGCGTGGAGGCGTTGAAGTTTTTCCTGCACTTTGCGGGCGACCTGCACCAGCCGCTGCACGCGGGGAAGGCGGATGACCTGGGCGGCAACCGCGTCTCGGTGCGGTGGTTCCGGGGGGGCGAGTCGACGAATTTGCATACGGTATGGGATAGTTCGCTGATTGATCAGGAGCAGCTTTCCTTCAGCGAGTGGGCGCGGTTTCTGGACCGGGCTTCCGAGGCGCAGGTGAAGGAGTGGCAGGCGGCTTCCTACACCGACTGGATGGAGGAGTCGCGGCGGGCGCTGCCGCAGGTGTACGACTTTCCACGGGATTTGCCGCTGAGCTATCCGTATGTGTACAGGAGCATGCCGCTCGTCAAGCAACGACTGCTGCAGGCGGGCGTCCGGATTGCGGGTGTGCTGAATCGCATTTTTCAATAGGGACTTGCGATAGCGTCTTGCGGATCCGTCTTTTTTTGCTTGGTCTCGTGTTGTTCTGGCTTCTGCTCGACCGCGAGTTTCTGCTACTGGCGCCGTCGGTGCGGCGGATTCAGCAGGCGGCGGCGTCGGACCTGGAAGTGCGGTATGTGGACCGGAGCCGGGCGCCGGAGCTGGGGGCGTATCTGCGGCGGCGGAGGCCGGAGTGGGTGACGCTGGGGCCTTGGCTTGCGGCGCGCCTGGGCGAGGAGTTGCGAGCGCAGAGCGGCGACTTGCCATTCGGGGCGCGCTACAACTGGGCGGTGGCGGAGTTGTCGCCGGTGGACAACGCAACGGCGCCGCCGCCGAGTGCCAAGGAGTTGGCCGAAGACGCGGCGGACGGTTGGGGGATGGGGCCGGTGACGGTGGCGGACGGCACGGCGACGGTGGCGATCCGGCGGTTTGGCTGGGAGGAACCGGCGGCGGGGGCGGTGGAGGGAGTGTTCCGGCAGGTAGCGGGGGCGCGGGCGCTGGTGCTGGATTTGCGGGAGTGCCAGGGCGGGGTGGCGGGGACGGCGCTGTTGTGGGCGAGTTATCTGTTTGGACGGCAGGTGCATTGGGCCACATTGCAGTACCGGGGATTCACGGAGGAGTATTGGACGCTGCCGCGGGTGGCGGGTCCGCGGTTTGACGGCCCGGTGACGGTGCTGGTGGGGTCGCGTACGATGGCGGCTTGCGAGGGATTTGCCTACCATCTGCAGGCGCGGCGGCGGGCGGCGGTGTTGGGGGAGCGGACGGCGGGGGCGGCGCATTACGCGGTGCGGCGGCAGGTAACCGATCACATTGCGATAGAGCTGCCGGAGGCGCGGGCGTCCGACCCGGAGACGGGGACGAACTGGCAGGGCGGCGGGGTGGCGCCGGATGGGCCGGGGCTACCGTGATTTAGCCTTGGGATGGGCCTTGTCGTAGACGGCCATCAGGTCTTTGAGCGAGACCTGGGTGTAGCGTTGGGTGGTGGAGAGTTGGGCGTGGCCGAGGAGTTCCTGGATGGAACGGAGGTCGGCGCCATCGCTGAGCAGGTGGGTGGCGTAGGCGTGGCGGAGGGTGTGGGGGTGGAGGCTGGAGTCGCCATGGGCGAGGAGGCCGTATTTCTTGACGAGCAGTTGCACGCTGCGGGTAGTGAGGCGGGTGCCGCGGCGGCTGACGAACAGGGCGTGGTCTTTGGCCTGGCGGACGGCGAGGTAGCGTTCGAGGGCTTCGGCGGCTTTGGTGGCGTAGGGCACCTGGCGCTCCTTGCGGCCTTTGCCGCGGACGCGGAGCCAGCGTTCGGTGCGGTCGAGGTCTTCGAGGTTCAGGCCGACGCACTCGCTGACGCGGAGTCCGCAGCCGTAGAGGAGTTCGAGGATGGCGTGGTCGCGTTCGGGCTGCTGCTGTTCGATGACGGCGACCATTTGCTCTTCGGTGGGGACGGCGGGAATGGTTTTGGGGAGCTTGGGGGTGAACAGGAGCTTGGCGGGGTTGTTGGTGCGCCACTGCATTTGGAGAGCGTATTGGAGGAGACTGCGGACGGCCGCGATCTTCTTGCGCATGGTGGCGGCGTGCTGTTGGCGGCCGTAGAGGGCGGCGAGCCAGCCGCGGAGATGGGGCAGGTCGATGGAGACAAGGTCCGTGGCGGGGCCGAGGTGGGCGGCGAGATCGGCGAGGGCGATGCGGTAGGTTTCGATGGTTTTGGGCGAGGCGTTGGCGCGGGTGAGGGAGACGAGGTACTCGGCGGCCGCCTGTTCGAGGGTGATCATGCGGGGACCGGGGCGAGGTATTCGTCGAGGGCGGCCGTGGCGCGGCGGCAGACTTCGGCGTGGCGGGCCTTTTTGTCTTTGCGGAGGGTTTTGCGGGTGGCTTCGTCGAGGGCGGGCAGCAGGTCGAAGGTGATGTTGGCGGGTTGATAGTGACGGGGATCGGCGCCGGTGATGTAGTGGAGCAGAGAGCCGAGGGCGGTTTCGCGCGGCAGGTGGCGCGGGGCGGGGTTGCCGGCGAACTGCCCGGCGAGCAGGCCGGTGGCGATGGATTCGACGTAGCCTTCGACGCCGGAGATCTGGCCGGCGAAGTAGATGCGGGGTTCGGCGCGGAGCTGGAGGAAGTGGTTCAGCAGGGCGGGGGCGTTGATGTAGGTATTGCGATGGATCTGGCCGTAGCGAAGGAAGACGGCGTTCTGGAGGCCGGGGATCATGCGGAAGATACGGGCCTGTTCGCCAAACTTGAGGGAGGTTTGGAAGCCGACGAGGTTGTAGCTGTCGGCGCGGAGATTTTCCTGGCGGAGTTGAACGGCGGCGTAGGGCCAGCGGCCGGTGCGGGGGTCGTCGAGGCCGGTGGGTTTCATGGGGCCGAAGCGGAGGGTGTGGGGGCCGCGGCGGACGATCTGGTCGATGGGGAGGCAGCTTTCAAAGTAGGGGGTGTTGTCTTCGGGGATGTGGGGTTCGTAGCTCTGGGCTTCGAGAAGCGCGGCAATGAAGGCTTCGTACTCGGCCTTGTTCAAGGGGCAGTTAACGTAGTCGGCCGAGTCGTCCATGGACTTTCCGTAGCGGGAGGCGCGGAAGGCGATGGAGTAGTCGATGGAATCGGCGTCGACGATGGGGGAGATGGCGTCGTAGAAGTAGAGGCGGTCGGCGCCGGTGAGGCGGGCGATGTCCTGGGCGAGGGGGTCCGAGGTGAGAGGGCCGGAGGCGATGATGACGGTACCGTTGGCGGGGACGCTGGTGATCTCTTCGCGGCGTATGGTGATGCGCGGGTGAATGGTGAGGCGATCGACAATGAACTTCGAGAAGACCTCGCGATCGACGGTGAGGGCCTGGCCGCCGGGGACGCGGGCGGCATCGGCAGCGGCGAGGAGCATGCTGCCGAGACGGCGGAGTTCCTGTTTGAGCTGGCGGGGGGCGGAGTTTTCGGCTTCCGATTTGAGGGAGTTGGAGCAGACGAGCTCGGCGGGCTGGTCGGTCTGGTGGGCCGTGGTGGACTTGTGGGGCCGCATTTCATAGAGCACGACCTCGCGGCCGGCTTCGGCGACCTGCCAAGCGGCTTCTGAGCCGGCAAGGCCGGCGCCAATGACGATTACGGGACTGCTCACGACTCTATTGTACGAGCCAGACCGTGCTTCTCCATGCGATAGATGAGGGTTTTGCGGCTGATGTCGAGATACTTGGCGGCGTGGGTCTGGTTCCAGTCGCACTTTTCGAGCGCCTTGAGGATGAGCTCTTTTTCGACGTTTTCGAGGGAGATACCCGTGGTGGGGAGGTCGAGTTGGAGGGCGGTGGGGGCGGCGCCGACGGCGGCGAGTTTGGGCGGGAGGTCGGCGAAGGTGACCTCATTCGAACGGGCGAGGACGGCGATGCGTTCGAGGATGTTTTCGAGTTCGCGGATGTTGCCGGGCCAGCGGTAGCCCTGGAAGTAGGGTAGGAGCGAGGGGGGGAAGGTGAGGTTGGGGCGGTTGACGCGCTGTTTGGCGCGGTCGAAGAAGAAGTTGACGAGGTCGGGGATGTCGTCGGGCCGTTCGCGGAGGGGCGGAAGTTCGAGGGGGATGACGGCGAGGCGATAGTAGAGGTCCTCGCGGAAGGTGCCGTCTTCGATCATGGCGGAGAGGTTGCGATGGGTGGCGGCGACCAGGCGGACATCGACGCGCGTGGGTTCGGTGGCGCCAAGCTTTTCGATCTCGCGTTCCTGGATGACGCGGAGAAGCTTGACCTGAAGTTCGGGCGGCATTTCGCCGATTTCGTCGAGGAAGAGAGTGCCGCCATGGGCCATTTCGATGCGGCCTTTTTTGTGGGCGATGGCGCCGGTGAAGGAGCCTTTGATGTGGCCGAACAGTTCGCTTTCGAGGAGTTCACGGGGGATGGCGCCGCAGTTGATGGCGACGAAGGGCTGATCGCGGCGGGGGGAGTTGAAATGGATGGCCTTGGCGAGGAGTTCTTTACCGGTGCCGGTTTCGCCGTTGATGAGGACGGTGGAGTCGCTTTGGGCGGCGCGACCGGCGACGTCGAGCACGTAGAGAAGGTTGGGGGAGCGGCCGATGATGTTTTCAAAGCCGTACTTGGCCGAGACGGAGGAGCGAAGGGTTTGGACCTCTTCGCGGAGGCGCTGGGTTTCGAGAGCGCGGGCGACGGTCATGAGGAGGTCGGTAGACTCGACGGGTTTGGTGAGGTAGTCAAAGGCACCGGACTTCATGGCGTCGACGGCGGACTCGACCGAGCCGTAGGCGGTGAGGAGGATGACAGGGGTGTTCGGGGCGTCGGCTTTGATGCGTTTGAGCAGATCGAGGCCGGACAGGCCGGGCATCATGAGGTCAGAGACGATGAGGTGGAAGGGTTGGCGTTCGACGGCGGCGATGGCTTCTTCGGCACTGGCGACGCAGGTAACGCGGTAGGGGCCGGCCTCGAGACGAAGCTGCATGATGCGGCGGAGCGAGACGTCGTCTTCGACGAGGAGGATGGAGGGGATCATGAGTTGTTTTCCTGGCGGACGGGGAGTTCGACGATGAACTCGCTGCCGCGGGGGGCGCGGCTTTCGACAGTGATACGGCCTTGGTGGGCGGCGGCGATCTGGGCGGTGACGGCGAGGCCGAGGCCGGTGCCGTCGGGCTTGCTGGTGACGAAGGGATCGAAGATGCGGTCGCGTTTGTCGGCGGGGATGCCGGGGCCGGTATCGGCGACGCGGATGCGGACCAAGGTGGGCGTGGCTTCGAGGGAGAAATCGACGGAGCCGCCGGTGGGCATGGCCTGGATGGCATTCATGGTGAGGTTGAGGAAGACCTGGGTGAGCTGTTCGCCATCGCAGTATAGGGGGACCGGCGAGGAGGGCGGGGCGAAGCGCAGCTCGACTTGATTTTGCCGAGCGCTGGGGGTGGCGAGGGCGATCACGCTGCCGAGGAGTTCGCGGACATCGGAGTGGCGGAACTCGGGCGGCTGGGGCTTGGCGTAGTCGAGGAGGCCGGCGAGGAGGCGGCTGAGGCGGCGGGACTCTTTGCGAAGGATACCAGTCATCTCCGAGCGGAGTTCGGGGGCGAGATCGGTATCGAGCATCTCCGCGGCGCCTTCGATGGAGGCGAGGGGGGTGCGAATTTCGTGGGCGAGGCTGGCGGCGAGCTGCCCGGTGGCGGACAGGCGCGCGGCGCGGCGGAGGTTTTCCATGCTGTCCTGGAGCTGCTGGTAGGCGAGGCTCAGTTCGCGGGTAGTCTGCTGGAGCAGGATGCGTTTGCGGCGCTCGCGGTTGGCGAGGATGCCCATGATGCAGCCGATCAGGAAGAGGTCGACGGCTTCGACCATGGCGTCTTCGCTATGGTCGGCGGGGAGATAAAGGACGGTGGCCGCCAGGGCGGTCGCCAAGCTACCGCGCCAGCCGAACCAAAGGGCGGCCATGACGATGGGAAGGAACAGGAGGTAGCGCAGGATCTTCCCGACAAAGGGGAGGCTGCCGGGCGTGAGGTTAAAGGCGACGACGATGGCGGCCAGGACGAGGCTGACGGCAATGGCTTGGAGTCGCCGGGCTTTACGTTCAAGAGGCATGGACGGAGGGGACGATGACTGACTGTTTTGGGGCAGACCGGCGGAATTGGGGCAGCTGCCATCCCTTGGACCTTAGGGCGCGTACGAGGCGGGAGGCGAGGCCGGGGCGATGCAGACGGAGGTGGGTCTGGCCGTTGACTTCGGTTAACTCCAGCGGCACCGAAGCGCGGAGAGCGTCTCCGGGCGAGCGCAAGATTTGTTTAGTAAGTTGCACGGGCTCAAAGACTAAGATGGCACGACTGGGCGGGACAATGGCGCCCACGGCGGAGCGCACATCGTAGGCGATATCCCATTCGGACGCGATTTCCAGCCGGGTCTCCGACAGGGCGGCGTGGATGGTATTTACGGCCTGACGCAGCGGACAAGGAAGAAAAAGTTCGCGGGTTCGCATGTGCGGGTAGTTGCACTTGGACCGCCAATCGGTTTGGCATGGCATTTGCTGCTGTCCTGGGTGTGCCGAGAGCACAAAGGAGATATGTAATGAAGTTGAACCAAGTACTGCTGACCCTCTCTCTGACGCTCGCTCTGGCAGTGGGCGCGCAGGCGAGTATGAGCACCGTGGCCGAGAAGGCGCGGGCCGCCAAACAGCATGCCACGGAGATCGAGGCCATGCTGAAGACCAAGAACATCGATGCAGCGAAGGTAGCCGAAAAGGCCAGCCTGTTGCACAATCATGCCGTGGAGATTCATCAGACGGTGTCGTCGATGGATAACAAGAGCGCGGAAGTCGCCAAAGTGGAAGAGGCGGCGCGCATTATGAAGGTGCTGACCGAGACCAAGCTGAACCTGGCGAAGAACGCGACGGCAAAGGACCGCGATGCCCTGCGGGCTTCGGCCAAGAACCTGGCGATCCGGGCGGAACAGATCGCCAGGACGGCAGCCAAAATTGGCGGTTAAGATCGAAGGCTGAGATCGGGGCCCCGCGCAAAGCGAATCCCGCGCGGGGCGCCCCGGACGGTACCCTAGAAGGAGTTGAAGAGCTTCATGGGTCCCGGTAGTCTCGAACTGTTAGAGTACGCTTCTCTCAAGGAGATTGTTGGTCGTCACATCTCCTCGGCCGCCGCCCGGCGGCTGCTGGACGACCTCGCTCCGTCCACCGACCGCGGGGCACTCGAAGAGGCGCTGGCCGAAGTGGCCGAATCGATGTGTTGGCTTGAAGAGGCCAACTCGCCGGGCAACGCCGCCAAGGGCTCCGCTGTGCGCTTTACCGGCCTGCCGGACGTAGCGGAAGCGGCGGCGCGGCTCCGTATTGAGGGTGCCGGGCTGGATGGTCGCGAACTTTACGACTTGATGCAGTGGCTGGAGCGCAGCGGCGATATGCGCGCCGCGATTTTTCTGGTGGTTGATCGCTACCCGCGGCTGGCGCGGCGTGCGCAGAAGCTTGGCGATTTTCGCAGCGTGCTGCGCGAGATCTCGGGCAAGGTACTGCCAGACGGCTCACTGGCCGACGATGCCAGCGTGGCGCTACAGCGGCTGCGGCGGGGGATGAGCCGGCAGAAGGAGCAGATTCAATCTTCGCTCGAAAAATTTCTGCGGCTCCATCGCGACGAAGGGGTGCTGCAGGATGAGTACGTCACCATCCGCAATGATCGGTTTGTGGTGCCGCTGGTGGCCGGGCAGCACAAAAAGGTGGACGGGGTGATCCACGCCGCCTCCGGCACTGGCGCGACGCTGTTCGTCGAGCCGATGGAGACGATTCAGCTCAACAACGAGCTGGTCCGGATGACCGAGGAGGAGATGCGCGAGGTGCATCGTATTCTCGGCGAACTGACCGCGGCGCTGCGCGCCCACGCCGGCTCCATCCGGGAGTCGATCGCCACGATGGCCGAGCTCGAGCTCACCTTCGCCAAGGCCCAGTTGGGCGGGGTCATTCCCCGGTTCGGCGAGGCTTTGCGTCTGGTGGAGGCGCGTCATCCGATTCTGGCGGATGTGTTGCGGCGCGAGCGGCGCCGTCCGGTGCCGGTTTCGTTTGGCCTGGACCCGATCCACCGCACTCTGCTGATCACCGGCCCGAACACGGGCGGCAAGACGGTGACGATGAAGACGGCCGGGTTGCTCGCGCTGATGGCGCAGTCCGCGATGCCGGTACCGGCGCGCGAGGCCGAGTTTCCGGTGTTTCAACAAATTCTCGCCGACATTGGCGACAACCAGTCCATTGCGGAATCGCTCAGCTCGTTCAGCTCGCACATCCGCCACGTTTCCGAGATGCTCGAACAAGCGACGCCGGACTCGCTCGTGCTGCTCGACGAACTGGGGCGCGCGACCGACCCCGAAGAGGGCGGCGCCTTGGGCATTGCGATTCTTGAAAAGTTCCGCGAGTATGGCGCGCTGACGATGGCTTCGACGCACTTGACGGCGCTGAAGATCTGGGGCGCCAATACGCCAGGCGTTGTTCAGGCGTCCATGGGCTTTGACGACGCGACGCTGAAGCCGACCTACCTGCTGCAGACCGGGGCGCCTGGCCGCAGCGCCGGCCTCGCTATCGCCTCGCAACTCGGCATGCCGGCGGCGCTGATTGACCGGGCGCGGCAGGCGATGACCTCGACCGAGCGGGACATTGCCGCCTTCATCGCCGAGCTCCACCGGCGCCTGGAAGAGGTCAACCGGGACAAGGGCGAACTGGAGCAGCAACGGACGCAGTTCGAACTCGAAACGAGCCAGCAGCGGGAGGCGGCACGCAAGGCCCATGAGCATAAGCTCCGGGAGGTAGAGCGCCGCAGCGAGGCTGCCATTGCTCAGTTTGAAGCGCAGGCGCGGGAAGCGATTGAGGGGGCCATGGCGGGCCTGGCGAGCAAGAAGGCCGCCGAAAACGCACTGCGCAAGGTGGCTCGCACGCGGGCCGATCTCAAAGATGAAGTGGGGGCGCTGCGGGGCCCGGCCGGAGGCGCCGCGGCGCTGCCGCCGATTGTGGAGGGCGGCCGCGTGAAGCTGAAGGGTGTGCGGGAGATTGCGCGCGTCAAACGCGTGCTGCCGCAGGGCGAGATCGAGGTAGTCATCGGCTTCATGAAGATGCGGATTCCCGCCGGCGATGTGCTGGAGGTGCTGCCGGCGGGAGGCGCTGACCCGAAGCTGCCGAGCGGGGTGACGTTTCAACAGGGGCCTGCCTACGAGACCGTGACGCGGGAGTTGAATCTGATCGGCAAACGGGCTGACGAGGCGATGGACGAGGTGGATACGTTTTTGGACCGCGCGGCGCTGGCAAGCGTCGACCGGGTGCGGATTGTGCACGGGCACGGCATGGGGATCCTGAGGCGTGCCGTGGCGGATCTGCTCAAAAAGAGTCCGCACGTGAACAACTTTTATCCGGCGACGCCGGCCGAAGGCGGGTCCGGCGCCACCATTGCGGAGCTGAAGAATTAGATCGCGGCCAGGACTTCGGCGGCGTGTCCGGCGGGCTTGACCTTTTCAAAGATCTGCTTGATTTTGCCGTCCGGCCCGATGGCGAAGGTGGTGCGCTCGACGCCCATGTAGGTTTTGCCGTACATGGATTTTTCCTTCCAGACGCCATAGGCTTCGGCGCCGGCGTGTTCGAAGTCGGCGAGGAGCGTGAAGGGCAGATCGAATTTGGTTTTGAATTTGGACTGCGCCTTTTCGGCGTCGGGTGAGATGCCGATGATCACGGCGTCCTTGCCGGCGAAGGTGGCGGAGTGATCACGGAACTCGCAGCTTTCGGTTGTGCAGCCGGGGGTGTCGGCTTTCGGGTAGAAGTAGAGGACGATGGTTTTGCCTTTGAGGGCGGAGAGCTTGAAGGGGTTGCCCGCTTCGTCGGTGAGTTTGAGATCGGGTGCTTTGCTGCCAACTTTAAGTGCCATGCGGGGAGAGATGTTCGGTGCGGCCGTTTTGTGCCAGGAATTCGGCGATGCGGGCGAGGTCCGGGGCCTCATCGACGTCGAACCAGGCGGGCCCGAGGGCGACCGTAAGACCGGCGGCCTGGCAGGCGACGACGGTGTCGGCGAGCGTATGTTCGGTTGACCAGCGGACGCCGGCGAACATATCGGGATGGGTGCGCCGGGCGGCGATGGCCCAGTAGCCGCCGTCGTCGGCTGGGGCGAGGGTAACGTCGGCGGTAGTTTCGAGCATGGCGATGAGGTGGGCGTCAGGGACGGTGGGCGAGTCCGAGCCGAGCAGCAGAGCTGGCAGGCGCTGGGTGAGGGCGTGGAGCATGCGGTCGCCGAGGTTGCCGGGGGATTGGAGGGCTGGGGAAACGTTTTCGCGGGAGAAATCGTCTGTGGGCGTATCGAGATGCAGTTCGACTTCTCCAAACCTGGGGAGCCGATCGAGCATCGTATTAACGAAGAGTTTGTGCAGTTCGGCCGCTGCCCGGGGTCCGATGGCGGCGGCGAGCCTGGTTTTGACGCGGCCCGGTTCTGGCGCTTTGGCGAAGAGCAGGATGACGGGACGCATGAGCAGATTGTAGAATATCGGTTTAGATACTTTAAGGAGTTTGGGAATCCATGAATTCACTGAAGCGTTTTTTTGCCCTGACCGCTCCGGCGGTGCTTTTGGCCGGATCGGCGATGGCGTTTGATGCCAAGAAGGGCCAGGAAGTATTCGAGAACTCGGCCTGTATGGGTTGCCACAACACCGACACGGACGAGAAGCGCGGCAATGCTCCGGCGCTGAAGGGTTTGTACAAGAAAGAGGGCATGACGGAGGCGAAGGTGATCGACAAGATCAAGAAAGGCGGAAACGGCATGCCCCCGTACGAAGAGCAGCTGGAAAAGGCGGATTTTGATAATCTGCTGGCGTATTTGAAGACGCTCTAGCGGCCGTAAATGGCTGGGCGAGTTGACGTTGGGTCGGCTCGCCCGGTATTCTAGTGTTTGTTCGTTGTTCGCGACCCCATCGTCTAGCCCGGCCTAGGACACCGCCCTTTCACGGCGTCAACGAGGGTTCGAATCCCTCTGGGGTCGCCAAAATATTTTGTTTTCGATAGACTCAATGTCACCATGTGGCCTTGGGTTTTTTTGTTTGCGGCGGCGGTACCGGATTTTGACCGGGACATTGCGCCCATTTTGGCGGCAAACTGCGCGCAGTGTCATAGCGGCAAGTCGCTGGCGAGCGGTTTTTCGGTGGAGAGCCGCGATGCGGTGGTGCTGGGCGGGAAGAAGCATGGGAAGGCGGTGATTGGGGGCCATCCCGAGGCAAGTCCGCTGATTCAAATGGTGAAGGGCGGCCTGAGTCCGCAGATGCCGATGGGGAAGGTGCTGGCAGCGGAGGATGTGGCGCGGCTGGAGGCGTGGGTGAAAAGTCTTCCGGCGGAGAGATCGGCGGCGAAGCAGGAGTGGCGCTGGCCGTATGAGAAGCCGGTGAGGCCGGCGGGCCGTTCGGTGGATGAATTTATCGTCGCGAAATTGCAAGCGAAGGGATTGGGCTTGGCACCGGAGGCGGACCGGCGGACGCTGGCGCGGCGAGGTTTTTTTGATTTGATTGGTTTGCCGCCGACGGCGGAGGAGATGGCCGAGTTTGTGCGGGACGGCGATTTTCCGAAGCTGGTGGAAAAGCTGCTGGCCGACCCGCGCTACGGGGAACGTTGGGGACGGCACTGGCTCGACCTGGCGCGGTACGGGGAGACGAGCGGCCTCGAAGGGGACGGGGCGATTGGCAACGCGTGGCGGTACCGGGATTGGGTGATTGAGGCGTTTAACCGGGATTTGCCCTACGACAAGTTCATCCTGGAGCAGTTGGGGGGCGGGGACGAGCATTCGAAGTCCCGCAACAACTACGCGCCGAACATTCAGGGGCACGTGCCGCTGGGGTTCCTGCGGCTGGCGCCGTGGGACCGTTCGAACCTAGTGGCCGACGAGGTGCGGGCGAACTATCTGGCGGAGGTGACGGCGGCGACAAGTTCCGTGTTTTTGGGTTTGACGGTGGGCTGCGCGCGGTGCCACGACCACAAATACGACCCGATTCCGCAGAAGGATTACTACCGGCTGCAGGCGTTTTTCAACACGGTGCAGGTGGAGAATGTGACGGTGCCGTACGCCGATGAGGATTTCGCGGAGAAGGCCAAGGCGAAGATCAAAGAGATTGAGGCGCGGTTGAAAGACGGTTCGGAGAAGGCGGCGCTGGACGCTTATGAGAAGGAGTTTTTGCCGAAGTTGGTCGCGCGGCGGCGGGAGCTAGCGGCGGGTAAACCGGCGACGCTGGTGGATCTGCGGCTCGAGCTGCGGCGGAAGGAGAAGAGCCAGTTCTCGCGCGCCGAGCAGCGGGAGTACGCGATCGTGAAGGAAGACGCGGACCGGACGGGCGACCCCGAGGAGAAGGCCGCGCTCGACGCGCTCGAGCAGAAGCTGATGGCGCGGCTGAAGCTGGACCCGGCGCGCTTCGAGGTGCTCGAGGTGGCGGATTTGCGGACGGAGATGGCGAGCCGGCAATCGAAGGTGTTCAGCGAGGCGGAGCGCGAGCGGCACGCGGAGCTGACCGAGAGCCTGCAGGTTTGGCAGCGGCGGCTGGGGCGGTGGCAGCCGGTGGCGCTGACGGTGAAGAACGTGCCGGGGCCGCCGAACGGGCCGGCGATTGCGCCGGTGCGGGTGCTGCTGCGGGGCGACTACCGGCTGCCGGGCGAGGCGGTGGAGGCGGGCTTCCCGACGGCGTTTACGGGCAAGGCGGAGGCGGCGACGCTGGAGACGGACCGCTACCGGCAGTTTCCGACGCGGGGGCACCGGCTGACGCTGGCCAAGTGGATTGCGAGCAAAGAGAATCCGCTGACGGCGCGGGTGATGGTGAACCGGATCTGGCAGTACCACTTCGGGACAGGGATTGTGGCGACGCCGAGCGACTTCGGGGTGAACGGCGAGCGGCCGACGCATCCGGAGCTGGTGGATTGGCTGGCGCACGAGTTTATGGACAGTGGCTGGAGCATCAAGGCGATGCACCGGAAGATCATGCTTTCGGCGACCTACCGGCAGGGCGGGGAGAACGCGGCGTGGGAGAAGGACCCGGAGAACAAGCTGCTTTCGCGGTTTCCGCGGCGGCGCCTGGAAGGGGAGGAGCTGCGGGATTCGGTGCTGTACCTGAGCGGGCGGCTGAACGGGGAGCGGGGCGGGCCGAGCGTGTTTCCGCCGCTGCCGGCGGACCTGGCGGACTTTGCGCGCTACGGTCGCGGCGGGGCGGCGATGTGGGAGCCGAACGAACGGGACGAGGACGGGCGGCGGCGGAGCATTTATACCTTCCAGCGGCGGAGCATGCCGCTGCCGATGATGGCGGCGTTTGACGCGCCGGTGTTCAGCGAGAGCTGCGACCGGCGGAGCGCGACGACGACGCCGCTGCAGGCGCTGGCGATGATGAACGGGAACCTGCTGCACGACGAGGCGGCGCATCTGGCCAAGCGTGTGGCGGCCGAGAGCGGCGACCGGGCGGTGCAGGTGAAGCGGGCGTTTGGGATTGTGCTGGGGCGGGCGCCGTCGGCGGCCGAGCTTGCGCGGTACACGAAGTTTAGCGGTGATTTGGCGGCGATTTGCCGGGTGTTGTTGAATGCGAACGAGTTTCTGTACGTGGAGTAGCTTATGACGAGACGGGATTGGTTGTTGCAGTCGTATCTGGGCCTGGGCGGGATTGCGCTGGCGGGCCAGGAGAATCCGTTGGCGCCGAAGGTGGCGCACTGGCCGGCGCGGGCCAAGAGCTGCATCTTTCTGTTTCTCGAGGGCGGCGTGAGCCAGATGGACCTGTTTGAGAACAAGCCGGAGCTGGTGAAGCGGGCCGGGCAGCGGATGCCGCAGGCGGGGAACACGGACGGGGAGATTGCGACGTTTTCGGCAGCGCCGAACCGCATTATTCCGCCGGTGGCGCCGCTGCGGCAGTGGGGGCAGAGCGGGCGCTGGATTACGGAGTTGATGCCGGCGCTGGGGGGGGTGGCCGATGAGTTGGCGTTTATCCACGGGGTGAAGGTGGACAACAACAACCACGGGCCGGCGGTGTACCATACGCTGACGGGGAACCAGTTTCCGGGTTCGGCGAGCGTGGGGGCGTGGATGACGTACGGGCTGGGATCGGAGAACCGGGACCTGCCGGGGTTTGTGGTGCTGGGCGACCGGCGGGGCGCGACGATTGGCGGGGCGGGCGTTTGGGGCAACGGCTTCCTGCCGGCGGCCTACCAGGGGACGCTGTTCCGGAACGGGGACACGCCGATTGTGGACCTGAAGCGGCCGGCGGGGATGAGCGAGGGGCAGCAGAGGGCCGAACTGGACCTGCTGCAGTGGCAGAACGAGCAGCACCGGGCGGGACGGTCGAATACGGGCGATTTGGAGGCGCGGATTGCGGCCTATGAGCTGGCATTCCGGATGCAGGCCAAGGCCCCGGAGCTGGTGGATTTGAGCGGGGAGACGGCGGCGACGAAGAAGCTGTACGGGATGGACGACCCGATTTCGGAGCCGTTCGGGCGGCAGTGTCTGCTGGCACGACGGATGGTGGAGCGGGGCGTACGGTTCGTGATGACGCTGCACGGGGCCGGAGGCGACCGCTGGGACGACCACGGGGACGTGAAGGGGCGGATTCCGAAGCACTGCAAGGAGGTGGACCAGCCGGTGGGCGGGCTGATTCAGGATTTGAAGGCGCGGGGGCTGCTGGATGAGACGCTGGTGGTGTGGGCGAGCGAGATGGGGCGGACGCCGTTTGACAACAACCTGGTGACGGACAAGCCGGGGCGGGACCACAATCAGTATGGGCTGGCGGTCTGGATGGCGGGCGGGAACGTGAAGAAGGGCGCGACGTTTGGGGCGACGGACGACTTTTCGGTGCGGGCGGCGGGGAGCCCGATTCCGGTGCGGGACGTGCATGCGACGCTGCTGCATCTGATGGGATTGGAGCAGGACCGGCTGACGTACCTGCACGCGGGGCGGTACAAGAAGCTGACGGATATTGGGGGGCGGGTGATCCGGGAGGTGCTGGCCTAGGCGCGGCCACGGACCGGGCGGCGGGCAGGGCCGATGCCTGGCTTCGTTTGTGATCGTTGTATCTTATTGATAAAAAGCAACATCGGTTAATTCTGGAGCGAGAGAGTGGCTTCGTTTGCTCTGTTTTTCGCTTGCTGTATCTTTTAGATAATAAAGGACTTCTGTTGCTTTTGGGGCCAAAAAATGGCTTCGTTCGTCAATTATTTATTCGACGGCGGCCGGGAAAATCGTAAGTGATTGATTTTAAATAGCCGGTTTCGATCCGAAGGGTAAAAAATTGGCTTCGTTCGTTGATTTTGGTCCGAACGGGACGGCGGCGGCGCCTTTCGCCGGTTTGGCGGTGGGTTCCGGACAGAACCATTATGGCGGCGGAGCGGGGCGGGCGGGGGGGCGGGCGGCGGCATCCTGTTGCAATGGCGAGAGATGTTTTTGGGGAAGGCTTGGGAAAGGGGGGAATTGGGGCCCGGCGGGTTGGGGGAGATGTTTGGGGGCCGCGGCGCGGATGGGGCTGGGGCGGGGGGCGCGGTGGCCGGGGTGTTCGCCGGGGGCACGGGGTTGGTTGGCTGGCGGGGTGGATGGCGGACGGGGGGCGGCGGTATGCTCCGGGAGATTGGGAGGCTCGCGTGGGCGTTTTGGGGTTGGGGGGATGCGGTGAGGGGTGGTTAGCTGGCGGTGGGCGGGGGCTCGAGGC
>JAPKZB010000031.1 GCA_026393985.1 Acidobacteriota bacterium
CTAGCGGGAGTTTACTGCCAGCAAAGCGAGCGGGCCTCTAACCGATAGACGGAAAGAGGCTTATCGTTTTTGCTTTGTATTACCCACGAGTGCCGGATGCGAGTTGATCGAGTCCCAGCGAATCAGCAAGCAAGTGCTGCGGAATGGACTGTTTAGAAAGAACCGTCGCCACCCGCCCCGGCCCCTTGGACCCCTGGGCCGGATACAGCAACTGGTACTGCTGGATCTGGCCCAGCTCATCAATCAGCTTCTCCATGCTGATCCCCGGCCATGCCATCTGTGCCTGCCTGTGAATCGATTGCAGCAACGAAATCCCCAGCAAACAGGAGAAGGCATGCACACGAATCTTGCTGTCGGTCCAGTGATACATCGGCCCCCATCGCAGCCAGTCGCCCTCTTTCAAACCACGGAACACCCGTTCGATTCGTTGCTGGCCCAAGTACCCATCGACAACTTGCTCCGCCGTCCAGTCCAGGCGATTCGTCAGTAGCGTGGTCCGGCCCAGGCGATGTTCGAGCAGACGAGGAAGCGCCGCATGGTCGAACGCCATCCGCAGGTCCCAGGATTTGCCGTTCGCTTTGAGTTCGCAAGTGAGAATCTCCGATAGATAGGGGGTTGCCATCCAACGGCGCAGCCGGCGTTGAATGCCCTCCTCGGTGAACCGGGATTCGGGCTTGGCAATCTCACTAGCCAACCGCCGGATGGATTGCATCACCTTGGTAAGCGTCGCCGTGATGCTGTGTAATTGCTCACTGGCGAAGACCGCCGAATAGACAACGACACACAGATACTCCCGGCCATGCACGACTTCCTTGGCGGCGGTAGCCTGTAGGCCAGGGTGCGCGCCACCCAACGGCGCAAGCTTCTCGCAGGGCTGTCCGCGCAAGGACGGGGGCGCCTGATTCCAGGGCAGAGCCGAGATCCATCCGACTCCTGCCTGCTCGAGCGCCACCGTGTTGGCCAGGGCAGCCGAGCCTTTGTCGAGTACCAACGTTACCGAGTCGCGCGCGATCGCTTGCTCGTCGAGCATCGCGCCGATCCGCTCCAGCGCGGCGGGCAGTTCATTGGCGTCGGCAAGATTGCCCGGGTAGACGTGATGACACAGGCTGAGGCCGGATTCGCCATCGAGGACGTAACTGAGGCCGACTTGGCGGAGGTTGTGCCGGCCTTGTTTGTTGTTGCCGCGTTGGGCCAGTTGACTGCGTTGGTTGGTGCTGGCGATGTAGGTGTGGAAGTTAGTGGTGTCGTAGGCGAGCAAGCGGCGGCTGATGAGGTGCTTGTCTTTCCAGGCGCCCAGCAGGCGCGTTTGGGCTTGCTGAAGTTGATCGGCGGCGCCCGGGGCGGCGGATTCGATTTGATCGAAACAATCCCAGAAGGCCTGGGAAGTGAAGCGCTCGGGCGGGAATCCCCACAGGGAATGGAGGATGCTGTGGCGATACCAGTCGGAGACTTCGGTTTTCGGGCCAGGCTCGCAGATGCGATGGATGGCGGCGAGGAGGAGATAGTGGGCGGTGGAGGGCCCGGAGCGGGGTGTGGGCCAGAGGGAGGTGAGGGCGGCGAAGGCTCCAGAGCGTTCGGCGGCGAGCCAGAGGGCGCCGGGGAGTCCGAAGGCGATGGCGGTGGCGGAGAGGGGGACGGGAGCGGTCGAGTGTTTGATGAGGGCGGCGACGCGTTCGGCGGTGCCGAGGTAGGTTTGGTGGACGATGCGGGGTTTGCCTTCGACGCGGGCGCTTTCGACGACGTAGTAGTAGAGGGTATTGGCTTTCTTCTTGGCGATGAGGGAGGCCATACAGGGTAATACTATTATGGATCGATCGGGAATGATAATCAATGGGATAGGCCGACGGTGGTCAGCAGAGTCACACCGAAACAGGGTAATACGAATAAAAGCGGCGCGAGAACATGGTATCCCCTTGCGCTTCCAGCGCTTACCCGGTCACCGCCAATCGCACGACAGCGGTTCGCAGTAAACTCCCGCTAGGGTAAGGGGTCTAGGAACATTTACAAGGTGAAACATGTAACCATGACGGAGATAGCGAGAGTACCCCCCTTTCGATCCATGGTTTGCTACCAATTTGGCTGAGACACTGGAGACGGGAATCGGAATAATTATGCCTTCGGAAAAACGTTTAACAGACCGCAGTGCCGTCAACCGCTCCATTCGGTTGCGATGGATTGATTCGGCGGGCCGCAATGCTTCCGCGCAGGGGGAGATTCAGAACCTGGGACGGCGGGGGATGGGGATCCTCTTGCGGGAGCGATTGCAGAAGGGAGCGACGGTCCAGTTGACGGAGCGGGATTTGCAACTGGTGGGCAAGGCGATCGTCCGCTTCCAGGAGGACCGGAAGGGGAGATATTACACGGGCCTGGAGTTCCTGGGGGGTCTGCTGGCCCCCCACGAACTATTGGCATCCGGTCAGTTGGCGTAAGCGTAGAAGACGGTCAGCAAGCCGATGAGGGTAGCCAGAAAGACGCTGTGACGGAGGGTGAAGCGGAAGAGCCTGGCTTCGTCGGCGGCTTTCATGCCGGTGGCGGCGGCGGCTACGGCGATGCTTTGGAGGCTGATCATTTTGCCCATGACGCCGCCGCTTGAGTTGGACGAGGCCATGAGGACGGGGTCGAGGCCGAGGCTGTTGGCGGTGACGACCTGGAGGTTGCCGAACAGGGCGTTGGCGGAGGTGTCGGAGCCGGTGAGGAAGACGCCTAGCCATCCGAGCATGGCGCTGAAGAAGGGGAAGGTGGGGCCGGTGGAGGCGAAGGCGAGGCCGAGGGTGGCGGTGGCGCCGGAGTAGTTCATGAGGAAGGCGAGGCCGAGGACGCTGGCGATGGTAAGCAGGGAGAGCGCCAGTTGGCGCGTCGTGGTGACCAGCATGCCGCCGAACTGTTTGGGGGTGACGCCAAGACAGAGCGAGGCGACGAGGGCGGCGAACAGGCAGGCGGTGCCGGAGGCGGAGAGCCAGCTGAAGGCGTAGACGGCGGCGTAGGGGGCGGGCTTGGGCACGGTGGGGGCGACTCGCTCGACGAGATTGTGGAGGCCTGGCCAGGGAATGTTGATGGTGAAGGAGTTCAGGTAGGCTTTGATGTCTTTTTCGCCCCAGATGAGGACGAAGACGATCAGCAGCAGATAGGGGAGCCAGGCGCGGAAGAGTTGCTTACCGGTGTGGTGTTTTTTTTCGGGGGCGGCGGCGACTTCGCCGTCGAGTTGGAAGGTGTCGGATGGCTTCCAGACCTTGAAGAGGACGACGAGGGAGCCGATGGCGGCGAGGGAACTGGCGATATCGACCAGTTCGGCGCCGAGGTAGTTCGAGACCAGGAACTGCAGGCCGGCGAAGGCGCCGCCGCACAGGAGGGCGGCCGGGAGCACGCCGCGGAGGCCGCGCCAGCCGCCCATGACGAGAATGAGATACGAGGGGACGAAGAAGGAGAGCGGGGCACAGAGGCGGCCAACCTGGGCGCTTAGGGCGCCGACGGGGAGGCCGGTGGTGAGGGCGAGGGTGGTGACCGGGATGCCGATGGAGCCGAAGGCGACCGGGGCGGTGTTGGCCAGCAGGCAGATGCCGGCGGCGTAGAAGGGCGAGAAGCCGAGGCCGGTGAGCATGGCGGCGGCGACGGCGACGGGGCTGCCGAAGCCGGCCGCGCCTTCGATGAAGGCTCCGAAGGCGAAGGCGATTAAGAGAGCTTGCAGGCGGCGGTCGGGGGTGAGGTTGCCGACCGAATCCTTGACGACTTCAAAGTTACCGGTTTCAAGCGTGATGCGATAGAGGAGGATGGCCGAGAAGACGATCCAGCCGATGGGCAGCAGGCCGAAGGCGGCGCCGTAGGTGACCGCGCCGATGACGGCCGAGGCGGGCATACCGTAGACGAACAGCGCGACGGCCATGGCCGTGACGAGGCCGGTTAAGCCGGCCATCCAGGCTGGTTTGCGTAGCACACCGAGCATGAGGAGGAGCGTGAAGATGGGGAGGCCCGCGACGAGCGCGGAGGCGGCGAGGCTATCGCCGAGCGGGATATAGTTCTGTTGCCACATGCAAATGACCTCAGTTATTGTACGCGGATCGTTTCCCGAGTGGGGTGACGGGCGGGAGAGTGGGGTTTCGCGCGATGCTAGAGGGTTGAGGGGATAACGGATTTGGTGTTCACGATGGAGAGTTTGCGGGACGCGCACCGCCGGAAGTGGGGCGGCAGCAGTGAGGAAGTGGCGGTATACCGGGCGCCGGGGCGGGTGGTGCTGCGGGGAGGGGCGGCGGTGGCGGCGGTGGACGCGGATTGCTATGTGACGCGCAGCCGGAATGCGGGCGGGGAGTTACGGGTGATTTCCGAGAACCAGGGCGAGGAGCGGCGGTGGCCGGTGTCGGCGCTGCCGGTGGTGCAGCCGATGGGGGATTGGAGCGATCTAGTGGTGGGCGCGGCCAAGGAGCTGTTCCGGGCCGGGTACGGGGTGGAGCCGGCGAATCTGCGGGTGCATTCCGGGGTGCCGGTGGGAGCGGGGTTGGGGGCGGGGGTGGCGCTGACGGTGGCGGTGGCGTGGGCGCTGCTGGATGGCCGGGCGGTGGAGGAGGCCGAGTTGGTCCGGGTATGCCGGCGGGCGGGGAGCCGGTTTGCGGGTCAGCCGTGGGCGGAGTTGGACCCGTTGGCGACGGTGCGGGGCGGTTTTGTGGGGGAGTGGCCGGGGGAGGGGGCGGTGGTGGTGATGGAGGGCGAGACGGTGGAGGGGTTTGCGGAGATGGTGCGCGGGACGGCCGGGGTGCACGAGGCTTGGCGGGCCGGGAGCGGGTGCGTGGTGGTGGTAACGGACGCGGCGCGGGCGCAGGGGGTGGAGGAGCAGATCCGGGCGCGCTACCGGTTGGCGTGCGGGGTAGAGCCGCGGGTGTACCGGGGGCCGGCGGCGGTCGGATGGGATCTGGCGCGATGATGGAAACGATCGCGGGTTTTCGCGAATCGAATCAGTGAGGAGAGTGTGATGCGGAGAGTCTGGTTTGGTATGGTTGTGGCCGGGTTGCTGGCGGCGCAGGTTCCGGATCCGGATGTGCCGTTAACCACCTTCAAGGTCAACGTGGTGGCCAAGACGGCGAAGGCGGTGAACTACCGGCACCGCAGCGGGGCGACTAAGATTGACTTCGCGGGGACAGCGGTGTTGCCCGAGGCGAAGGGTCAGGCGAAGGTGGAATCGAAGCAGGGTTACATCGAGATTGAGGTGGAGTTCGCCAATCTGGCGCCGGCGACGAAGTTTGGTCCGGAGTACCTGACTTATGTGCTGTGGGCGATTACACCCGAGGGCCGGGCAACGAACCTGGGCGAGGTGCTGCTGAACGGCACGCGCAGTAAGTTGAACGTGACGAGCGAGCACCAGGCGTTCGGGTTGATTGTGACGGCCGAGCCCTATTTTTCGGTGACGCAGCCGAGCGATGTGGTGGTGCTCGAGAACGTCATCCGGCCGGACACGGTGGGTAAGGTCGACCTGATCGACGCCAAGTTTGAGCTGCTGCAGCGCGGCAACTACGAAAACATGATTCGGCAGAAGATGGTGGTGGATCCGAAGGTGCCGCTTGAGTTGTACGAAGCGCGGCAGGCGGTGCAGATTGCCCGCGCGGTGGGGGCGGCGAAGTACTCGAGCGATACGTTTAAGAAAGCGACCGACCTGCTGGCGCAGGCCGAGGGCTATCTGACGCGGAAGGCCGGGATGAAGCCTGTGGCGATGATCTCCCGCGAGGCGGTGCAGACGGCCGAGGACTCCCGCGTGATCACCATCAAGCGGCGCGAGGAGGAGGCGCTGATGAACGAACGGGCGGCCGCCGCCGAACGGGAGGCCAAGGCGCAGGCCGAGGCCGCCGCGGAGTCCGAACGGGCGCGAGTGGCGAGTGAACGAGCCCGGCTCGAGGCAGAGAATGCGCGGCTCGAAGCCGAACGGCGCAAGCAGGCGGACTTGGACCGGCAGGCGGCCGAAAAGGCCCGGGCGGAGGCGGAAGCCGCCACCGCCGAGGCCCGGAAGCTGAAAGCGGAGGCCGAGGCGGCCCGCGCGGCCGCCGAGAAAGCACGGGCGGAGGCCGAAGCCGCGCGGCAAGCCGCGCTGGCGCAGCAGCAGGCGGCGCTGGCGGACCTGGAACGCGCCAAGGCCGCGACGGCCGAGGCCGAAAAGGGACGGCTGCGCGCCGAAGAGGAGAAAGGCGCCCTGCGGCAGCAACTGCTCGATCAGTTCAATCTGATTCTCGAAACGCGCGATTCGGCGCGGGGCTTAATTGTGAACCTGTCGGATGTGTTATTCGATTTCGGCAAGTTCACCCTGCGGCCGCCGACGCGGGAGAAGCTGGCCAAGATTTCGGGCATTGTGCTGGCGCACCCCGGCTTGAAGCTCGAAGTAGAGGGACACACCGACGATATCGGCAGCGAGGAGTTTAACCAAAAGCTGTCCGAGCAGAGGGCCGATGCGGTGCGGGGCTATCTGGTGGAGCAGGGCTTGAACGGCGACATGATTACGGCGATGGGCTTTGGCAAGACGATGCCCGCCGTGCCCAACACCAATCCGGCCAACCGGCAGAAGAACCGGCGGGTGGAGATGGTGGTGAGCGGCGAGATCATCGGCACGAAGCTGAGCAGCAAGGCGCCGGCCGGCAACTGAGCTTACAGGTGGCGGAGAGCGTGTTCGAGGCCTTCGATGAAGAAGTGGTCGCCCCAGATGACGCTCTCGTTCACGCCGAGGCCTTTGTGGATGTGATAGACGCCGCCTTTGAGGACGCCCTCCCAGCCCTTGTCTTTGTTGGCCAGGTGCTTGTCCGACAGGGTGCGTAGAATGCGCAGGCCGGTGTTCCAGTAGAAGTGGCCCTTGACGGGATCCTGCAGCAGGCGGGAGAGGCGAAGCAGGCCGGAGGCGGCGATGGCAGCGGCGGAGGTATCGAACTGCTTGCGGCTTTCGGCCGGGGCGTTGAAGTCCCAGGGGGCGATGCCGTCGGCGGGCGAGTGGGTTATGTAGTAGTCGGCGCAGCTTTCGGCGGTTTCGAGGAAATGCGGATCGCGGCTGTACTCGTAGCAGGTGCCGAAGCCATAGAGGGCCCAGGCGAGGCCGCGGGACCAGCAGGAATCGGCCCGGTGGCCCTGGTGGGTAGCCTGGCGGAGGAACTCGCCGCTCTCGGTGTCGAACAGTCCTTCGTGGGCGGTGGAGCCGTCGCCACGGACGAGGACGCGGCGCGTGGTGAGGGCGTGGCGGAGGGCGACCTCGCGCAGGTGCTTATCGCCGGTGGCGCGGGCGGCGTAGAAGATAATGCCGACGTTCATCATGATGTCGATGAACAGCGAATCTTCGCTCACGAAGGAGCGCAGGTACTGGCCCTTGTCCTGAAAGCGCAGGGCCAGCGTTTTGCCGGCTTCGATGAGCACGGCTTCCTGCTCCGGGTCCCGGTCGACCTGGAACCAACGGTAGTAGGTGGACAGAAAGAGAAAGCCGAGGTCGTGGACCTCGCGGTCGGTCTTGCGGGCCTCGAGGGGCCGGGAGTAGCGGATGGCGTTCTGTTTCCAGAAGTCGGCATCCGGGCCCTTCCGGTCGGCCTCATAGCGGCGGAAGACCCACATCATGCCGGGCAGAAAGCCGTCGCACCAGTGGGTCCAGGTGGCGCCTTCGTGCTTCCATGTCCCGTTCCGGGTGTACATGGGGCAGAAGCCGGGCGATTTTTCGATCAGCTTCCGGACCTGTTGCTGGCCAAACTTCATGGCGGCTTCAAACAGGGCTTTGTCAGTCTCAAGTTGAAATTGAATCACGAGCGTATCCAATCTCAGGGTATCACCCGGAGTTGCAGCACGAGTCCTTTGAGCAGGCGGGGTGGGGTGCTTTTGACGTAGACGGTGGACGGGCGGCCGGGCGCGGCCGGCAGCAGGGCGTAGAAGCTGGTCCGGAGGGAGACCGAGCCTCCTTCGACGATTTCGGCCCGCAGCGGGACGATCTGGCCTTCGTGTTCGATTTCGACGATTTGAATGCCGATGCCGGCGGTGTAGCCGCGGAAGGCGCGGCGGTCGATGGCGGCGACGCGGGCGCGGATGCGGGCGCCCTTGGGCACGAGGGTGGCTTTACGATGGCGGGCATCGCGGCGGACGGTGAGGGAGAGGGGGTCGCCAGTGACGACTTGGTCGATAGCGACGCCGTCGTCGAGCGCGGTTTCGATGAGGAGGTCGCCGGGGAGTTCGGTGGCCACGCGGGGCGCGGCGGGGGCGGGGGCGGGAGCTTCGGCAGTGGGCTCGGGGTCATCGAAGCGGACGACGGATTCGCCCGAGTACTGGCGGCAGGCGGAGAAGGTGACTTTGTTGCGGCTCTCGGCGCCATCGAGGCCCACCATGGACATCTCCGAGGAGACGGGCAGCAGGTAGGCGGCCTCGCCGATGGGCTGGCGGCGGTAGTGCATGAAATCGCTGGCCCTCTGGAGTTTCAACTCGGGCGGCAGATTGTCGGCGATGACTTCGAGGTCGATCAGGTCGAGCGAGTCGGCGTCGACGATCACCTGGCCGTGGTAAGGCACCACGGCCGAGGCCTCGCCGACGCGAATCTGGTAGCCGCTAAACTGGAGCGGGACATCGTAGGTGAAGCGGGCTACTTGCCTGCCCTCACGCTGCTCGCGGCCCTGATAGGTGAAGCGGACGGCGTTGCCGCCGAAGACCGATTTGGCGTGGAGCGCGAAGTTACCGTTGCCGATGGCGCCACCGGGGGCCAACTCGCGCAGGTCACGCTCTTTGAACTGCCGTTCGCCGGGCCAGGAGAAGAGCTCCTTGCCGTCGACGACGGCGACTTCAAGGCGAAGCGCATCGACGAGCGTCGCCCGGCGCGACTTGGGCGCGCGGACGGAGCGTTCGATGGTTTCCAGGCACGTGTAGTTGGGGATGCGCCGGAGCGTCTCCACCATGTGGTAGCGGGTGCGGCCGAGAAGAACAGTTTCGGGCGCGAGCGGTTGCGCCACGCCGAGGGAGGCCAACAGGAACGCAACGACGCAACGACCCATGGCATCATTGTAAGCAACGCATGGCAACCAAAGTCACAATCTTCAACAATGGTCCGATTCGGATCGAAGGCGATATCACGATCGTCGACGCAGCGGGAAATGAGTTCGGGCTCGGCGGACGCACGGCGATTGGCCTGTGCCGCTGCGGCTTGAGCGAGAACAAGCCGTTTTGCGACGGGGCGCACGCCAAGGGCGGTTTTTCGAGCGTTTGTGAGGCGCGCGAGCTGCCGCCGCCGAAGCCGAAGGCTTAAGCGCCTTCGCGCAGGATGCAGATATCCTTCAGGCCTCGATAGTTTTCGTCAAAGTCGAGGCCATAACCTACCACAAACTCATCGGGAATCGGGAAGCCCCGGTAGGCGACCGGTACCGCGAACTCCCGCCGTTCCTCTTTATCGAGAAGAGCCGCAATCTGCACTGATTGCGGCTTTTCCTGTTCGAGCAGGTGGATGAGGGCGTTGAGGGTGCGGCCGGTGTCGACGATGTCTTCGACGATCAGCACGTGAGCCCCGGCGATGTTCATGCTGAGTTTCCGGGTGATGGCCACCTCGCCCGAGGAGACCGTGCCACTGCCGTAGCTGGCCATGCCCATGAAATCGATCTTGCAGGGGCGGTCGATGGCGCGGACGAGATCGGCGATGAACAGGAACGAACCTTTGAGAATGCCGAGGAGGATGAGCTCGCCTTCAGGGTAGTCTTTGGTGATGGCAGCGCCGAGTTCACGGATGCGCGCTTGAATCCGAGCTTCTGGAATGAGGACCGAGGTCTGGGGGTTTTTCATGCTAGTCGAAGCTGGGGAGGCGGAGGCTGGGGGGGCCGATGTGAATGTGGGGCGCGGTGGCCTGGCCGCGAATGGAGGAGCGGAAGGCGAAGAAGGGGATCATGGCTTTTTCGAGATAGGCGGTGAGCCAGCGGCCTTCGGGGTCGTCGGGGTTGAGGGCGATATCGACGCGGTCGCGATGGTCGAAGCCCAGGGTGCGGTGGAGAGCGGTCTGGCCCTTGGCGCTGACCGGGAGCTTGCGGTCGAACTGTTTTTCGTAGGCGAGGAGGATTTTCTTGAAGTCGCTGGCGAAGGTGAACTTCATGCCGCCGGCAAAGCGGGTGACCACGGGCATGGGCCCTTGCAGCGGTCCTTGGAGGGGGCCGGCTTCGGTCTCGCCTTCGGCGGCCTGTTCGACGTGGATCCGGGCGATGAGCTCATTGACGGTCCGGGCGCGCTCTTCGGCCGAGGAGAGGGTCCGCCGGGCGCGGTCGATGCTGTCTTCGTAGGGCAGCAGCGAGGAGCGGGGCGCCACGCCGGCGCTGACGAGTTTAGCGGCCTCGGCCAGCCGGGCCTGCTCGCGGGCGAGGCGGCGGCGGGCGGCGGCGGTCATGGCGGCGGCCTGCTCTTCGGTCAACTCTTCAAGAACGAGTTCGCCGTAGACGGCCTCGTCGATTTTCTGGTCGTCGAGGGCCTGGGCGACGGCGGCTTCGGCCTGTTCGACCTGGCGGGCGGAGACGGCCCCGGCGGCGAAGAGCTGACGCAGGGTGGCCAGACGGGCACGGGCCCGCTCGACGGCCGGCGGTTCGGCAGCGGGCAGGGTGATGGCGAGAGCCAGCGCGATGGCCACGAGACGCCGGAAATACACGATAATAGTAGTGTACGATACCGTCAGGAGTTGATTTGCAGGCAAAAGTAACACGGAAACCACCAGTGAGTGTGGAGGCGGCGGCCGAAGTGGCCGCCCAAGTGGCCTTGGCGCCGGAGGAAACGGCGGACGAGAGTCCAAACTGGTTCCTGGCCGCGCAGGCGGCGCAGAGCAAGCAGGCCGTCGATTTGGTGGCGCTCGATTTGCAGGGCATCACGACGATGGCAGATACCTTTCTGGTCTGCCATGGCCGGAACAACCGGCAGAATCAGGCGATTGCCGATGAAATCGAGAGCGTGCTGAAGAAAGAAGCTGGCGAGCGTCCGGTGAACATTGAAGGCTACCAGACCGGAGAATGGATTTTGATGGACTACGGCGACCTGGTCGTCCACGTCTTTTCCGAGAAGGCGCGGGCGTACTACGACCTTGACCGTCTCTACCGGGAAGCCAAGAAACTGGAGTTGCCGGCCGACGCGCAGCCGGCTCAGTAGGGAGTACTGGCGCTCACCATGCCGCCGGCGGCGGTGAACTCGGCCAGGGTTTGCCGCGCGGCGGCCGGGTCGAGTTCTTTGGTGGCATCGGCGAGCAGGGTGACCGGTTTGCCGGTGGCCAGCAGGCCTTTGAGGGCGTGGCGGACGCAGATTTCGGTGACGACGCCGTAGACGACGTAGTGGTCGGCCCGGAGTTCTTCGAGCAGGGGGCGCAGGGCGGAACTGGTGAAGCAGTCGACGTGCTGCTTAGGCAGGAAGTGTTGGCGGCCGCGGGGGCCGGCGAGCGTGGCTTCGGGCTTGCGCTGGCCGAGGCAGCCGGCGACGCAATGATGGGGCCAGGCGGCGAACTCGGGATCGGCGGGCGAGTGGGCGTCCATCGTGGAAATGATGGGGATGCCGTGGGTGGCGGCGTAGGTGGTAAGCCGGGCGAGCGCAGGGACGATGGCTTCGGCGCCGGGTACGTAGAGGGCGCCGGCCGGATAGAGAAAATCGAGCTGGGTATCGACGTCGAAAAAGACGGTGTTCATTGGGGTGCTTCCTGCAGGTTTTGCCGGACGCGGGCGTCGAGGGCGAGGAGTTCTGGGGAGTAGTCGACGCGCCAGGGATGCTGTTCGGGGGCGTAGAGGCTGCGGAGGGCGTGGGGCAGGCGCTTGCTGTTTTCCTGGGCGTTGCGGCGGGCGGCGTGGGCGTCCGGGAGCGGTTCGAGCAGTTGGCCGTGCGCGATGACGGGGCGTAGCAGGGCTTCGGCGGGTTCGTCGTGCGGCGGGCATTCCCAGGCGCAGCCGATGAGATCGCGATGGCGGTAGCGGAAGACCTGCTTGGCGCCGGGGCGGGTATGTTTTTCTTCGCTGTATTTGGCGGTGTAGCGTTTGACGCCCTCGGATTCGAGTTCAACGAGCTTATAGACGGCGCCGAGGCTGGGGCTATCGGCCGAAGTGGCCAGGTCGGTGCCGACGCCGTAGAGGTCGATGGGGGCGGCGGCGGCGGTGAGTTCGAGGATACGGTACTCGTTCAGGTCACTGGTGGCCATGATCTTGACGTCGGCCAGGCCGGCCTGGTCCAGGATGGCGCGGACAGCGCGAGAGAGCTCAAACAGGTTGCCGCTATCGAGCCGCACCCCGGCGATGGGCCGGCCGAGGGCGACGGCTTTGCGGGCGCCTTCGAGGGTGTCGTAGCTGTCGATGAGGTAGATGGTTCCTTCACCGAGCAGGTGCTGCAGCTGGCGGAAGCTCTCCGATTCGCTCGAAAAGCTCATCACCCAGGAGTGGGCGGAGGTGCCATAGACCGGAACGCCGAAGCGAAAGCCGGCTTCGACGTTGCTCGAGCCGATGCAGCCGCCGATGTAGGCGGCGCGCGCGGCCAGCACACCCGATTCCGGGCCGTGCGCGCGCCGCGTGCCGAACTCGACCACCGCGGCGGCGGCGGCGGCCTCGACAATGCGGGCGGCCTTAGTGGCGATGAGGGTTTCAAAGCCGATGGTGGCCAGCAGGTAGGTTTCGACGAGCTGGGCTTCGATCAGGGGGGCACGAACGGTGAGAATGGGTTCGTTTGGAAAAACGGGGGTGCCTTCGGGCATGCCGAACAGGTCGCCGGTGAAGCGCAGTTGGGCGAGGTAGTCAAAGAACCCGGGCGCGGCGCGGGCAAACTGCGGCAGGCCGCGGAGCCAGGCAATCTCTTCGGCCGTGAAGCGGAGGTTGAGCAGGTAGTCGACGGCCTGAGCGAGGCCGGCGGCGAGATAGTAGTTGCGGTTGTAGGGCAGGCGCCGGACGAAGAGTTCGAACGTCGCAATCTCGTGGTGCTTGCCGGCTGTGTAGTAGCCGGCGGCCATGGTGAGCTGGTAGAGGTCCGTCAGCAGGGCGTTCATGGTAGCGCCTGGGCGCTGGCCGCGAGTTGCCGCAGATCGTCCACCACTTTGCGGTCGAGTTCGTAGACGGTGGGGTCGCCGGGACGGGTGGCGAAGAGCTTGCCGCCGGCTTCGGTGATAGTTACTGTTTCGGCCGGTTTGCCGACCGGGGTGATGGTGAATTCCGCCGCCGGCTTGCCGGCGCCGACCGGGGCAAAGCCCGTGGCCGACAGTTCGCGCAGCTTGTCGACGATCTGCTGCACGGAGCCGGGATCGAACTTCTTGCCGCCGAACTTCCACTCGGCGCCGGTTTTGGTGAAGTCCCAGGCGGTTTCCCCGCTCTTGACCTGGACGCGAGCCGGTTCGGCGAAACCGAATTCAAAGAGCTTGCGGTCGCGGAAATCCTCGGCTTTTTTGCCGAGACTGTCGACCGCGTCGGCGGGGAGCCGGAAGAGGCCAGCGACGGCGGTGGATTTGGCGTAGAAGGCGCCCTCTTTGTCCTTGCGCACTTCGAGCTGCTGGGTGCCCTGATCGTCGGTCACCTTGGCGATGGCGTAGGGCGCGGCGCCGGCGAATTTGGCAGGGAAGGCCTGCTCCTCGTCCTCGGGGACGATCTCCATTTTGGCTTCGGCGAGCTTGCGCACCAGGTCTTCGACGGCGAAGTTATCGGCACGCCAGGGCTGCGGGCGGCTCATGGCCCAGCGGTCTCCGTTCTTGGTGAAGGCGAGCGTGTTGAGTTCGACGGTGCGGAGTTTGGCATCGTAGAAGGTCAGCACGCGGCGGTCGCGCAGGTCCTGCCACACTTTATCGAGGGCGCCGCGGGTGGCCGTAGCCATGGTGTAGAGCCGGGGGTCGCCGGCCACCTGCGCATAGACGGAGGTGCCGAGCGGAGAGTCTTCGCCGAGCAGCAGCTTGTGCTGCTTGCCGTCCTTGCGGCTGATGACGATCTCAAGAGACGGCGAGGCGAAGCCGTACTGCATGAGATCGCCGGGCTTCTCATCGATCAAGCGCTCGGAGGCAACCAGCGCCAGCGCCGTCACGAGGCTCTGAACGGCGAGGCCGTCCACCGGCAACGCCTGCGGAGAGACCAGCTTCCAGCCGGCGGGCAGGCGTTCGACCACGGCGCCGGAGCCATCGCGGCGTTTGATGGTGATCCTGACGAACTGATCTTCCGGAATCTCGAGCAGCTTGGGCGGAGCGTCGGTCGCGGGAGCGCCGACCTTCTTGGCTTCCTCCCGATTGGACCAGAAAATGCCCCCGACCAGAAGCGCCAACAGCGCTGCGGCGACCAGCAATCCTCGGTTGGGCATGGCAGTTACCTCCGGCGCAACCAAACCATCACGCCGGCAACGATGACGAGCAGCGGCGGGAAGAAGCTGGCAAACGGGAAGATCCAACCCTGTCCGGGACGGACTTCGAGCCGCCGGTCTTCGGGATCTTTCGGGCGGATGGAGATCAACTCCTCATCCGAGGAGAGCCAGTTGAAGGCGTTCAGGAACAGGTCGCGATTACCCGGGAACCGGAAGAAGGAGTTGGTAGCCCAGGAGACGGAACCGAACACAACAACCCGCGCCTTGCCGACGGTGGTGGCGGCGGCGATGGTCAACGGACCTTTCCCCCCGACCGGAGGTTCACCGGTGAGTTTCTTGAGGTCCAGCTCTTTGGTGGAGAAGCTCTTTTCCGGCGTCGCGATCAGCTTTTCGGCCCGGTCTTTCGAGGTCAGCGTCCGGACGAGAGGCAGGGCAACACCTACATCGCGCATTTCGCGGACGATGGGGTGCGATTCGTACTTGTCGAGCACGAAGACGAATTTGTTGAAGCCCGAATCGGTACCGCTGCCGCTCTCATCAATGGCGACGTCGTTGTTGACCGTAATGCCCCAGGAATCGATTAGCGCGGCCAGCTTCTCGTTAACGGCGCCGTCGTCCTTGTCCGACTTCAGGGCGGGCGCCAGCAGAAACAGGGCATGGCCGCCCTTCTCGACATAGGTCCGGATGCCGGCGATCACTGTGTCGGGATAGTCAAAACGCGGCCCGGCGACGAGGATGGCGGTACATTCGGCGGGGATCTCGGGCTTTTGCAGCTGTTTGATGATCTGCGTCTTGTAGTTGTAACGTTCGAGGGAAGCTTTGGCGAGGCCGATGCCGTCGCCGGTCATTTCATCGAAGCTGGACTCGCCCGCTCCCGAGAAGGCGCACACGGTGCGCTCCCCGGTTTTCAAGGCCCGGATGATGGCGCCCGTGACCTCTTCTTCGGTCAACGTCCGGGCTTCTTCCCGTTTGGCTCCATTTTCGATGAAGACCTGGCCGAAGCTCCGGGCACCGAGGGCGCGGGCGAGTTGCGGACTCTTCTCCGGGTCGACGTACTCGACCTTCAACCGGGTGGATAAGTTGGAGTAGCGATCCAGAAGATCGCGCGAGGCGTTGAAGCGCTCGGTCTTGTCGACGACCATGATGCGGACGTCGTTGGGCAGGCCCTTGACGACCTTTTCGGTTTGATCGGAGAGCGAAAACCGTTTATTGGTAGTGGTATCGAAGGACTTGTTGTAGCGGTTGGCCAGGAAGTTGATGCCGGCGAGAATTGCCAAGAAGACGATAATGTACGAGCCGGCGTAAGCGGTATAGCGAACTTGACGACTTGCCATTATGCCCTCCACCGCAGGGACTCGAGCGACCGCGTGGTCAGGAAGAGCCCGAACACGATCACCGAGACATAGAAGATCACGTCTTTGGAATCGATCACGCCTTTTGAAAACGGCTCGAAGTGGGCCGTGAGCGAGAGGTAGGCGAGCACCTTGGCCCAGGCATCGGATTTAAAGCCGGTGAACCAGTCGAAGGTCCACATCAGCAGAGAGACGCCGAAGGTCATGGCGCCGGCCATGATCTGGTTTTTGGTGGTATTCGACAGGAACGCCCCGATCGCCAGCAGGCAGCCACCCTGCAGCAGCATACCGAGAAAGCCGGTGAGCACCGGCCGCCAGTCCGGGCTGCCGAACAGGAACAGGACGCTGAGATTCAAGAACGTGAGCGAAAGGATGCAGCTGTACATCGCCAGCGCCCCCAACCACTTGCCGACCACAATCTCGTAGTCGCGAACCGGCGAGGTGATGAGGAGTTCAATGGTGCCCGAGCGCTTCTCTTCGGCAAACAGGCGCATGGTGATCATGGGGATCAGGAACAACGAGATGACGCCGACATTCATGATGACGGGGCGGATGACCCATTCGTTGACATCCATGGGGCCACCGCGGCCGGCCATGGCGCCGATCGAACGGTCAAGGAAGTAGCCGATGGCGACATAGCTAAAGAAGCCGGAAACGATGGCATAGATGGCCATCAGGGCATAAGCGATAGGGGAGACAAAGTAGCTTTTGATCTCTTTCTGCGAGATAGTCAGGATGTTTCTCATGCGGAAGCCTCCGTCGCGGTGAGTTGGAGGAAGACCTCTTCGAGGCTCAGGCTCACCTGCCGCAGTTCGGTCAGGTTCCAGCCGGCCTCGACCACGGCCCGGGCCAGGTCGGCCTGGACGCGGCGACCCTGCAGACTCTCGATTTCAAAGGAGTAGGCGCCGGAGAGGGTGTCTTTAAGGATGACGCGGCTGACGCCGGCCACCCGTTCCAGTTTCTCCTGGACGGGGCCGCTGTCGGAAGCCGTCTCGACGGTCAGGCCGATGACATGGGAGCCGTGCATACGGTTTTTCAAGTTCTCCATCGTGTCGGTGGCTACGAGCCTGCCGCTTGAAATGATGACGACGCGCTCGCAGATCTGTTCGACTTCAGGAAGAATGTGGGTGCTGAGGATGATGGTGTGCTCGCCGGCGAGGCCCTTGATCAGATCGCGGGTCTCGTGGATCTGCTTCGGGTCGAGACCGGAGGTGGGTTCGTCGAGGATGAGAACGTCGGGATTGTGGATGATGGCCTGCGCCAGACCTACGCGCTGTTTGTAACCTTTCGAGAGCTTGCTGACCAGCTTCCGGCTCACGTCGGCGACGTTGCACTTTTCCGACACCTCGGCCACGCGCTTTTTGAGGTGGTCGCCGGAGAGCCCCTTCAGCTTCCCGACGAAGTAGAGGTACTCGCCCACCTCCATTTCCGGGTACAGCGGGGGCGTCTCGGGCAAGTAACCGATCCGGCGTTTGACTTCGAGAGGATCGGCGAGAACGTCAAAGCCCGCCACGCTGGCCGTACCCGAGGTGGGGGGCATGAAGCAGGTCAGAATGCGCATCGTGGTCGTCTTCCCCGCTCCATTCGGACCAAGGAAGCCGACAATCTGTCCTTTCTCGACTTCGAAGGAGATGTTGTCGACCGCAGTCTGTCCTGGATATCTTTTGGAAATCCCTTCGACTTTGATCATAGTGTTGGACTAGAGACCCATGATTTGAAATCCGGCGTCGACGAAGATGGTGTTTCCCGTCACGCCGCGGCCCAGGCCGGAGGCGAGGAACACGGCCGTGTCTGCCACCTCCGCCGGGTCGCAATTCCTTTTGAGCGGGGCGTGTTCGGCCACCGCGTCGAGAACCTTCGAGAAATCCTTGATGCCGCGCGCCGAGGCGGTTTTGATGGGGCCGGCGCTGATGGCGTTGACACGAATGTTGCGGGCGCCGAGTTCGGCAGCGAGGTAGCGCACGCAGGCTTCAAGGGCCGCCTTGGCGACGCCCATGACGTTATAGTTTTCGACAACGCGGGTGGCGCCAAGGTAGGTAAGCGTCATGATGGCGCCGCCCTCACTCATCAGCGGCGCCAGGGCGCGGCTCATGGCGACGAGCGAGTAGGCGCTCACGTTTTGTGAAAGCAGGTAGCCGTCGCGCGAGGTCTCGCTGAAGGGCCGGCTCAGGTCTTCCTTGTTGGCGAAGGCGATGCTGTGGACGACGGCATCGAGTTTCGGGAACTCGGTCTGCAGCACCGCGACGAGGGCTTCGAGCTCGGCGTCGTTGGTGACGTCGCAGTTGAGCACCCGGGCGGCGCCGAGTTCGGCGCCCAACTCTTCTACCTGGCCGCGCACGCGCTCCCCCTGGTAGGTGAGCAGCAACGTGGCGCCTTCCCGGCGAAACGCGGCGGCAATGGAATAGGCAATTGACCAGCGATTCGCAACTCCCGCTACGAGAGCCGTCTTTCCGGCAAGCAAACCTGACATATGGCTTTAGTTTACTATGATTTACTGCAGTTTCACGGGGCGACCGCCCTGGGCCTTGCTCTTCTGCGCCGCTTCCATGAAGGCGAACATCTCCATGGTCTGGTCGAGCGGCACCGGCGACTGGCCGGTTTGGAAGAACTTGACGATCTGGCCGAGCATGGGCGCGTAGTTCACCTTCACCTTGGCCGGGCCGGGGACGACGCTCTTTTCTTTGAATAGCAGCGCGCCGAAGTCGCCGTAGGGCCGCAGCAGATGGAGCGTGCCGGTACGGCCGTCCTTCCACTTGCCGACCACCACGTCATCGCCGGAGGCGACGCGGGTGACTTCGACGCAGCCGGTGCCCATCATGGCGTAGAGCATCTCGACGGCGTGGATGCCGTACCAGGTCATGTCGAGCTTGTGCGTGGGGTCCATCGGGCCGGGGCCCCAGACGACGACGCCCTTGGCGTCTTTGGCGTCGAGGATGCCGTCGCTCCAGCGGAGGCTTGAGGAGGTGAACCATTTGACGCCGTTGGCCTGGGCCAGTTTTTCGATGGCGAGCGCGTCGGCGCGGTCGGCGGCGAGCGGCTTATCGATGAAGACCGGCTTTTTGTGTTTGAAGATCTCTTTGGCCTGAGCGAGGTGGACGCGGCCGTCGACGCTTTCGAGGAGAATGGCATCGACCTTTTCGCACAGCGTTTTGATATCGGGCACGATCTCGACGCCCCACTTGTCATGCAGCTCTTTGGCGTAGCCTTCGACGCGATTGCGGCTCGATTCCAGATCCTGGCTGCCGCCCTTGTAGGCCGCGACGATCTTGGCGCCCGGCTGATGGTCGGGGTTTTTCGGGTCATTCAGAATCTTCACGAACGCGATGACGTGCGAGGTGTCCGTGCCGACGATGCCCACGCGCAGATCAGCGGCCATGCCGACGATAGCGGAGAATAGGAAGAGAATAGAGGCCTTCATAACAGGGAATTGTAGCGTAAGTGAATCTTGAAACCCCGCTCGTATATGTGAAAGGCGTGGGACCGCAGCGGGCGGCGATGCTCGAGACCAAGGGTCTCGTCACGGTGGCCGACCTGCTGCACTACCCGCCGTTTCGCTACGAAGACCGATCGAACCTGAAGCGTATCGACCAGCTGGCGCCCGGCGAGATGGCGACCGTGATTGTCGAAGTGCGCGCGACGAGCCTGCCACAGTTGAAGAACAAGCGGGTGGGGCTGTTTGAGGCGACGCTGGGCGACGCCGGGCGCATGCCGCTCTACGGCCGCTGGTTCAACGGCGGCTATCTGGCCAAGGTGCTCGCCGAAGGCATGCGCCTCGCCGTCTACGGCAAGGTCGAGTTCGACACCTACCGCGGCGAGCTGCTGATGAAGAATCCCGAGTTTGAGATTCTTTCGCAGGACGACGAAGAGGGCGATGCCACGCTGCATACCGGGCGGGTAGTGCCGATCTACGAAGCCGCGCAGAAGGTGAGTCCGAAGCTGCTGCGGGTGCTGATGCGGCGGGTGCTCGATTCGATTGCGCCGGTCGAAGACCTGCTGCCGGCGCGGATCTGCGAACAGTTGAAGCTGCCGTCGCGGTGGGCGGCGATTCAGGGCATCCATTTCCCGGCCGAGGAGAGCGACATTCGCCTGTTGAACGCTTTCCGGTCGCCGGCCCATGTGCGGATGATTCTCGAAGAGTTCTTCTGGCTCGAGTGCGGGCTGGCGCTCAAGCGCAACAAGGCGCGGGAGGCGCGGGGCATTCAGTTCGCCTTGACCGACCGGGTGCGCGAGAAGATCAAGGCGATGCTGCCGTTCAAGCCGACCGGGGCGCAGAAGCGGGTGCTCGGCGAGATCGCCCGCGACATGGCGGCGCCGCAGCCGATGAGCCGCCTCGTGCAGGGTGACGTGGGCAGCGGCAAGACGCTGGTAGCGGCCGAGGCCGCTATCATCGCCATCGAAAACGGCTACCAGGTGGCCGTGCTCGCGCCCACCGAGATTCTGGCCGCGCAGCATTTCGCCTACTTCAAGAACCTGTTCGGCAAGCTGGGTTATCAGTGCGCGATGCTGTCCGGGTCGTTCAAGGCCAAGGAGAAGGAGGCGATCCGGCGGCTGATCGCGAGCGGCCTGGTGCAGGTGGCCATCGGGACGCACGCGCTGCTCGAAGCCGACGTGCAGTTTGCGCGGCTGGGCCTCGCCATCGTCGACGAGCAGCACCGCTTTGGCGTAATGCAGCGGCTGAAGCTGATGGAGAAGGGCCAGACGCCGGACGTGCTGGTGATGACGGCCACGCCGATTCCGCGGACGCTGGCTCTGACCGTGTACGGGGATTTGGACACGTCGGTGATTGACGAGCTGCCGCCCGGCCGCCGGCCCATTGTCACGACGCACGTCAACGCGAGCCGGATTGAAGAGGTCTGGTCGTTTCTGCAGACGGAGGTGGCGGCGGGCCGGCAGGCCTATGTTGTCTATCCGGTGATTGAAGAGAGCGAGACGCAGGCGATGAAGGCGGCCGAGCAGATGTATCTGCAGCTGTCGCAGACGGTCTTCCCGCACTTCACGGTGGGCTTGCTGCACGGCAAGCTGGCTCAGGCGGACAAAGAGGCCGTCATGGCGGCCTTTAAGCGCGGCGAGACGCAGATTCTGGTGGCGACGACGGTGGTGGAGGTGGGCGTCGATGTGCCGAACGCGACAGTGATGGTGATTGAGCAGGCCGAGCGCTTCGGCCTGGCGCAGTTGCACCAGTTGCGGGGGCGCGTGGGGCGGGGCGGCGAACAGAGCTACTGTCTGCTGGTGACCGATAAGCTGAGCGAGACGGGCAAGGAGCGGATCCGGACGATGGTGGAATCGAGCGACGGCTTCTACATTGCCGAGATGGACCTGCGGCTGCGCGGCCCTGGCGAGTTTTTCGGAACGAAGCAGAGCGGGCTGCCGGCGCTGCGCTTCGGCAACATTCTGCGCGACAGCGAGCTGCTCGAGATTGCACGCAACGAAGCCAATGCGTTTATTGAGAATCCGCCGGACGAAGCGACGCTGCGGCAGGCGGTGGCCTATCTGCGCGAGCACTGGCAGCGGCGCTACGGCTTAGTATTGGTAGGGTAACCATGCGCGTCATTGCCGGAGAGTTTCGCAGCCGCAAGCTGCAGAGTGTGGAAGGGACAGAGGTACGGCCGACGCCGGACCGGCTGCGGGAGTCGCTGTTCAACATTCTGCAGACGCGTCTTGAGGGGATGGTGTTTGTGGATGCCTACGCGGGGACGGGGGCGGTGGGGCTGGAGGCGCTGAGCCGGGGCGCGCGGCGGGTGCTGTTTATTGAACGGAACAAGGAGGCGCTGCGCGTGCTGTTTGAGAACATTCAGGCGCTGGGGGTGCAGGGGCGGACGGCGATCATCAAGCGGAAGGCGAGCGAGGCGCTGCGGACGATGGAGGCCGATATTGTGTTTCTCGACCCGCCGTTTACGGTGCCCAAGGAGTTTGACGCGGCGCTGACGGCGGTGGCCGAGACGGCGGTGCCGCTCGTGATTGTGCAGCATCCGCCGCGGCAGCTGCTGACCGACGAGTACGGCCCGCTGCGCCGGGGCCGTATCGTCAAGCAGGGCGACAACTGGCTCAGTTTCTACGAGCGGTAACGGGCTGCGATTCGCCGGCGCTGTTGGTGAGCCGGACGACGACCGCTTCGATGGCGTCGGCCTGACCGGTGACGGTCAGGGGCAGGGTGAGCCGGAAGCCACCGCCGAAGGGCTGCGAGGCCGCCGAACCGAACCATCCGTTGAAGACCGCGGTGACGGGCACCGTAAGGGTGGTGGTTTCGAGCTGGCTGCCCGGGGTGGGATTGAACTGCAGGGTGACCGTCGATACCTCGCGAGTATTCGAGACGCCTTCGACGGTGAGCGAGAGGCCCGACGGGGTGGTGAGCAGCGAAGCGGCGGTGATGGCTGGCGCGGCGCGGGGGATGGGCACCGTGGCGGTCTGGCCGGGCGAGGGCTGGCCGCCGAGCGGAGTGACTGTGGTCTGCAGTTGGACCTGGCCGGCGACGGTGCCCACCTGGAAGCGCAGGGGATTCAACGGGAACTGGGCGGTAGTCTGGCCGGGCGGGATGGTGAAGCTGACTTGGCGGCCGCCGGAGGCGAATTGGACGGCGGGGTCGTCGACGGGGTTGCTCGCGTTGGGGGCGAACAGAAGGTTCAGGGTGCCGGAGACGGGCACGGGGTAGGGCGCGGCGAGCTGCAGGGTGACGGTGAACTGCCGGCCGGACTGGAGGGCGGAGACGAGCAGCGGCGGCAGGGGCGGCAGCGTGATGGCGAGGTCGAAGGCGCGGGTAGCGCGGGTACCGAGCGAGTCGGCGACCTGCACGGTGAAGCGGAAGCCGCCCGCGGCGCCGGGGGTGCCGGTGAGAGCGCCATCGGCAGCGAGCGCGAGGCCGGGGGGGAGGGCGCCATCGAGGAGCGAGAACGTGTAGGGCGCCTGGCCGCCGGTGGCGCCGAAGCGGGCGGAGAGGGGGGAGCCAGCGATGCCTCCGGGCAGGTCGAGGGCGGTGACGGCAAGCGCGGGGAGAGCGGGGAGGACGCGGAGCGAAGCCGCGACGTTGGCGGTATTGTTCAGCGAGTCGGTGACGGTGACGCCGAAGTTGAAGACGCCGGCGACGGTGGGCGAGCCGGTGAGCGCACCACTTGACGAAACGAAGCCAACGCCGGGAGGCAGGGTGCCGCTGGTGACGGCCCACTGGTAGGGGGGCTGGCCGCCGGAGACGGCGAAGCCGCCGCTGGCAGGCTGGCCGACGAGGACCGGCGTCAGTCCCGGAGGGGCGACGATGGCGGTGAGGCGGTTGCGGACCATGAGGGCCAGGACGCGGGAGGCGCGCCGGCCAAGGCTGTCGGTGACCTCGGCGGCGACCGAAAACGAACCCGGGGCGGTGGGAGTGCCGGAGATGGCGCCGTTGGCGCCGCCGTTGAGGCCGGGCGGCAGTCCGCTGAGCGTGAAGGCGTAGGGCGGGACGCCGCCGGCGGCGGCGACCGAGGCGCCATAGGCGGCGCCGGGGACGGCATCGGGCAGGGCGGTGGTGGTGATTTCGAGTGGGCCGAGGATATTGACCGTGAAGCTGCGCTCGGCGCGGCGATTGCGAGCATCGCTGACCTCGCAGGTGAAGCGGAAGGCGCCGGCGGCGGTGGGGGTGCCGGTGAGCGTGGCGTTACTCGTAAAGGCGACGCCAGGAGGCAGATTGCCAGTAAGGGCGAAGCGGTAGGGGGCCTGTCCGCCGGTGGCGCCGAGGCTGGCCGAATAGGGCTGGTTCACGCTGCCGGCGGGCAACGAATCCGGCGTGAGGAGAAGCGGGAGAATCGGCGCCGTGATGACGATGGTGAAGAGCTGGCCGGTGAGGCGGCCACTGCTGTCTTCGGCGAGGACGCCGAAGGTATATGCGCCGGGGGTGGAGGGGGTGCCGCTGAAGGCTCCGGCTCCGTTCATGATCACGCCGGGGGGCAGGCTGCCCTGGGACGGGCGCAGGACGTAGGGCGGGACGCCGCCCGCGACGGCGAGTTGGGCGGCGTAGGCGGCGCCGACGATGCCGTTGGGCAGGGTGGGCGGGGAGAGGGAAAGGGGGGGAGGCGGCGGGGGTGCGACGTTGAAGAGCAGGATAGCGGTAGCCGTCTGTTCGAGGGCATCGACAGCCCGCACGGTGACGGCGAACTGGCCGACGGGGGCGCTGGTGGTGCCGCTGAAGGTGGCGGTGGCCGGGGAGAAGCCGATGCCGGGGGGCGGGGCGCCGCCGGTGACCGAGAGTTGGTAGGGGGGGCGGCCGCCGAAGATGGTGACGGACTGCGAGAAGAACTGGCCCTGCTCGACGGCGAAGACTTGGTTGGTGATGCCGAGTTGGGTGACGGTTTCCAGGGTCAGCGGACGGTCCGCGGTGACGCCGGTGTTATCGGTGACGCGGACGGTGAAGCTGGCGGAGCCGCCGAGTTGGATCACACCGGAGAGGGCGCCCGTGGCGGCGGTAAGCGTGAGGTTGGGGGGCAGGCTGCCGGTGAGGATCGACCAGCGGTAGGGGGTAACGCCGCCGGTGGCGGCGAGGGTTTGGCCGTAGGCGAGGCCGGCGGTGGCGCGGGGGAGCGAGGTGGTGGTGATGCCGAGGGGGGAGGGGTTGACGGTGACGGTGAAGGGTTGGGTAGCGTTGCGGGCTTCGGGATTGGCCGAGTCTTCGGCGCGGATCTGGAAGGAGCTGGCCCCGAGGGTGGTGGGTGTTCCGGTGATCTGGCCGTTGGCGGGGTTGAGGGTGAGGCCGGGGGGCAGCAATCCGCCGGGGAGGACGGCGAAGGAGGGCGTGCCGAGGGCGCCCTGGGTTTCGACAGTGGCGGTGTAGGCGATGCCAAGCGTGGCATTGGGCAGCGAGGTGGTGGAGATGAGGAAGCGCGGGAGGACGGTGAGGGTGAGGGCGCGAGTGGCGATGCGGGACACGCTGTCGGTGGCGGTGATTGTGAAGGTGGCGGCGCCGGAGGCGGTGGGGGTGCCGGTGATCTGGCCGGTGGCGGGGTTGAGGGTGAGACCGGCGGGGAGGGTGCCGGTGGTGGTGGCGAAGGTGGCGGCGCCGATCGCGTTTTCGGTGGCGAGGGTGGTGCTGTAGGCGGAGGCGACGGTGCCGTTGGGCAGGCTCGTCGTGCTGATGGCGAAGGCTCCGCTGATGGTGACGGTGTAGGTGCGGCTGGCAGTGCGGGACTGCGAATCAGTGGCGGTGATGGTGAAGGTGGCGGCGCCGGAGGCGGTGGGGGTGCCGGTGATCTGGCCGGTGGCGGGGTTGAGGGTGAGACCGGCGGGGAGGGCGCCGGTGGTGGTGGCGAAGGTGGCGGCGCCTATCGCGTTTTCGGTGGCGAGGGTGGTGCTGTAGGCGGAGGCGACGGTGCCGTTGGGCAGGCTCGTCGTGCTGATGGCGAAGGCTCCGCTGATGGTGACGGTGTAGGTGCGGC
>JAPKZB010000034.1 GCA_026393985.1 Acidobacteriota bacterium
GCGAGTTTCCCGCGTCCAGCGCCTCTGCCCACGGTAAGTTGAAGAAACGTCGTGGTTTCGCGCCATCAGATCTGTATATGCGGAATAGCGAGCCCCCAGCTTTCGATCCAACTCCCGATTGCCCACCTATCGGCAGTACTTGAATCCGCCTGCCTCTTCAGAGTAGATACGGAATATCTATGGCTTCCCTGCAAGCCTACCAATCCCACGGCATCCGATACTTCCGCATCGTCGAGTCCTTTCGCAAGAACGGAAAACCCGCCATTGGCGTGCTTGCTCACCTCGGCCGCGTCGATGACATCCTGCAACTCCACCAGGGCCACCAGTCCGTCCCCTTCCCAATCTCCTCGGTCAGCGCCGGCGCCGTCACCGCCCTCCACCAGCTCGCCACGGAACTCGATCTGGCCGCCCGCATCAACGCGGCTCTAGCCCCAGCCCGTGTCCAGCTCCGCGACCGGCTTACGGTCGGCGAATCTCTCCTCGCCGCCATCCTGGCCCGGGCTTGCGCCCCGCGCAGCAAACGGGCCTTTGCCGATTGGGCCCAATCCACCTATCTCCCCGATCTGATGGGCTTCTCCGCGCCTGCTCTCTCGAGACAGCATTTCCGGGACCAAATGCACGCCCTTCCGGTCGATGCACTGCCCGCTATCGAGCAGGATCTGGTGCGCGCCGCCATCGAGCGCGAGCAGCTGACGGTGCAGGCGTTGGCCTATGACACCACCAATTTCCACACGCACATCGCCACCACCAATACCCGAACTCAGTTGCCCCAGCGCGGCCACAATAAGCAGGGCCGGCACGATCTGCGCCAGCTCGGCTTGGCTCTCGTCGTCGATCAGTCGTCTCAGCTGCCCTTGGCCCACGGCGTCTACGCCGGCGCGCAATCCGATATGCGCACCTTTGCCGATTTCCTGCCCGCCTTCCAACAGCGGCTGCGCACCCTCACCGGCCGGCCGGAGCAACTGACGATCGTCTTCGACGCAGGTGCCTCTTCGCGGCGGAATCTGGAAGGGCTGGTCCACTACGTCACCGCCGTTCGGCCCTCTCCACAGCGGCCCTTGCTGGCCGAAGCGTCCGCCCAGCTCTCTGCCGTGCCTTTGCCTTCCGGCGCTGTCGTCCAGGCGTGGCGCACCCAACGCGCCATCGCTGGCAAGCAGAGGGATGTCGTGGTCGTCCGCAGTCCCAAACTGTATGCCGGGCAACTCCGCGGACTGGCCCAGACGATGGCGCGCGCCAGCGCCGAAATCGAGGATCTCCTGGCCCGCTGTCCTCGGATGGGCGTGGAGACCGTGCGGCAGCGGATGCAGAAGATCCGCGGCCGGCAGTATCTGCGGGCCCTCCTGGCGTACGAAGTGACGACTGGCCCGGCCGGGGGAAGTCGATTACGCATCTGGTGCGATGTAGACGAGTATCGGCGTTTGCCAGGGCAGTATTGCGGTTTGCGGGTGCTGGTGACGGATCGGGCCGCGTGGACCACGGCCGAGATCGTGGCTGCCTATCGTGGACAATCGCGCGTGGAGGCGGCCTTTCGGGATCTGAAGAACCCGGGCATGTTGGCTACGCGGCCGCAATTTCATTGGACGGATCACAAACTTCGGGCCCCATTTTCGTTTGTGTATTGGCCTATCTGCTCGTCACTTTGTTGCATCGCCCGGCCCGGCAGCGGGCGGCTTTCGCCGGCAACGCGCAGCGGTTGCTAGCCGAACTGGCGACGATTCGTATTAGTGGACCGCACGGGCCAGCGTGGCCGGCCGCGTGTGCGGCAACAGATCGAACAGGCAGACCCGGAGATCCTGACTATGGCCGAAGCCCTCGACGCAGTGCCGAAGATCACTTAACAGCCGAACATAGAGCGGCCAAGCCTCGTCGTATATACGGAACCGAAACGCTATCTTTCTGGCCAAGAATGACTTAACTGGCTTTTTCGAAATTCTCGCGGGAAACTCCCGCTAGCGACTCGATCTCCTCCTCGAGCCGGAACTTCAGCCGCTATAGCACCTGCACCCGGTCTCCCACCGGCACCCTTTTCCACTCCCGGAACGCCTTCTGCGCCGCCGCCATCGCATCGTCCACTTCCTCCTCGGTCGAAAACGGCGTGAAGCCAATCGCCTCACCCGTGGCGGGATGGTGGACCGGCATCCGGTCACTGGCCCGCGAGTCACGCCATTCGCCCGCCACAAAATTGCGCACCGTCATCGGAATCATGCCGACGATTCTAACCAGCACATTCTGGATTGTAAATACCGTTTCCGTTATCCGGAAATCAAGGAAAGCATGTTGCTCGACGCCGGACGGTAGCCCACCTGCACCGAAATCTTCATCGCCGCCTCGCGAATCTGCGCGGCGGACGTCTCAATCGCCTGCCTCGTCATCACCTGCGCCGGAGCGCTCATGCTCAGCGCCGCCACGCTCACCCCAGAGGCATCAAAAATCGGCGCCGCCACGCAGCGCAAACCAATCATACCCTCCTCGTTATCGATCGCGTAGCCTCGCTGACGGATCCCCTTGAGTTCCTCCTTGAGATCACTCAACGTACAGATCGTGTGCTTGGTAAATCGAGGCAGCCTCTGCGCACCAATCCGGTTCACCAACTCCGTGGGTTGCCACGCCAAAATCGCCTTCCCCAATCCCGTCGCGTGCAACGGCCGCCTCTCCCCGGTGTCCCCAGATAGATAAAGCCGGCTCGGGCTACCCACCGTGTGCAGGTAAAGGACCCACTCCCCATGCAGCGCTCCCAGATGAATCAACCCGGCACTCGTCCGCGCCGCCTCCTGCATCACCAGAAACGACGCTCGATATACCGGCGAGTTGCGCAGATAACCGGCCCCTGCCCACAAAGCCTTGCCCGCCAGCCGGTAACGGCGGCTCGCCCCATCCTGCTCCGCAAAACCCGCCTCCACCAGCGTGGCAACCAGACGGTGCACCGATGCCAGCGGCTGCTCAAGACGCGCCGCCAGTTCCGAAAGAGGAAACTCGTAAGGCTCCTGCGCTAATAGCTCCAGCGCCTGGAAACACTTGAGCGTCGACGACATGCTTTCCCGGCGCGCGGCTTTCTTGGTTGGAGAGGGCATCCCAAAAACATATCAGATTTCCGCATTGCGGAACATGTTTCTATTGACACAAGTGGGCTCCGCGGATAAACTCCTCAGGGAAATTCCAGAACTCATTTCCACAATGCAGAATCAGGTCAGCCGCCGTGCTATCGTCTGCGGCATCCTGCTCGCCTGCTCCGGAGTCGGGCTAGCCCAGGGAACCGGCTCCCTCAGCGGCTCCGTTCTCGACCCCGGCGGCGCCGCCGTCCCCGGAGCCCAGGTCACACTCCGCGACACCCGCAACAACTCCTCCCGCCAGATCACCACCAACGGCGAGGGCCAGTACTCCCTTACGCCCCGGCCTCTACCAGCTGGAAATCGAAGCCAACGGCTTTCAGCGCTTCCTCCAAAAAGACATCCGCCTTCAGGTCGACGAACGCCTCCGCATCAACGCTACTCTCCAACTCGGCGCCGTCACCGAAACCGTTCAGGTAACCGGACAGGCTACCGCCGTCAACACCCAGGATGCCGTCCTCCGCAACGTTGTCGACGCCAAACGCATGGTTGACCTCCCGCTCAACGGCCGCAACGCCCTCCAGCTGGCAGTACTCACCCCTGGCGTCCTCCCGATTCGCAGCGACGTCGGAGGTTCCTTTCAACCCGCCGACCAAGTCAGCGTCTCCGTGAGCGGTAGCCGCTCGAACGGCCTCAACTATGTCATGGACGGCGGCGACAACATGGACACCTATCGCTCGGTAGCCAACTCGTTCCCCAATCCGGACCTCCTCCAGGAGTTTAGCGTCCAGACCAACAGCTATTCCGCCGAGTTCGGCGGACGCGCCGGCGGCGTGCTCAACGTCGTCACCCGGGCCGGTACGAACGACTACCACGGCTCCTTCTTCAACTTCCTGCGCAACTACCGCCTCAACGCACGCAACTTCTTTGCCCCCACTCACGATGGTCTGAAGCGGAACCAGTATGGCATGGCCTTCGGCGGCCCCCTCCGCATCCCCAAACTCTACAACGGCCGCAACAAAACGTTCTTCTTCGGCGGCTTTCAGAAGACTCCCATTCGCTCCGCACCCGCCAACCTCATCACGCAGGTCCTCCGCACCGGCCAGCGCGCCGGCGACTACAGCAATGTCCTCGACGGCCGCGGCAATCTCATCATCATCCGCGACCCCGCCGCCGGAAACACCCCCTTTGCGGCCAACCGGATGCCCACCAGCCGCCTCGATCCCGTCTTTCAACGCTTCCTTTCCCAGGGCATCCCCACCACCGACGATCCCGCCGGACTCCTCCGCTACCAGCGTCCCAACTTCTCGAACAACGACGAATGGAGCCTCCGCGTCGATCAGGTCCTCAACGACCGCAACCGGCTCTATGGCCGCGTCTTCCGCGAGGACAACACCGTCCCCAATCTCGGCGTCCCCGGAAACATCATCAGCTTTACCAACTCCCTCATCCAGAAAGCCACTAACGCTACCCTCAACTACACCCGCATCTTTACCCCCTCCCTTGTCGGTGAATTTGGGACTACTTTCAACCGCTCCTGGGGCATCCGCGGTGAGGCCGCCCCCTTCACCTGGTCCGATCTCGGGGCCCGCCTCACCCCAGCCGCCGGCAGCCGCGACTTCATCCTCAACAGCGTCCCGGGCTACTTCGCCATTAATCTGTTCGGCGACACTACCCTTGTCCGCAATAACTTCCAGTACAAAGGCTCCCTCACATGGATTCGCGGACGACACACCATCAAGTTCGGCCTCGATACCATCCGCCGCCAGTTCAATCTGCCCCACGTGAACACCAACGGCAACGGCGCCTACGCCTTCGGTCAGACCACCGGCGACGGCGCCGCCGATGCCCTTCTCGGACTCCCCAGCAGCTTCTCCCAGTCCGACGGCTTCCGCGTCGAGGTTCGCCAGACCGACTGGATCGGTTCCTGCAGGACGACTATAAAATCAGCCGCCGCGTCACCCTCAACCTTGGCCTCCGCTATGAACCCTTCCGCCCGTGGGAGGACCAGTGGCTACCCAGTCTGCCTCAGGCCGCCTACTTCGTACCCGGCCAGAAATCTCGCGTCTTTACCGACGCCCCCACCGGCATGCTCTTCTTCGGCGACCCCGGTATCGCCCGGCCCCTCGCTCCCCGCCGCAATCTGCGCGTCTCGCCCCGCCTCGGACTCGCGATCGATCCCTTCGGCGACGGCAAAAGCAGTATCCGCCTCGGCTACGGAATCTTCTACGACAACCTCCTGCCCACCGAGCAGGTCCAGCAACCCGCCAACCTGCCTATGTTCGCCACCGCCATCAACTTCCCCTTCCCGCGTTCCACCGCCGATCCCTACGCTGGCCGTGTCTCCCCGTTTCCCGGACCCTCCCCCAAGCCCGCCAACTTCCCCATCCCGCGCCCGCTCAGCTGGCCCGCCATGGACCCGGCGTTCAACAACCCGTACATCCAGCAATGGAACGTCACCGTCGAACGGCAGATCTTCGGCGCCGCTAACATCCTGCGCGCCACCTATCAGGGTTCGAAGGGCACCCGCCTGCCGCTCGTCTACACGGAAAACGCAGCCCGCTACATTCCCGGCAGCTCTACCCGCGCCAACTTCAACGACCGCCGCCCCTACTGGCCCGACTTCGGCGCCATCCGACTCATGAAGTCCATCGGCAACAGCACCTACCAGGCCGCCATCTTCACCCTCGAACGCCGCTTCTCCCGCGATTGGAGCCTCACCGGCTCCTATACTTGGTCCAAGAGCCTCGATAACGCCATCAACTCGGCCAGTTCCAACTCGGGAGTCATCAATAACCCCTCAAATTGGAACAGTGATCGCGGCCGCGCCGACTCCGATCGCCCGCATGCGCTCGTCGTCTCCTATCTCTGGGACATGCCCCGGCTCAAAAGCTGGCACCCCGTCCTGCGCCATACCCTCGGCGGATGGCAGAACAACGGCATCGTCAGCGCCTACTCCGGCGTTACCTTCTCCATCGCCGCCGGCATCGATCAGTCCCTCACCGCCAATGGCGCCGACCGCGCCGACCTCGCCGGCAACTGGCAGTTGGCCGCCGATCGTCCGAAGGGCGAACAAATCCTCCGCTGGTTTAATCCCGCCGCCTTTGTCCTACCCCGGGAAGGCGCCTTCGGCAACAGCGGCCGCAACAACATGCGCGGCCCTGGCAGCCTCAACGTCGATTGGGGCCTCTTCAAACAGATCCCGGTCGTCGAAGGACACACGCTCCAATTCCGCACCGAATTCTTCAACCTGTTCAACCGGGCCAATCTCGGACTGCCCAATAGCAACCTCCAGTCCGCCCAGTTCGGACGCATCACCTCCGCCGGCTCCCCGCGCGTCATCCAGTTCGCGCTCAAGTATGTCTTCTAGAAAATGTCCCAACGACTGCTAGGCCAACGCGCCCTCGTCACCGGTGGCTCCTCCGGCATCGGTCTCGCCATCGCGCAGGCGTTCCACCGCGAAGGAGCACATGTCATCGTCGCCGATCAGGCACCGCCGCCCGGCGATCTCCCCTTCGCCCCGCTCGATGTCTCCGATTGGACCTCCGTACAAAAGACCGTACACGCTTGCGGAACCATCGACATCCTCGTCAACTGCGCCGGGATCATGCACGTCGGTAAACTCCACGAGGTCGACCCGCACGACTTCGACCGCGTCCAGTCCGTTAACGCCCGCGGCGTCTTTCTCTGCTGCCGCGCGGCCATCGACGGCATGCTCGCCGCCGGCCGCGGCAATATCATCAATCTCGCCTCGGTCGCCTCGCTCATTGCCGTCGAACGCCGCCTGGCCTATTGCGTCAGCAAAGGCGCCGTCCTCGCCCTCACCCGCGCCATAGCCGTCGACTACGCCGCCCAGGGCATTCGCGCCAATGCCATCTGTCCTGGCACCGTCGACACCCCAATGATCCGCGGCTACGTCGAACACTACTTCAGTCATGACGTCCCCGGCACCATCGCCGCCCTCCACGCCCGCCAACCCGTCGGCCGCATGGGCCGCGCCGAAGAGGTCGCCAGCTTGGCCGTCTATCTCGCCAGCGACGAAAGCACCTTCCTGACCGGCGCCGCAATCCCCATCGATGGAGGATGGACCGCCAAGTGAAATTCACTCGCTTATCCAGGGCCGTCCTCGAGGCCAACTACGACTGGACGATCGTCCGCATCGACGCCGCCGGCGGCCTCTACGGCCTTGGTGAAGCCTACATGGGGCCGGGGCTCACCACCATCCTCGACGAGTTGCGTCCCCTCGTGCTCGGCGCCGACGCCGCCCAAATCGAACAGATCGTCCGCAAACTGCGCGGCTGCACCGTCCATGCCTCCCCCGGCGTCTGCTTCCACGCCATCGCCGGAATCGAAGCCGCGCTCTGGGATCTCCTCGGCAAAGCCTGGCGGCAGCCCGTCTGGAAACTGCTCGGCGGACAGTTCCGTCAACGCGTCCGCGTCTACGCCGATTGCCACGCCGGCGATGCGCTCGACAGCATGAACGCCGTGCTCCAATCGCGCACGCCCTTCTGGACCGGCGCCCGGGACAACGCCCCCGCCGCCGTCAGCCTCAAACACCACGGCTGGAATCCCGCCGAAACACACTTCCCTCCACCGGACCGCTATCGCACCCGCGCCCGGGAAATGGCCAACCGCGGCTTCACCGCCTTGAAGTTCGATGCCGACATCCCCACCCCCCTGCCCACCGACAACTACAACCGGTCCCTGCGCCGCGAAGAGATCGATTTCGTCCTCGAACGCCTGCGCGCCGTTCGCGCCGAAATCGGCCCCGGTGTCGACCTCGCCGTCGACTGCCACTGGAACTACGCCACGCCCGATGCTATTCAACTCGGCCGCGCCCTCGGCGAACTCGATCTGCTCTGGCTCGAAGATCCCGTCCCCCCGGAAAGCGTCCGCCAACTGCGCACCGTACAGAACAGCGTGCCCATGCCCATCGCCACCGGCGAGAACCACTACCTGCTCACCGACTTCCTCCGCCTCCTCGACGAGGGAGGCGTCCGCCTCCTCGCCCCGGACATCCAGAAGATCGGCGCCCTTGATCTCAAAGCTCTCTCCCGCCTCGCCGACGCCATGGCCACCAGCCTCACCATCCACAACATCAGCGGCCCCATCGGAACCGTCTTCTCCGCCCACGTCTGTGCTACCATCCCCAACTTCCTCGCGCTCGAATGGCACGGCGCCAGCGTCCCGTTCTTCGACCACCTCTGCGGCGCCCCGATCGACCGGGGCTTCATCCCCCTCACCGACGCGCCAGGCCTGGGGATTACACTCAACGAAGATACGGCCAGGCGCTACGCCAAGCCCGGAGAGGAGTTTTTCTAAATGATCTTCGCCGCCCTTTTCCTGCTCGCCGCCGCCGTGCACGAAGTCCAGCCCGGCCAGAACGCCCAGTCCTTCGTCGACGCCGCCAAACCCGGAGACCGCATCGTCTTTCGTCCCGGCGTTCACCTGCAGAAACTCGGCCGCCACCGGTCCATGGTCTACATCGACAAGCCTCTCGATATCGAACTCGAAGCTGGTGCGATCCTTCGGCTGGCCGACCGGCAATCGGAACTCGAACCGGAACCCGAAATCACCACCGACCACGGCGCGCCCAAATCCATCGACGACTTTGCTGTGGGCGGCAGTTATGATCGCGCACTCGGCGAGGTCATCTACACCATCCGCATCGACGGTGAAGGAACCTTTTCCTGGGGCAGTACCGCCTCGACCCGGTACGCCGCCACCAACGCCGGCCTCGACGTCCAGCATCTCAAAGTCCCCATCACCGGAGACTGGCAGGAACTCAGCCACGGCGTACAAGTCCGCTTCCCCAGAAAACGCGGCTACAGCGTCGGCAGCCTCTGGTTCCTCTCCTTCGACGGGCCGGAGGCCTATGGCATCCGCATCGGTCACGGCACCCAAGCCGGGTACATCGATGGCGTCCGCATCTTCGGCCGGGGGACCATCGATCTGAACAAGCGCAACAACGCCCAGCCCAGCGGTCTTGTCAAGAACATCAACGCCTGTGTCCTAGTCCACGGTCGTGTCCGGAACGTCAGTATCGAGGGCATCACCATGACCAACACCATGCGTTCCGTCATGCTCTACGGCGAACACACCGGTAAGTTCCTGCAAGGCGGCGCCGTGGGCCCCGGCGAGAGCTTCGATGCCGAAAACATCTCCATCCAGCAAACCCGCACCATCAACCCCGGCGGCAGCGGCTACCTCCTTGGTCACCCTTCCCATCGCGGTTGGCTGCGCAAGGTGCGCTGTAACTTCAACTACATGGAGACGGCCACCACCTCAATCGAACCCAACTTCCAACTCGACCAGTACGAAGTCATCGGCAACGTCATCAAAAGCGCCGGCCACGCCATTCACTGCTGGCGTCGGTCCACCAACGGAATCGTCGCCGATAATGTCCGCATCGACGATCCCAGCGGCAAAAAGGTCGTCATGACCGGTTCACCCGGCGCGTGGCAGCCGTCTGAAAACATCCTCATCCGCGGCAACCGGAACCACTTGAGCGACCCCCTCGGCCCCTGGGCCAATGTCGCCGGCGGCCAGGACAACCGCGCCACCGGCCCCTTCGCGGTCGTCACCGGCGGCCAGGCCAGCACGGCCGCGGCGCCCTACTCCCGCGCCCACGGCCACCAGGCCCGCGCCAAACGCCCGGGAGAAGATGCCCTCGCCGCCGGCGCCTTCCAGTCCCCCGGCGATGCTCAGACCAGTCTCCTTGTCGCCCGGGCGATCACCAAGGACAATGCCACCGTCGAACTCCGCCCGGGCTCCGGAGAAATTACGCTGGAGCCGGACTCCACCATCGCCTTCCGGATTCTCGCCGTGGCCCACCCCGAAGCCGGCGCCGAACCAGCCGGCTTCGAACTCGTCGGTCTCGCCTCCCGCTCGAGCGCCGGCGTTACCGTGCAACTGCAGCGCAATACGCCCTTGGCCGCCTCCGCCGCCTCGCTCTCCGTCACCGGCGGAACGCACCTGCGGATCCAGGCCCAGGGCGTGCCTGGGGCAACCCTCCGCTGGGTCGCCCGCATCGAACTGGCCGAATCCGGCCGGCTGCGCTGATCGCGCTGGACAAGGTAGCGGAAGTCATCCGGTTGACCACTCTCGAAAAGCCGGCCCACGCCACCCACTGGAGCACTCGCAGTATGGCGACGCACATGGGAATCAGCGACACCAGCGTTCTGCGCATCTGGCAGGCCCACGGACTCAAGCCCCATCGGTCCGAGACCTTCAAGGTCAGCAACGATCCGTTGTTTGCCGAGAAGCTCGAGGCCGTCGTCGGCCTTTACCTGAGCCCACCAGAACACGCCATCGTGCTCTGCGTCGACGAGAAGAGCCAAGTGCAGGCCTTGGACCGCACGCAGCCCGGTCTGCCGTTGAAGCGAGGCAGGGCCGAGACCATGACTCACGACTACAAACGCTACGGCACCACGACGCTATTCGCGGCCATGGACGCGGCGACGGGCCGGGTAATCAGCCTCTGCCAGCAGCGGCATCTGCACCAGGAATGGTTGAAGTTTCTGTGTCTGATCGACGAAGCGACTCCCCAGGACCGCCAGATCCATTTGATCGCCGACAACTATGCCACGCACAAACATGCCAAGGTCCAGCGCTGGCTGAAACGCCATCCGCGCTTCCACGTGCACTTCACGCCGACTAGCGCCTCGTGGCTTAACATGGTCGAACGCTTCTTCCGGGATCTCACGGAAAACCGGCTGAAGCGAGGCGTTTTCCGCAGCGTCTTGGAACTCATCGAAGCTCTCGACGAATATGTCGACCACCACAACGCAGAGCCCAAGCCCTTCATCTGGACAGCCAGAGCTCAAGATATCCTGGCGAAAGTCATGCGGGCGCAGGGCACCCTGAATAAACGACAGACTGTTTGAAGCAGACCACTAGGGCCGAACCTGGGCGAAGTCTCCGCCAAGAGTTTCATTCGATCAACGTCATCGACGTTCGCTTCGCGCCCCTCCGTCTCCCGGCCCTGCAAGCTCTTGGCCAAAAACCGCACCGCCGCCTCCCGCCGAGGCTGGCTCCACCCATGCGTATCATCAAAGTCAAAGTAACCAGCCTTCTCACTCTGCCCCAGAAGATCAAACAACCGTTGATTCTGCTTGTCGGTCATCCGCGCCCCCGCAATCGGAAAGTAGTCCCGAATCGCCGTCGTCATCAGGAACGGACGCGGCGCATACGCCAGCGCAAAGTCCCCAAAATCCAGGCCCTTCTGCACAAACCCCGGAAACACCTGTTCCGC
>JAPKZB010000075.1 GCA_026393985.1 Acidobacteriota bacterium
ATCGGTGACGATCACGGGCACCGGCTTCACCGGCGCGACAGCCGTGACGATTGGCGGCGCGGCCGCCACGGTCGTGACCGTGGTGAACGCGACGACCATTACCGCGACGACCCCGGCGGGTACGGCGGGCACAGCGAGCGTGCTGGTGACGACCCCCGGCGGGACAAACTCCGCGAACACGTTGTACACCTACCAGTCTGGTCCGACGTTGACGGCGATTAGTCCCACGTCTGGTCCGTTGGCTGGCGGGCAGACGGTGACGATCACGGGTACCGGCTTCACCGGCGCGACGGCGGTGACGATTGGTGGCACGGCGGCCACGGGCCTGACTGTGGTGAACGCGACAACCATCACGGCGACGGCCCCGGCGGGTACGGCGGGCACGGCGAGCGTGCTGGTGACGACCCCCGGCGGGACGAGCTCCGCGAACACGCTGTACACCTACCAGTCCGGTCCGACGGTGACGGCGATTAGTCCCACGTCTGGACCGTTGGCCGGCGGGCAGACGGTGACGATCACGGGTACCGGCTTTACGGGCGCGACGGCGGTGACGATTGGCGGCACGGCCGCCACGGGCCTGACTGTGGTGAATGCGACGACGATCACGGCGACGGCCCCGGCGGGTACGGCGGGATCGGCGAGCGTGCTGGTGACGACCGTCGGCGGCACAAACGCCGCCAACACGCTGTACACCTTTTTGGTGGGCAGTGTGACGCTCTCACCGCTATCGGACGTCGCGACCGCGGCCGGCCAAACGGGCAAGACTGTCGAGGTAACGCCCAACGCACCATGGTTTGCCTGGACCGCTACGTCCAATGCATCGTGGCTGACAATTGCTGGTGGGGCGTCGACGACCGGCAGCGGCGCGGTGACCTATAACGTGGAAGCGAACACCAGTATCAACAGCCGTACGGGTACGTTGACGATCGGTGGACAGACGCTGACGATCACACAGAGTGGTCTCACGGGACGGATCACCCTGTCGTCGCCCGGGGAGGCGGTGGCGGCGCTGGGCGCGACCGGCAGAACGGTGATCGTGACCTCGAACGCCCCAGACTTCGCCTGGACGGCCTTGTCGAATGTGCCCTGGCTGACGATCACGAGTGGGGCGGCCGGCACGGGCAGCGGGTCGGTCGCTTACAGTGTTGCGCCGAACGCAGCCAGCGTGAACAGCCGTAGCGGCACGTTGACGATTGGCGGGCAAACCTTTACGGTCACCCAGAGCGGGGTGACGGGAAGCGTGACCCTGGCGCCTGCCTCGTACGCGGCGCCCGTGGGCGGAGCCGTGGGGCGGTCGATCTCCGTGACCGCGAACGCGACGGACTTTGCCTGGACGGCAGCGTCGGAGGCGACATGGCTGACCATTACCGGCGGCGGCTCCGGCACCGGCAACGGAACGGTGACCTACACCGTGGCGGCGAACGCAGGCAGCGAGCGCACCGGCACCCTGAGGATTGGGGGCAGAGCGTTCCTGGTGAGCCAGAGCGCCAAGCCGGAGATCGTTCTGCCGGAGATCCGGGTCGATGCCAACTTTGCCGAAGGGGACCAGCCATTGCCCTTGGTGGTGAATTTGGAAGGAACGCCGGGGTTGGAGATTACGGTGCGTTCGGAGGTTTCCTGGCTGGAGGTAACCCCGAAGAGCGCCACCTTGCCTGCCAAGTTGACGATTACGCCGAGTTCGCAACTCAAGCCGGGTACGTATGTCGGCATCATCTCGGTGCAAGCGGAAGGCACCGACCCGCGGTTGTTGTTTGTCCGGATGACGGTGACCGAGCCCTTGCAATTCATCGCGCTGCCGGCGGCCCTGCAACTGGATGGTTCGACGCCTGGGGTGCTGTACATCACTTCACGCGGGCGTCAGGTCCAGTACGATGCCGAAGCCATCAGCGAAGGCGGATGGCTCTCGGTGCTGCCCGAAAGCGGGATGACGCCGGTGAATCTGCGCGTGACAGCGAACACGTTCTTCCTGCCGCCCGGCGTCCACACGGGGACCATTCGGGTGACGACCAAGGATGCGGGAGGCGGGGCGCCAATCCGGGTTCCGGTAACCGTTACCGTGCCGGCGAAGGCGCAGTAGGCTGAGGAGAACGGGCAAGTAACCCCAACGGCCATGGATCCCGCTAGCTCAGGTCGCAGCCTGCGGACTCCGGGAACCATGGCTCGAAGCTCCCTCCTCCGGGGCGATAGCACCACCGCCCAGTCTTTCAACATCCTTGGACGCGAAGACCCGTAATGCCAACCCACCCGGCGCACCCCCTGCTCAAAAGAGGCTTGGCGCGCCGGCTGTTTCGATCTGAGCTTGCTGTGAACTGGATTGGAGCAATGGCGGCGGCGTCCTTGGGCCGGGTTACGGGCGGGAGTCCGCTTCGGCCTGGCGGTACCAATCGAGCGCCTGGCGGAACAGAGCCAGCACCTCGGCTTTTTGCTGTGGATGCTTGAACCGGCCGCTCTTTTCGGTGCGCGCGATGAGCTTTTCCACCCATGCGCGGTAGAAACGCACATCCTCGCGCAGCCGCACGGGCCGGCCGCCGATGGTGACGTAGACCGGACTGGTGTGGGCCCAGGTCTGCGTGTCGTTGACCACCAAGCGGTGGCGCGGGCCGAGGGTGCGCAAGGCAATCCAGGAGCTCTCCGGCACCTGCAGGGTTTCGGCAAACGGCTGGCCGGCGGCAAAGCGGCGCACCGCCTTTCCGTTGACAATTACTTCCACGGCATCCACCGGGACCTGGCTCGTTACCTCTCCACGCAGCAGCACCTGCACCGGACCATTCCCGCGAATCTCCTCGCCCGGCAGCTTGCCGTTCACCGTGAAGCGGAGAATGGGGCCGTTTGAAGCAAACGAGCGCCCGCGGCGGAAGCCGTCGAGCCAGGCGGCGGAATCGAAGCGCTCGCCGGAGTGGACATAGACGCGGTTCCCGCCGGCGAGATAGTGGTCGGCCACGTTGGTAAAGGCGTCCGTGCCGGCCGACACCGCGACGCGGAAGCCGCAGTTCAGGAGCCGGTACCACATCTCCGTCGTGGCCTTTTCGTCGTTGTTGCTGAGCACATCCATCGCGGTCGGCTGGCCCAGAGCGAGGTCGACGGGAAGCTCCTTGATGCTGGCGCGTTCAAAGCTCGGCGACATGCCGGGATGGGCGTAGCTGACCGCGCCGCCCTGGTCGAAGACCTGCTTGGCCAGGGTATAGTTGGCGGGGTAGTCGTCCCAGTAGGGCGTGTCGCGGAAGCCGTTATAGAAAGGCTCGACCAGTTGCTTGAGGCCGAGGAAGCACATGTGGCCGTAGGCGCTCGAGCGATTTTCTTCGTTCCAGTGCAGAACGTGTTCGGAGGAGGAGAGCCGGTGTGGGCGGCCTTCAAAGTACTGGCGGTCGTGAAGGAAGGCGCCCGACGAATTGGCCACGGCAAGATTGGCGTAGTTGAGATCCTCGCCCACCACCTGCAGCCGCACGTCGCGCGGCTCGATGACCTGATGGTGCGGCGCGGTGTAGTTGGCGTGGATATGGGTGTCGCCGGACCACCAGCCCTGGGCCGACGGGTGCGTCCAGCGTTCGAGGCGCAGCGTGACCGCGGCCGGGGCGCCGGGGGTGAGTTGCACCCGGCGGGTGGTGAGGCGGTACTCGGGTCCGCGGGTGGCTTCGAGGAGGGTCTCGCCGGCGGGCATTTCGAGCTCGAACGAATCTTCGGCGTGAAAGAAATAGTCGGCGCTCATGGCCATGATGCGCGCCGAGGAGCCGCGGGGCGCGTAGGCGAGGCCGTCCGCGCCGGTGAGGTAGACGCGCGCGACGGTGGGGCGGCCGCGCTCGTCTTCGAGGCGAACGCGGAGCGGGACGAGCGGGCGGATGTCGAAGTGCACCGGGGCGGCGAGTTCGCCGCCGGCGTGGCGCAGGGTGAGCTTGCCGGAGGTGGGGCCCAGGCTGGTTTCGACGGCACGGAGCAGGACCGGGACGGTGGCGCCGGCGGGGACGGTGATGTCCGGAGCCGCGCTTTCCATGGTGGCGCCGGCGTAGTGCGCCTCGAGGACGAGTGCGTGGGCATCGCGGTTGCGAATCAGCACGGGCAGCGTGAAGGTGCGCATGGAGCCGGCGACGAAGCGGGTGACGGGGGCGGCTGTCCAGGTGAGGGCGCCGCTCGCGAACTCCGCGCGGAAGGTGTCGGGGGTGGCGACGGCCTGGGGGTCGCGGACGCGGAAGGTGAAGCGGTCGCGGAGTTCGCCGAGAGCGGGGGCGTTGGCGCGGCGGCGGGGCAGCAGGCGGGCGAGATCGCCGAAGCCGACCTCGCCTTCGGCGTCGAACTGCAGCAGGCCGTTGTGATTGACCCAAAACGACAGATCCTCCTGCCCGTAGCGCGAGAGTGAGACGGCGGCCTGCCCGGCGGCGGGTTGGCGCGTGGCCAGACCGGCGAGGAAGAGCAGCAACAGCGCGGCGCCGGCGAGGGCGGCGCGGAGCAGGAGCGGGGAGCGCGGGAGAGAGGGAGAGGGCAAGGCAGGGGCCTCCGTGGGGTTAGGGTTTGACGACGGAGCCGTCGAGAGCGCGGTCGAGCCGGTAGGGGTTGCCGGTGGCGCTGGGCGGAATGGGGTATTTGGCGGCGAGCGTTTCGTTGATGTCGATGCCGAGGCCGGGCTTGCCGTTGCCGTAGAGGTAGCCCCGGCGGATTTCGGCGGTGCCGGGAAGGACCTCGTAGACCGAGGGCGGGAAGTGGTTTTCTTCCTGGATGCCAAAGGCGGGGCTGGAGATATCGACGTGGTAAGCGGCGAGCTGATTGACGGGGTCGTTGTCGCCGCCTTCCTGGAAGGCGGTTTTGCAGCCGAAGACTTCGCACAGGTGGGCGAGCTTCTTAGCTGGGGTGATGCCGCCGATGGCGCAGACGCGGCAGCGGACGAAGTCGATGAGCCGCTGGGAGATGAGCGGGTAGTATTCGTAGGGGTGGGTGAAGAGTTCGCCGACGGCCTGGGGCGTGGTGCAGATCTTGCGGATGTGCTGGTACCACTCGAGGTTTTCGGGGGCCAGGACGTCTTCGACGAAGAACATTTGCAGCGGCTGCAGGCGGCGGCAGAACTCGGCAGAATTCATGCCGCTGAGGTGGGAGTGGACGTCGTGGCAGAGTTTGGGGCCGAAGCCGACTTTGGCGCGAACCTGCTCGAAGTTGCGGGTGACGGTATCGACGTAGAGCTCTTCGTCGAAGGCGGGTTCGTTGCGGGCTCCTTCGGGGCGGGAGCCCTCCCCCGGGGGGAGAAAGCCGCCGCCGCCGTAGTTGCCGAACTGGACGCGGATATGGCGGTAGCCGGAGGCCCAGGATTTCTGGACGTTTTCGGCGGCCTCGGCGGCGTCGCGGCCGCTGATGTGGTCATAGCAGGGCACGGCATCGCGCACCTTGCCGCCGAGGAGTTCGTAGACGGGCATGTTGGCGCGCTTGCCTTTGATATCCCAGAGGGCGATGTCCATGGCGGCGAGGACGTTGTTGTTGACGGGGCCGTTGCGCCAGTAGGTTTTCAGGTGGGAGCTTTGCCAGAGGTCTTCGATCTGGTCCGGGTCTTTGCCGATGAGCCAGGGTTTGAGGTGCTTTTCAAGGGCGGTGATGACGGCGTCGGTTTGGAAGGCGTTGTTGGCGGTGCCGATGCCGTAGAGGCCGGGTTCGGAGGTGATGATCTTCAGGAACACCCAGCGGTAGCGGGCGCCGGCCGAGGTGGGGATGATCTTGACGTCCTTGATGGTGAGGCGCGGCAGGGCGCGGAGGGCGGGGACGGCGAATAAGGATTGAAGTAGCGCGCGACGATGCATCGCTTAGTTATATCTCGGCGCGTTCTATCTCGGCGCGGGGGGCAGGTGGCTATTCACCCAATCGAGGTGGCGCTGCATGAGGTCGGCGAGGAACTTCGGCTCCTGGGGACCGTGCGGGGTGCGGGGGTAGACAACCATTTGCACTTCGACGCCCTGGCGTTTGAGGGCGTTGTAGAACTCGTAGCCCTGGGAGATGGGGACGCGGTCGTCGGCTTCGCCGTGGAGGATGAGCGAAGGGGTTTTGACGCCTTGGACGAAGGCCATGGGCGAGTGGGCGCGGTAGCGTTCGAAGAGCTCCCAGGGTTCGCCGCCGAAGTAGTCGGGGAGGAAGTTGGGGATGTCGGCGGTGCCGGTGAAGCTCCAAAGGTTGGTGACGGGGGCGCCGATGGCGGCGGCGCGGAAGCGGTGGGTATGAGTGACGATCCAACTGGTCATGAAGCCGCCGTAGCTCCAGCCCATGACGAAGAGGCGGGCGGGGTCGGCGACGCCGGTGGCGATGAGGTGGTCGACGCCAGCCATGATGTCCTGGTAGTCTTTCCCGCCCCAGTCGTTGTGGTTGGCGAAGCGGAAGGCTTTGCCGTAGCCGCCGGAGCCGCGGGGGTTGGGCCGGAGGATGGCGAAGCCGCGGCTGGCGAAGGTGGCGAGCGGATAGATGCCGGGCTTGCCGGTGAAGACTTCGGAGAAGTAGTTGGCCGGGCCGCCGTGGATATTGAGGATGAGCGGGACGGGGGCGCCGGGGCGGTGGCCGGCGGGGAGGGTGAGCAGGCCTTCGATGCTCTGTCCGTCGGGGGAGTTCCACGCGATGGCGCGGGTCTCCGAAACCGGCGGCAGGCCGGGGTTGGCGCGGCTGACCTGGACGGGCTGGCCGCCGGGGAGACGGGCGAGGAAGGCTTCGGCGGCCTCGGTGGAGGACTCGCGGGCGAAGCCCCAGAACTCGCCGGTGGCGTTCAGGTGAGCGGCGGGGCCGTAGCCGGCGAAGAAGGTGCCCTGGCGGGGTTCGTAGACGAGGCGCGGGGGACCGTCGAGGGGCATGGCGTAGAGGGCGGAGCGGGTGCGCTTCATTTCGGCGAAGTAGAGGTGGGCCGAGGCGGCGTCCCAGCCGAGGAGGGAGGGGCGCTCTTCGGGGGAGAGGGGAAGGAGGCGGAGAGCGCCGTCGGCGCGGTGGAAGAGGGCGAGGCGGGCTTCGCCGGGCCAGAGGGCGCGGGGGCCGGTTTGGACGAAGGCGATGTAGCGGCCATCGGGAGAGTAGTAGGGACGGCTTTCCGAGGCCGGGGTGGCGGCGATGGAGCGGACGGCGCCGGTAGAGACGTCAACTTCGGCGAGATCGGACTGGCTCCAGGAGTCGGCGCCGGGGGTGGGCCAGTGTTCGAAGACGAGGGAGCGGGAGTCGCGGGCCCAGTCGAGGGTGGCGGTATGGCGGGGGAGGGTGGTGAGGCGGCGGGGGACGGCGGGCGAGTCCTGGACGGGGAGGAGCCAGAGGGTGTGGTTGCGGGGGTTGGCGTCGATGACGCGGAAGTCCAGCTTCTGCCGGCGGCGGCGGGCCTCGTCGGGGTCGTCGGGGAGGCCGGCGAAGACGATGGAGCGGCCGTCGGGAGAGGGGGCGAAGAGGCTGATCTGGCCGCTCCAGCGGAGGAGCGGGCGGGCTTCGCCGCCGTCGACGGGGATGCGGTAGAGGTTGGCCTGGCCGGAGCGGGAGGAGAGGAAGTAGAGGTGGCGGGAGTCGGGGGAGAAGGCGGGGGCGGTGGCGCTGTGGTCGCCGGTGGTGAGTTGGCGGCGGCGGGCGCCGTCGGCGGAGGCGAGCCAGAGGTGGGTGAGTTGTTCGCTGCGCTCCTCTTCGATGACGTTGCGGGTTTCGGTGTAGGCGACGAGCGAGCCGTCCGGGGAGGGTACGACGGAGCCGACGCCGCGGACGGTGAGCGAGAGCTCCGGGGACCAGGCGGGCTGGGCGGAGAGCGGGAGGACGAGGGCGGCGGCAAGGGCGAGGCGGCGGAGCGGCATGGGATCAGTTTACGGCAGGCGGGGCTTGATATGATGGCGGCGAAATTGGTTTGCGGGAGGACGCATGGAAGAGCAACCGGTAGTTCGGGAGGAGGAGCGGGAGGTTTCGCGGCGGGAGCTGTGGCAGTTTTCAACGGCCGTGGCGGTGCCGGCGCTGTTGAGCACGGGGCAGGTGGCCGAGGCGAAGGGGCCGCTGCGGCCGGGGCCGGAGATCTATCAGTCGATTGGGGTGGAGCCGGTGATCAACTGCCGGGGGACGTTCACGATTATCGGGGCGTCGATTGAGCTGCCGGAGGTGCGGGCGGCGATGGACGCGGCGGCGCTGCATTACGTGCAGTTGGACGAGCTGGCGGCGGCGGTGGGGCAGCGGCTGGCGGAGTTGACGGGGGCGGAGTGGGGGATGGTATCGGCCGGGTGCGCGGCGGGGTTGAAGCACGTGACGGCGGCGTGCGTGGCGGGCGGCAACCCGGAGAAGCTGCTGCGGATTCCGGATCTGCGCGGACTGGATAAGACGGAGGTGGTGATTCCGCGCTCGTCGCGGACGGTGTACGACCACGCGATCCGGAACATTGGCGTGACGGTGGTTACGGTGGAGACGATGGAGGAGTTGGAGCGGGCGCTGAGCGGGCGGACCGCGATGATCTATCTGACGGCGGGCGGGGCGACCGAGTCCGGGCCGATGTCGCTTGAGAACGTGGCGCGGGTGGCGCGGCCGCTGGGGATTCCGATTCTGGTGGACGCGGCGGCGGAGGTGTTGACGATTCCGAACGTGCATCTGCAGCGGGGCGCGACGGTGGTGGCCTACAGCGGGGGGAAGGCGATCTGCGGGCCGCAGTGCGCCGGTTTGTTGCTGGGGCGGAAGGACCTTCTGCAATCGGCGTGGCAGGCGAGTTCGCCGCACCACGGGCCGGGCCGGGATAACAAAGTGGGCCGGGAGGAGACGATGGGGATGGTGGCGGCGGTGGAGGCGTGGGTGAAGCGCGATCATAAGGCGGAGTGGGCCAAATGGCTGAGCTATCTGGACACGATCGCGCGAAGCGTGACGCGGGTGGCCGGGGTGACGGCCGAGGTGCGGGAGCCGAAGGGGTTGTCGAACCGGAGTCCGGCGCTGCAGATTTCGTGGGATCCGGCCCAGCTGCATCTGACGGGCGAGGAGTTGGCCGAGACGGTGGCGCGGACCAAGCCGCGGATTGCGCTGGGCGCGGGCGGCCAGGGGATGGGTGGACTGGACCGGTCGCGGGACGCGGCGGCGCCGGGGGCGGGCGAACGGACATCGATCACCGTGACGGCGTGGATGATGCAGCCGGGGGACGACCGCGTGGTGGCGGACCGGTTGTATGCGCTGCTCGTCGAGAAGCGGAGCCCGAAGGGCGCGGCGGCCGCGCCAGCGGCGCAGTTGACCGGGCGGTGGGACGTGACGGTGGAGTTTTTCAGCAGCCGGAGCGAGCAATCCTGGTGGCTGGAGCAGGAGGGGAACCGGCTGCAGGGTTCGCACAAAGGCGAGTTTTCGGTGCGGGACGCGTTCGGGACCATCGAAGGCGCCGAGGTGCGGCTGCAGAGTACGGAGCGGACGCCAGGGGACCAGATTCCGTTCACGTTTGCCGGGAGGGTAAGCGGGGAGACGCTGGCGGGGACTGTCTACATGGGCGAGTATCTGACGGCGAAGTTCACGGCGCGGCGGCATGGGTATCCGGCGCAACGGCCGTCGATTCAGATTCCCGGGGGGCCGCCGCTGGCGAACTAGCGCTGCTAGGACGCGGGGGACTTGCCGGGGCGAAGGTGGTTAGCGGAGGGGGTGGGCTTCGGCGTCGCGCGGGAGGGGTTTGCCGTAGAGGTTTTGGGTGTCGCCGGTCTGTTTCAGCCAGCCGTCGAGGCGAGCGCGGAGGCGGGCGAGGGTACGGGCGTGACGGGGATTCGCGGCGAGGTTGACGAGTTCGTGGGGATCGTTGCGGAGGTCGTAGAGCTCCTCGGCGGGTCGGCGTTTGAAGGCTTCGACGAGGGCGCGGGCCTGGGGGTTGGTTTGGGCCTCGCGCTCCCAGGACTGCCAGTAGCGGTAGGCGGCTTTGTTGCTGTCGCGGTTGGTGTGGGTGGAGTGCTGGAGTTCGGGGTGGAGGTTGCGGATGTACTTCCATTCGGGCGTGCGAACGGCGCGGATGGGGAAGACGTTCCAATCGCCATCGCCGCTGTGGGTGGTGAAGATTTCGGAGCGGTGGTGGCGGGCGCGGCCCCGGAGGACGGGGGCAAACGAGAGGCCGTCGAGGCCCTGGGGAGGCGGGCCACCGGCGAGGTCGATGAGGGTGGGCAGCAGGTCGATCCACTGGACCATGGCGGCGGTGCGCTGGTGGGGACGGATGACGCCGGGCCAGGAGACGATGAGGGGGGTACGGATGCCGGTGTCGTAGAGATTCCACTTGCCGAAGGGCCACTGAGCGCCGTGGTCGCTTGTGAGGAGGAAGACCATGTTGTCGCCGAAGCGGGCGCGGGCCGCATCGTAGACCTGGCCGAGTTCGGCGTCCATGTTGGCGACGGCGGCGAGGTACTGGGCGCGGGCTTCGCGGGTTTCCGGGGTGGGGACGGATTTGGGGGGGAGGGTGAGGTTGGGGTAATCGGGGTGCTGGGTGGGCCAGGGGACGTGGGGCCAGTTGGAGCCGACGAAGAGGGCGAGGGGTTTGGGGGAGTTGCGTTTGGCGAGGAAGTCGAGGGCGGCGGGGATGGCTTGGGGATCGTGGATGGTGTCGTGGCCGAAGGTGTCGAAGCCGTAGTCGGCGGTGTAGCGATAGTGGGAGACTTTGCCGAAGGCGGCGGTTTCGTAGCCGAGTTCTTTGAGGTAGGAGGGGAGTTTGCGGATCTCGGGACGGGGTTTGGTGTGGTTGGCTTCGGCGCCGTTGCGGGCGGGGTAGAGGCCGGTGAGGAGCGCGGCGCGGCTGGGGGCGCAACTGGGGGAGGCGACGAAGGCGTGGGTGAAGACGATGCCTTGGCGGGCGAGGCGCTGCATGTTGGGGGTGGGAGCGTCCGGGGAGCCGTAGACGGAGGAGTCGAGGAGGCCGTGGTCATCGGAGAGGAAGATGACGAGGTTGGGGGGCGGGGATTGGGCGGGGGGAAGGAGTGCGGCGAGGAAGGCGCGGCGGGAAAGCATGGGAGGTAGTTTCGCATAGCGGGGAGGTGGGTGGCGAGGGTGGGGCGGAGTGCAGCCATGCGATGGGGCGCTCTTTATGCAGCGAGTGGCGATCATCGTATCGAGGGCCTTGGGGACAGTTTGCCGATCTCCACGATCCGCAGCGTGGTGGGCAGCCGGGGGGGGGCGGGGCTGAAATCCAGTTTATCTTCCCAAGTCGCCGCCTCAGGACAATTTGCCGCGAAGTTTGCGGAACTACTTCTGGGTTTTCAGGAACCGCGCCCAACGGACTCGCTTCGGCCTGTGCGCTCTTGCGAGGCGGGCGGCACCGACGACGACAAAATCAAATGGATCGGACGCAGGAGGCTGGGTGGGGTGGACTAGCGGTTTAGACGCCAGATGGCAAAGTTTAACAGAGAGGCGAAGCTGACCCAGCCGAGATAGGGGAGCAGGAGGAGAGCGGCGGGTACGGAGTAAGTCCGAAACGCAGCGATGGTAGCGGCGATGGCCAGCCAGAGCAGAAGGATTTCGGCGAAGGCGGGGCCAGGGGACTCCCAGGCGAAGAAGAGGAATGACCAGAGGGTGTTGAGCGCTAACTGGAGCCAGAACAGGAACAGGGGTGGGCGGAGCGGAGAGGCCACTTTTCGCCAGACGAGCCAGGCGGCGACCGCCATCATAGCGTAGAGCGTGGTCCAGACGGGGCCGAAGAGCCAGCTGGGCGGGGTCCAGGAGGGTTTTTGGAGGGTGGCGTACCAGGTGGGAATCTGGGAGATGGTGGCGAAGCTGCCGATGCCGCCGGCGGCGAGGCAGACGGTGAGGAAGGCGAAAAGGGCCAGGGCTTGGCGGGGGGCGGAACGGGATTGCACTGGGGGCATTGTATCCCGGCGGATGGTGAGCAAGGGGGGAAAGCCGAAGCCTCCCGGCCCGGTAGGGCGGGAGGCTTTCGGTGGCAGACGGCGGGAACGGGATTAGAACATCAGCTTCATGCCGAGCTGAATGTTCCGCGGGCCGATCTGGGTGGAGTTGATACGACCGAAGGCGGCGTTGGTGAAATCCATGATGGGATTGCCAAAGACGACGCGGTTGAGCGGGTTCTGGATCTCGACGCGGAATTGCGTTGAGAAGCGCTCGCCGATGCGGTTCTGCTTCATGAAGGCGAGGCTCTCATCCTGCCGCATCGGGCCGCGGACTTCGAGACCGCGGGCCGCGGTGCTCAACTGGCCCGCCGCCGGGTTGGCGAAGGCCGAGCGGAGGATGTAGGTGTTGCGGGCCGGATCGTTGGGATCGTACTGCCCCATCGAGACATCGGACCGCATGTTTGAGTTCACGATGTTGGGACGGAGGCCGAGGTTGAAGTACGGCAGCGGGTTCGAGGTGGTCGGGAACAGACGGCCACCTGAGTTGTAGCTGTTGACGGTGGCCAACTGCCAGCCCTTAAGCAGGAAGTTCACGGCTTTGCTCTGGCTGGAGAAGGGAACGTTGTAGACCAGCGAGAAGGTGAACACGTGCGGATAGTCGGAGGGGTGATACGACTTTTCGCGCTGCAGGGCATTCTGCTGGGCGGGGTTGTCGTCGAACATGGCCGCATCGGTGAGGAACTTGGACCAGGTGTAGGCGACGGTGCCGCTCAAACCGCGGGCCATGCGCTTATCCAGCTTGTACTGGAAGCTGTGATAGTTGGAGTTGCCGAAGGTGGAGCCGTAGATGCCCACGTTGGCATACTGCGGGAAGGGACGGAGCGCCTGGTTGACGCGGGCGAGACCACCCCAGAGCTGGGCGAAGCCGGGGAAGGGTTCGCGGATGCCGGCGGCGCGGGCGGCATCGGAGTTGATGTTCGCCGTGAGGAGCGAGGCGGGCAGGTTCCAATACTGCTGCGGGAGCTGGTTGAGCTGCTGCGAGTTGTAGAGGTGCCGGCCAGCGTTTGCCACGTAAGCGAAGCTCATGGAGATATCGTCGGCGAACTGGTGTTCGATGGCGAAGTTCCACTGGAGCTTGTAGGGCAGTTGATAGGAGGAAGGGATGACTGCGGTGGCAGCCTGGCCATTGGCGGCGGTGGCATCCTTGACGGGAGGCCGGCGGAAGTTCTGCGGGAAGCCGCCGTCCCAGTTGAAGGCGGCGGAGGTGCCGCCGTCGGCGGAGGCGAACGAAGCCGTGGTGGCGTAGCCGAAGGCGGGGAGGCCGAGGCCCTGGTTGATGTAGTTGGAGTTAAACACGCCGGCGCCGCCGCGGATGACGGTGCGGTTGGTGAGGCGATAGGCCACGCCGAGGCGAGGGGCGAAGTTGTTCCAGAGCACGTTGAGATAGCGGTTGCTTACGCCATCGGTGTTGCCGAAGCGCATGGCGCCGGGCAGATTGCCGGCCAGAGCGTTCGGGGCGGCGATATCCAGATAGGAGATCCGGCCCGCGGGGTCGCTATGGGGTACAACCGGCTCCCAACGGAAACCGAGGGTGAGGGTGAGTTTGTTGGTGACCTTCCAGGTGTCGTCGGCGAAGAAGCCGAAGACGGTGTAGCGGCCGCCGGGTAGGGAGTCGCGGAAGAAGGCGCTGGCGGAGTAGGTTTCGCCGAGCAGGAAGCTGGCGAAGGCGTCGCCGGAGGCCGCGACGCCGGGCAGGCCGGTGGTTTCGCGGCGATAGCGGAAGGTGCCGCCGCCGTTGCCGAAGTTGCGGTAGTTGTCGCGATGGCGCTGGACTTCGCCGCCGAACTTCAGGGTGTGGTTGCCGCGGATCATGGTGAGAGTATCGAGCGCGGTGAAGGTGTGGAAGTAGTTGTCGCTGGCGATGTCGTCGCCGAAGCGGGTGTAGCCTTCGGTGTCGAACAAAACCGTGGGAGAGAGGTCGAACTGGAGGCCGCGGAGCCCGAGTTTACCCCCGTTGGGCTGGGTCCATCCCTGGTTGAAGCCGAGCGAGAAGTTCGGATTGCGGAACCGGGAGTAGCCGAGGCCGATGTGGTTCAGGGTGGTGGGCGAGAGGTTCTGGTCGATGTTCAAGTGGAGCACGTTGGTGCGCACTTTCTGGAGGTTGTAGTTGAGAATGAGCGTCGCCGCTTCGCCGCCGACGGGGAGCAGGCGGGAGGGAGCAGGACTCTTGATGGAGGGGCGGAAGGTATCGTTATACATGCCGCTGACGCGGTTTTTCGGGCTGAAGGTGTGGTCGATTTTGAAGCCGGCGGTGCGCTCATCGGCGCGCGGGCTGCCAAGGGGGGCGATGGAGTTATTGACGAGGCCGGGGAGTTCCGGGGCCGGGATGAAGGGCAGCATCACCGAGGAGACCTTGCTGAGGCGGTTGGACGGGATGCGGTTGCCGGCGAACGGGACGCGGCTACCGGCGGCGGCGGAGCTGGCGGGGTCGTAGATGAGACGGCTGCCGAGTTCGGAGAAGTCGCCCTGGGCCATGCGGGAGGTGGGGAGAGTGTTGAGACCGGCGAGGGCGCCGCCCCGGCGATAGAACTGGTCGAAGGAGAAGAACCAGAACGTCCGGTCTTTGCCGTTGTAGATTTTAGGGATGACGACGGGTCCGCCGAGGGTGCCGCCCCACTCGTTTTGCTTCGAAGGAGCGCGGGTGGCGGGGAAGAAGCCGCGGGCATCGAGCTTTTCGTTGCGGAGGAACTCGAAGGCGGTGCCGTGGAACTGGTTGGTGCCGCTCTTCATGGTGAAGCTGGTGACGCCGCCCATGGCGTGGGCGTATTCGGCCGAGTAGTTGTTGGTGATGAGCTTGAACTCGGCGATGGCGTCGACGGAGGGGTTGACTTCGGCGTCGTTCGACAGGTCGCCGCGGGAGAGGGCGATGCCGTCGTAATAGATTTGATCCTGGAAGCCGCCGCCGCCGGAGATGGATTTCGTCCAGGTGCCGGTGGGGCTGACGCCGGGGGCGAGCTTGATGAAGTTGGAGGGGTTGCGGATACCGCCGCCGAGGGTGAGGGGGAGGTCGAGGAACTGTTTGGACTCGACGACGACGCCGATGTCGGCGGATTCAGTTTGGATGATGGGGACGCCGCCCTGGACGGTGACGCTTTCGGTGACGGCGCCGACGGTGAGGCCGATGTCGATAGTGGCGGTCTGGTTGGTTTGAATCTGGACGCCGCGTTGGATGGAGGTGTTGAAGCCGGAGGCTTTGGCCGTGACGTCATAGAACCCGATGGGGAGACCGACGAGGCGGTAGGCTCCGGTGCCGGTAGAGACCGTTTCGAATCGGGTGTTGGTGGCGGTGTTGACCGCTTCGACGGCCACGTTGGGGACAGCGGCGCCGGATTTATCGGTGATGAGGCCGGTGATGGCGCCGCGGTCGCCTTGGGAGAGGAGCGCGGCGGCGGTAAGCAGCAGCGAGCAGAGAGAGCGGAACAGAGGGATTCGCAAGGCGTTCTTCCTGAGTGGGTAGATTTAACACCGGGGGTATATCCCCCTCGGTTTGTTCAGGCTACCACAGACAGGGTAACAACCTCGTGATGGAAAACCCCTATTTTTTCGATGGTAACGGCTGAATCCGGAGGTTCCGGAAGGCGATGTTCTGCTGGGGGTGGCACTGGAGGCCGATGACGCCTGCGGGGTGCTTGGCGTCGTGGGCGTCGAGGACGGTTTGGCCGTTGAGTTTGACGAGAAAGTGATCGCCGCGGACGGTGATGTCAAAGCGGTTCCAGGCGTCGGCTTTGATTTTGGTGGGTTGTGCTTTGACGCTGCCGACGAGGCTGCCGGTGAGGTAGCCGGCGGGCTGCATGTCCCAGATCTGGAGTTCGTAGCCGGTGAGGTGGGGTTGGCCGTCTTTTTCGCTTCGGAGGAAGACGCCGCTGTTGACGGTGGCGGCGCCCTTGAACTCGAGTTGGAGACGGAAGTCGCGGTAGGAGGCGTTGGTGGAGAGCCAGCCGGGTTGGGCGTCGCCGCAGAGGATGGCGCCGTCGGCGACCTTCCAGTCGCCGGTGCCGGGCGGGGCGAAGGTGGCGCGGGGCTGCCAGCCTTGGAGGGTTTTGCCGTCGAAGAGGGTGGTCCAGGGCTGGGCGGCAGCGAGGGAGACGGTAAAGAGAGTGAGAGAGAGCAGACGCTAGGTGAGTTACTCCTGAGGGAGGTCGACCCAGGCGCCGGAGCGGAGGGAGGCGTAGCCGGCGTCGAGGATACGGTTGACGAGATAGCCGTCGTGATAGGTTTCGCGAGGGGTGCGACCGTGGCGGACGCACTCGACGAAGTGGCGCATTTCGGCTTGATAGCCGTAGGCGAAGGCCTCTTCGGGGAGCGGGCGGGTCCAGCCGGAGGCGGTGTCGGCCTTTTCGATGATGTAGCCGGCGTCGCGGGTGGTGAAGGCGGTAAGGGGGGTGCCGCGGGTGACGTCGGTGAACAGGGAGCCTTCGGTGCCGTGAATTTCGTTGCGGAGGTCGAGGCCGCCTTTGGTAGTCCAGGAGAGTTCGCAGTGGCCGAGGCCACCGGAGGCGAATTGCAGAAGGAGCAGGGCGTTGTCTTCGCCGGCGGTCTTGTCGTGATGCACGAGGCGTTTGCCCCAAGCCATGACGCGGACGATGGGATCGCCTTTGCCGAAAAAGAAACGGGCGGCGGAGATGCAGTGGCAGCCGAGATCGTTCATGGCGCCGCCGCCGGTCTTTTCGACGTCCCAGAAGTGGGGGCTGTGGGGCCCGGAGTGAGATTCGCGGGAGCGGACCCAGAGGACGCGGCCGAGGCCACCGCTTTCGATCATCTCGCGGGCTTTGACGACGCAGGGGGCGAAGACTTCGGTTTCGGCGTAGCCGTGGAGCATGCCGGAGGCTTCGGCGGCCTGCCACATCTGGAGGGCTTCGGCGGCGGTGCGGCCGAGGGGTTTTGTGCAGACCTGATGGCGACGGGCGGCGGAGAGGGCGAGCGAGACGGGGAGGTGCGCTTCGTTGGGGAGGGCGATGATATAGAGGTCGATGTCGTCGCGACTAATGAGATGGGTGAGGCTGTCGGTGGCTTCCGGGATCCCCCAGCGGGAGGCAAAGGCTTCGGCCTTGGCGAGGTCGCGGGAGTAGTTGGCGACGACGGTTTGGCCGGCGACGTTGGCGAGACCCTGGAGGTAGAAGTCGGCTACGAAGCCGGAGCCGAGCATGGCGATTTTGACGGGGGCCATGCTGGGCACTGTATCACTTCGGCGGGGTGCGGCGGGTTAGGCGATGATGGAGTGCAGGACTTCGCCGCTGACGTCGGTAAGGCGGAAGTCGCGTCCGCTGTAACGATAGGTGAGCTTGGTGTGGTCGATACCCATCAGGTAGAGGATGGTGGCGTGGATGTCGTGGACGTGGACGGGCTTTTCAACGGCCTTGAAGCCGAAGTCGTCGGTGGCGCCGTGGATGGTGCCGCCTTTGATGGCGCCGCCGGCGAGCCACATGGTGAAGCCGTGGGGGTTGTGGTCGCGTCCTTTTTTGAGCTGGCCGCCGCCGCCACCGACCTCGCGGACGGGGGTACGGCCGAACTCGGAGCCACAGACGACGAGCGTATCTTTCCACAGGCCGCGGGACTTGAGGTCTTTGACCACAGCGGCGAAGGGCTGGTCGGAGTTTTTCGCGTTGATCTTGTGGGCGTTGATGTCAGCGTGGGCGTCCCAGGGGTCGCCTTTAGCGTAGTAGACCTGGACCATGCGGACGCCCTTTTCGACGAGGCGGACAGCAGTGAGGGCGCCGCGGGCGGTGGAACCGGGGCCGTAGAGTTTTTGGGTGGCTTCGGATTCCTTGCGGATGTCGAAGACCTGGGGGGCCTCGGTCTGCATGCGGAAGGCGGTTTCCATGGACTTGAGGGTGGCTTCGACCTGGGGGTCGCCACCCTCGCGCGCCAAACGCATCTTTTCGATTTTCTGCAAGAGGTCGAGTTCGCGGCGCTGTTCGGTGAGTTCAAACTTGGGATTGTTGACGTAGCTGATGAGCTTCTTGGGATCGAAGTTCTTTTCCACCTCAACCTTCTTCGGTATCTCCTTGCCGTCCTTGTCCTTCATGGGCATTTCCATGGGAGGCGCTTCGCCTTCCGGGGTGTTGACCTTCGAGGAGATGAAGGTGCCCTGGTTGACCGGGGGCAGGAAGCCGTTGCTCCACAGGGGCGGGCCGACGGTGGTGGGCACGTCCGGGCAGAGGACGACGTAGCCGGGCAGGTTCTGATTTTCGGTGCCGAGACCGTAGGTCATCCACGCGCCGAGCGAGGGACGGCCGGCCTGGTTGGCGCCGGTGTTCATCATCAGGCAGGAGGGTTCGTGGTTGGGGATTTCGGTGTGGACGGAACGAACCCAAGCGATGTCGTCGGCGACTTCGCCGAGATGGGGCCAGAGTTCGGAGATGTCCATGCCGCACTGGCCGTACTTCTTGAACTTGTAGGGCGACCGCATGAGGGAGCCGGTGCCGCGTTCGGTTTTGATCTGGACGCCGGGGAGGGGTTTCCCGTCGTACTTATCGAGCATGGGCTTCGGATCGAAGCTGTCGATGGTGGAAAGCCCGCCGTTCATGAACAGGAAGATGACGCGTTTGACGCGCTGCGGGTGATCGAGGGTGGCCGCGCCCAGGGGACGGCCGGCGCCGTCGACGAGGCCTTCGGCACGGGCTACGGACTGATTCACCAGACTGGCGAAAGCCATCATGCCGAAGCCGTTGCCGATGCGGCGCAGGGCTTCCCGGCGGGTGGTGGGGTTAGAGGACTTCTGAAAAGACATGTTGTTCTCTCTCGTTAGTTGACGAACAGGAACTCGCTGGCACTCAGCAGCACCTTGGCGTAGCGGCCCCAGACGGTGGGTTCGTATTTGACAGAGGGCGGGGCGGCGCCACCGGGCCCGCGGCGGCCCATGCCTCCCATCATGCCCATGCCGAAGGCGTCAGCCGGCGGAGCGGCATCCGGAGCAGGGGCGGCGGCGGTTTCCGTCGGCAAGCCCTTATCGGGGCCAGGTTTGTCGGCTTCTTCGGGGGCGGGTTTGCTGGCGGCGGAGGCGGCCTCGGGGCGACGGCCACGGCCGGGCCCGCGGGGCGTTTCCGCCGGAGCTTTCTTCTTGCCTTCTTCGTATTCGAGCAGCGGTTCGGTTTTGAGATAGTCTAGGCCGAGGCTGATCTCTTCCGGGGTGGCTTCGCGGCCGTAGACGATCTGGTAGAGCTTCCTGATGCGGGCCGGGTTGTTGGGTTCGGCGGCGACGCGTTCGACGAGGGCTTCGGCCTGGACCTGCATGAAATCGCTGTTCATGAGGAACAGGCGCTGGGTAGGAACGGTAGTGACGAAGCGTTTTTCGGCGCTGATGAGCGGCGTGGGGAAGTCGAACAGCGACAGATACTCGTCGAGCTTGTAGCGGCTGACCTTACCGTAGACGGTGCGGCGATTGACGGCCGGGGTGAGTTCGACCGACGGGCCGCCGACGGCCTTATCGAGCTTACCGGAGACGTGGAGCACGGAGTCGCGGATCTGCTCGGCGTCCAGGCGCTTTTTATCGGCGCGCCAGTAGAGGCGGTTCCCGGAGTCCTTGGCGAGAGCGACGGGGTCACTTTCGGTGGAGAGCTGGTAGACGGAGCTGAGCATGATGTCGCGGTGAAGCTTTTTGACGGAGAGGCCGTTTTTGACAAAGTTGGCCGCGAGGTACTCAAGCAAGTCGGGGTTGGTGGGGCGTTCGCCGGTCATGCCGAAGTTGCTGGGTGAATCGACGATGCCGGTGCCGAAGTGGCCCTTCCAGATGCGGTTGACGAAGACGCGCATGGCGATGGGCTGCTTGACGATTTGTTCGGCGAGTTCGATCCGGCCGCTGCCTTTCGAGAAGGGCGCGGGGTCGGAGGGGCTGAGAATGCTGAGGAAGTGGCGAGGCACTTCCTGCTTCAGGTCGAACGGGTCACCGCGGAAGGCGAGCTGGATGTTCCGGGCCTCAGGGGCGTCCTTGACGCTGTGAAGGTAGGGGAAGCCGGGTTCGAGCTTCTTGCGGGCCTCGTCGATGTCTTTGCGGATGGCGGCGATTTGCCCCTGGGTTTCTGAGCCCGAGCGCGATTCGAGGCCCCAGCCGCGGAAAGTGAGCACGCCGGGCTTGCCGAAGCGATTGCCGGCGGCCATCATGGCGTTCGGGTCGTCACTATCGCTGAGCATGCGCTGGAAGATTTCGGTCCAGAAGGCGGTGTCGGCCTCGGGCATCTGCAGGAGGGTGAGGTTACAGCCGGGGCAGAAGTCGTCGTTGGTGACGAAGTTACTGGGCTTGTTCGTGCGCTTCTTTTTCTTGGTGCCTTCGATGGCCTTGGCCTGGATGACCTTATTCTGTTCGTCGAGATCATAGCGGGCCAGCATGACGGCGACCACCTCTTCCTGGAACTTTTCGGCCAGGCGCTTGGCTTCGGCGGAGGTGCTGGCTTTCTTCTTCATCATCATCGCCTGCCAGGCCTCTTTATTCTTGTACTTGTCGGTGGACTTCTCCATGTAGGCGATCCACCGCTCGAGCACTTCGTAGTCGAGGCGCCGGGCATCGACTACCGTGGCCTTGTCTTTCTTCTGCGGGCCGGTGACCTCCCAGACGCCCTGCAGATAGTTGGCGGTATCGAGGGCCAAGGCCTTCGAGAGGTTGGCGCCGACGTTCTGCTGGATTTCGGCCAACATTTTCTGTTTGAGGTCGATGTGATCCTCGATTTTCTGGAACTCTTCGAGGGTAGTTTTGGGAACGAGAGGGTACTCTTCGTAGATCGTGTTGTAAAAGACGCCGGCGAGGGCGTAGTAGTCGGTGGCGGGAATGGGATCGTACTTATGGTCGTGGCAGCGAGCGCAGCCGACGGTCAGGCCGAGGAAGCCGCGGCTGATGACGTCGACGCGGTCGTGGCGTTCATCGGCACGGGTGACTTCCGTGGAGCCGTTGTCGTAATACCAGGGGCCAAGGCCAAGGAAACCGGTACCGGGGAGCGTTTTGTGGCGGGTTTTGGGGTCGAGCAGATCGCCGGCGAGTTGGGCCTTGACGAAGTGATCGTAAGGCATGTCGTCCTGGAAGGCCTGAATGACCCAGTCGCGAAAATTGAAGGCGTTGGGGTAGGGGTTGTGGCCGCGACGCATGGGGTCGAGACTGCGGTAGTCGTCTTCGCCGTAGCGGGCGACGTCAAGCCAGAAGCGGCCCCAGCGTTCGCCGTAGTGCGGGGAGGCGAGGAGGCGATCAACCACCTTGGCGAAGGCGTTGGGCGCGGTGTCTTTCTCGAAGGCCTGGATTTCGTCGTAGGTGGGAGGGAGGCCGGTGAGGTCAAGCGTGGCACGGCGGAGCAGGTCGCGCTTCGAAGCGGGGCGGACCGGCTTGACGCCTTCCTTCTCAAGGCGGGCGGCGACGAAACGGTCGATGGCGGTCTGGCCCCACTTGGCGGTGGGGACAGCGGGTTCGCGCAGGGGCTGGAGCGACCAGAACTGGCGGGCTTCGGGCCGGATCACGTACTTCCCGCCGCTGGCGGCTTTGGTGTCATCCTGCACCTTGGCGCTGGCCGGCCATTTCGCGCCGGCCTTGACCCAGGATTCGAGGACCTGGATTTCTTCATCCTTCAGCTTGTTGCCCATCGGCATTTTGTAGCCGGGGTCGGCGTGGCGGACAGCAATCAGCAGCGTGCTCTTGTCGGGTTCGGCAGCGTTCACCACCGGGCCGCGTTTACCACCCTTGGCGAGCGCTTCGCCACTATCGAGCCGCAGGCCGCCGAGGGCGGATTGCGTGTGACAGGCATAGCAATTCCTGGCCAGCAGCGGCCGGACCTTGTTTTCGAAGAACTCCGGGGAGTTCGGGCTCTGCGCGGAGGCGGCCAAAGAGAGAAGAAGAACCAAACTGTAGCGCATGGAATCCTGGGAAGAACAGAATCGGTCGGTCGACAGGAGACCGGAAAGGTGGCTACAGAGCCAAGCGATACGACGCGGCCTAACCATTATAAGTTACTCGGGGAGGGTGGCGGCAATCCGTTTCGGATCAAAACGTTTCAATAAACTTTTGTTTTGGTCAAAGATCCAGAGGGCGGCGGCTCCGGTGTAGAGATCGCCGTGACCGGCCGGGGCGGCGAACTGTTGCGAGACCTTGTTGGTGGCCGGGTTGATGCGGGTGATGGGGAAACCGGCGGTGGACAGCCAGAGGGAGCCTTCGCCGAAGGCGAGCGAGCCATTGGCGTTGGGAATTCCGGTTTCGATGGTCTCGGTGACTTTGTTGGTTTTCGGGTCGAGGCGGATCACCTTGCCCTCTTTGCGGGAGAGCACCCAGAGGGAGCCTTCGCCGAAGGCCTGGGCGACGGGTTCGGCGATTTCAATCCGCTGCGCGACGAGGTTGGTTTTGGGATCGACGCGGAGGAGGCGGCCTTCGTCCGGACAGGTTATCCAAAGCGCCGAGTCGGCAGCCTGCAGGGAGTTGCACCGGGCCGGGAGGCGGAGTTCGCTGACGATCGCGTTCTGTTCCGGGTCGATGCGCGAGAGGGTGGTTTTGTCGTCGGCGAGGAGCCAGACGCTGTCGGCGTTGGCGGCAAGGGCGCGGGCGGCGGTGCCGGTGCCGGTGCCGATGGTGGCGGTGAGCTTGCCGGAGCGGGCATCGAGCCGGACGAGGGTATTGTCGCCGCAGTTGGGGACCCAGAGGGACCGGAAGGCGTTGAGGATTCCGCCGCAGGGGGCCTTCAGGCCGGTCCAGGGATCGTTCAGTTTGTTGACTTTGGTATCGAGGCGGGTGATGCCGTTCTCGGGACCGTTGGGAAGGAAGGCCATTTCGCCGAAGAACATACCGTTGGGCCGGCCGGGGACCGTAATTTCGGCCTCGGATTTGACGTTGGCGAAGGGCATCTGAATGCCGGGAATTTTTATGCCGGCGGCGGGGGCAGGGAGCGGCGCCCCTTTCTTGGCGGGCTTCTGGGGCTCGGCGTGCAGCAGGCTGAGGGCGAAGAAGCAGAGGTAGGCGGCTGGTTTCATATTGGCTCAGAAGCGGTTGGGATGGCGAGGCGAGAGGCCGGGCAGTTGGCCGAGGACGGAGAGAGTGCCGGAGGCGGGTGCGGCCTCGAGTTGGACGTTGACGGTGAGCGGGGTATCGCCGAGGAGACGGAGTTGGCGGGTGGTGGAGCGGAAGCCGGGCATGCGGGTTTCAAGGGTGTAGTGGCCGGGGGGGAGAGCGGGAAAGACGAAGCGGCCGGCGGGGGTGGTGAGGGTTTTGCGGGGGGTGGCGGTGTCGAGGTGGGTGAGCGAGACAACTGCGCCGGAGATGGCGCCGGACTGCGGGTGGCGCACAATGCCCGAAAGAGAACTGTTCTGGGCCAGGGCGGGAATGAGGACCACAAGCCCAAGCAGGAGGCGAGACATGACGGAATCTCCAAAAGATGATTTCTTGCTCCGTCGTGGGAGGGGCGCCAGCGATGGCGCACTCGCCCCGGGTACGGCTGGGACCCAGGCTTAGCTACAAAGATAGAAATGGGACCGGGAAAGTGTCAAATAAAAAGGCTCTATCGACCTTATGGGCACATGCCGCGGGCGTCATGTGCTCATGCCACGGGCGTCGATGCGCCAGAGGGCTTCGACCTGTTCGCCGCGGATGGCGAAGAAGCGATCGTAGAGGTTGACGGTGGGATCGCAGTGGGGGATGACGAGTTCAAGGCGGTCGCCGAGCGAGACGGGAAGCGAGGCGCGGCGAACGTCGAGGCGGGCGTGTTCGTCGCCGGCGAAGGAGTAGAGGGCGCCCGGGATGCCGCGGACGACGGGCGGGTAGGGGGTGTCGGTGGCGAAGGCTTTGAGGCCGGCATCGAGGATGGCCTGCTCGCGGCCGGGCATGCTGTAGACGGTGGACAGGACGGTGAGGGAGTTGGCGAAGTCGTCGTAGAGCGGGCTGTTCCGGCTGCCGATGCGGTTGTAGTCGAGGTCCATGAACAGATAGGAGCCGGGCTGGAGTTCGGTAACGCCATCCATTTCGCCATCGATGTTGTAGGTACCCGTGGAGGCGCCCGAGAGCCAGGGACAGGGGATGCCTTTGGCTTCGAGGGCGCGGCGGGTGGCGATGGCCGGGGCCATGGCCTGGTGGCTGGCGGCGGCACGTTCGGCAAAGCCGACGACGTGGGCGGTGTGGCCGGCGTAGGCCTGAATACCTTGGAAGGAGAGGTGGGGGAGACGGGTGAGGTGTTCGGCGAGGGCGACGGCATCGGGGCCGGGGGTGACTCCGGTGCGGTTGGTGACGTTGAGGTCGATGGCGACGTTAAGGGAGACGCCGGCGGTTGCGGCGGCGGCGTTGAGATCGTCGGCGTTTTGCGCGTGGTCGACGACGAGGATGAGGCCGGGCAGGCGAGTGGCGAGGCGGACGGCGCGTTCGACCCGATGGCGGCCGACCATGGGGGTGGTGACGAGAATGCTTTCGACGCCGCCGGCGGCGAAGGCCTCGGCTTCACTGAGTTTGGCCGAGCAGGCGCCGACGGCGCCCGCGGCGAGGGTGAGCCGGGCGATCGCCGAGCACTTGTGGGACTTGCCGTGGGGGCGGAGGGCACGACCCTGGGCGCGGGCGTAGGCGGCCATTGTGGCGATGTTGCCTTCGAGGGCGTCGAGATCGACGCAGAGGGCCGGGGTGGGCAGATCTTCCTTTAACAGGTTACCCCGCACGTCGCCGGAGGCGAGCATTTGCTCGACCTCGGCCCAGGATCGGGTTTTAGTTTGCAGGATAGAGGCCATGCCGGTAGCTTAGCGCACGCGATATCCTGTTGCCATGGAGAGCCTGGGCCGGTACGAGTTACGCGGGGAGTTGGGGCGCGGGCATGGGAGCGTGGTCTACCGCGCCTGGGACCCGGCACAGGAGCGTGAGGTGGCGATCAAGATGGTGCCATGTGCGGCGGGGGAGGACAACGGGCCGCGGGAGGCGCGAAAGGAGACGGAGTTTTGGCATCCGAACCTCGTTCCGGTGGTCGATCGCTTCCGCAGCAGAGATCGGGAGTGCATCGTCATGGAGCTGGTGCGGGGCGCTACGCTCGAAGCGATGATCGCGGCCGGCGAGACGCAGAACCTTCCGATGATCCTGCGGATTCTGGGTCAAACGGCGGCGGCACTTGATGCGGCGCACGCGGCGGGCATGGTGCACGGGGCGCTGGAGCCGGGTAAGGTTCTCCTGGCTGAGACAGGGGAGGTGAAGGTCTCCGGTTTTGGCCACGGCAGCTACCGGGAGGTCTACGCTTCCCTGCCCGATCCCAGGTCCTGGCTTTATTGGGCTCCGGAGCAGCTGCGAAGCGAAGCGATCGATGGACGGACGGACCAATATGCCCTGGGCGTCATTGCCTATCAACTCCTAACGGGCGAATTGCCGTTTGAGGCTTCGGGAGTTGCCGCGGGGATGGCTAAGGTAATAAACGAGATACCGACGCCGGCGTCGACCTTCAATCCTCTCATCACGCCGATGATGCAGGCGGCCCTCGAACGGGCGATGGCCAAAGACCGGGCGTCGCGGTTTCCCCGCTGCGGCGACTTTGTCGAGGCGCTCGCGGCCACGGTGAAGACCAAGCCGGATGAATCGGCCGCGCTCAGAAAGAGGGTGATGATCCTGTTGCCGCTGGGTGTGGTGGTGACGGTGATTGTGTGGGGAATGATCGGGCGGGCGCGCGAGGCGGTGCTCGAACCGGGCGTGGAAATGCGGCGTCCGGCGGCGGAGGCGGCGCCGGTTACGACCACGAGATCGTTGGCGGCTCCGCCGACGACTTCGCCCGCGGGCGGGATCTCGCTGGCGCTCATTGTCGAAGGTATTCCGATGGATTTCGCTCAGTTGCCGGGCGGTGACTTTATCATGGGGTCTCCGGGCCCGAGCAGCGGTCCGCGGCCGCGGCAGCAATTGCTGACGATGCCCCCGTTTCAGATGGGTCGCACAGAGGTCACGGTGGCGCAGTGGAACGCGGTGATGACGGGCCGGGGCACGGGCGGCACCCTACCCCAAGCGAACGTCTCCTGGAACGCGGTGCAGGAGTTTCTGGCCAGGTTGAACGCCCGCAACGATGGCTTCCACTACCGGTTGCCAACCGAGGCGGAATGGGAGTACGCGGCGCGGGCCAACTCGCCGGAGGAGTTGCCAGGGAATGCCGGCGATATTGCGTGGCATCACGGCAACAGCGGCGGGACGGCACACGAGATCGCTGGACGTCTTCCGAACACCTTTGGGCTGTTCGACACGATCGGCAACTTGGCAGAGTGGACGGCCGACGAGAACAAAATGGGCCGCATTGTGCGGGGCGGCAGCTTTCGCGATGCACCCGGACAATTATCCGCAGTACGCCGCACGACCGAATCGCCCGAGATACAACGGCCGGAGATTGGCTTCCGGGTACTGCGGGAGCGGAGGTGAGCGATGTCCCGAGGCTGGGAGAGCAAGGATGTGGAAAGCCAGCAGGCCGAGCGCGAGTGGGGCGAACGCCCCGTGGCGCCGCCCACGGAGATGGAACGGCGGCGGCGGAGTCTCGAGCTCTCCCTGACGGCGGCGAAGCGAGACCTAGCATCCGCCCGACATCCCCGGCACCAAGCGATGCTGGCCGAGGCGGTCCGCCATCTGGAAAGCGAAATCACCAAACTGCTCTGAAATGGTGAGTCGGCCGGGGCTCGAACCCGGGACCACCGCATTAAAAGTGCGATGCTCTACCAACTGAGCTACCGACTCACGGGCTCGACTAATAGAATACCAAAAGCCTCAGGCTAAGCGTATCTCCCGCCGGTCTATTTTTGCCCAATCCCAAACGCCAAGGCCCAGCGCACCGGCAATTTCGACATGTTCGGGCTGGCGATGGGTGAAATGGCTAAAGGCGTCGGGGATGTCTTCGACCAGTTTCTTCATGCCGACCGAGACCCGTTTTTCGTCGATCACGCGCCAACCGACGTGATCCATCGCCACCGGATCCGTGGCGAAATACATCTTCTTGTGCTCCCAGACAAACTGGGGCCGGGCGCCGGGGCCGCCGTGGTAGAGGCCCTTGATGCCATCCATGATGTTGAGCACGGTCTTGTTCCGGATTACCGGAATTGACACCGAAGCGGGGATGAACGAGTTGCAGGAGTTCATCGTATTGGTGGCGTGACTGCGGTTGACGTTGTTGACGAGGCCGTGCGAAAGGTTCTTGAGCGCCATAGTGATACCGGCCGACTGATGATCCTTGAGCAGGCAGAGGTTGATGAGTTTGTTGACGTCTTTGGTGATGAAGCGGGCGGCAAAGGAGCGGCGGGCGGTGAGGGAAGCCGGATCCTGACCGGGTAGCACGAGTGGCAGTTCCATGTAGTGGTCCGGGTCATAGCCTTCGATGCCCTGCTGCCAGGTCTCGTAGTCTTCGGCGGCGTGGGTCCAGCGGACCTTTTCCGGGAGCCACTTGTCGAAACCGGCGTTCAGGAACTGGGCGCGGTAGCGATCGTAACAGACGATGTCCTGCGGCTTGATGCCAATGGCCGTGAGACTGGCAATGATCTCGCGCACCACCTCGGGCGCGGAGGCCACATGGGGGTAGCCCACCGGGTTCAACTTGATGCCGACCACATCGCCGGGCTCGAAAAATAGCCGCCAGGCGGCCTGCCAGTCGCCGGCGCCGGTGAGGCCCACCATGCCGCGCCGGATCATGTCGCGGACCGGTTCAGCCTGGTAGGCGCCGCCCAGAATGGAGCCGGCGTGCTCGACGGAGACGACGCGGCCCTTGAACAGGCCCGGGATCCCCAGTTTGCTGAGTTCGGTTTTTGACGACACGCAGGAGGAGAGCGCCAGGGGTCCGGCGGCAAGAGTCGTCAGGAACTTTCTACGATGCAGGCACAAGCGGGGAGCGTTCATGCCTGTCATTATGCTCCAGTTCGCCGAGCGCCGCGCGGCAGGCGGCCAGCGGCACCTCGCCCGGGTCGCGCGGACCGGGACGCCAGACCCACGGCATGGCCACCTGCAGGCCGGCCGCAGCGGCCGCGCGGAGAAACTCGCCCGCCGGAATGTCGGGCCAGCCGCCATGACCGTCCGGGACGAGGCGGGCGCCCTGGGGATAGAACTCACTCAGGCCGACGGCGAGCCGGCTTGCGTAGGGGACGACGCGTTCGGCGAGGACGCGGTGGAAATCGGGTTCGTCGCCGTAGTAGTGGAAGGTGAGCAGATCTCGCGCCGGGTCGAGCAGACGGGCCCAGCGGCCCATCCAGCGGGCCGTCATGCTGCCGATGGAAAACTGCGCGTGGGTGGCGCGGTGCACCGCCGCGCGGGTGCGGGCCAGGCGGTCGGCCATGACGGTAAAGCTCAGTTGGTCCTCCTCCGGCACGGCGGAACAACCGACGCCGGAGGGCTCATCGTACCAGTGATCGCGCCGGCGCATGACCATCTCCGGTTCGTTGAGCAGTTCGTAGCCGGCCACGTTCGGATGGTTGTTGACGAGGGCCCAGAACGGGGCGAAGACATCGCCGACGAGCGCTTCGAAAAGGTCCGGATGGCGCAGCAGACGGCCATGGCCTTGGATCACCATGCCGGCGCCGGGAATCCCCCGGGGGCGAAAGGCGAAGGTGTGATCGAGCAGGACGAAAAGTATGGCGATGCCGTGGCGGGCGGCGGCATCGAGGGCTACCCGGAGCGCGGGTGCAACGCACGGATCGAGCCCCACGGGCTTTTCGCCCACGAACCGGATGCCATTGCGGCCATCGCAGAAGACGAACCAGCGAACCATGCGGCAACCGGCGGCGGCGAGGGTGGCGAAGTCGGCGTCGAGCAGGGCAGCCCGGTCCGGAGCGGCGAGGTGGAGCGGCGGGCCGGGCGAGGCGCCGAAGTCCCAGCCGTAGTGCAGACGGAAGTTGATTCCCCACCGCAGTGGCGCGCCCTTAGCCAGGTGGTAACGCATACCCGGATAGACGGAAGCGCCGCGGCAAACGCCGAGCGGGCGGATGTAAATCTTTCCCCGGCGCCGTTACGGTAAACTAGGGCGTTTAAGGAGACTGCATTGCGAGTAGGGATTATCGGAACGGGCGCCATTGCCAACATGCATGCGCGCGCTTACAAGGCGATCGGCTACAAGATCACGGTTTGCTCAAACGGCAACGAGGAGCGCGGCCAAGCGTTTGCCAACGCCCACGGCGCCGAGTTCCTGCGCAACTACGAGGACGTGTGCCGCCACCCCGAGGTCGACTACGTCGATGTCTGCACCTTCCCGAGTTTCCGTCTGCAGGCAGTTGAGTTGTGCGCGCAGACCAGGAAGCATGTCCTGGTGCAGAAGCCCATGGCGCTGAGCATTGAAACAGCGCAGCGCATGATAACGGTGGCCCGTGAGGCGGGCATCACGCTCGGGGTGGTCAGCCAGCACCGGTTTGATGATTCGACGCTGTTTCTCAAAAAAGCCATTGCCGATGGGCGTCTGGGCAAACTGCTGCAGGCCGATGCGTACGTGAAGTGGTACCGGTCGGCGGAGTATTACTCCCGGCCGGTGAAGGGTTCCTGGGATGTGGAAGGTGGCGGCGCGCTGATCAACCAGGGGATTCACCAGGTGGACATTCTGCTGGCACTGGCGGGGAAGGTCAAGGATGTGGTGGGCTCGTGGCAGCTGGGCGCCATGCACCAGATTGAGTCCGAAGATGTGGTCAATGCCCTGCTCCGGTTTGAAAACGGCGCCACGGGCGTGATTCAGGCCTCGACGGCCATCTGGCCCGGCTACCCGGAACGCGTCGAGTTGCACGGCACCAAGGGTACGGCCGTCATGACCGGCGATAAACTGACGACGTGGGATGTGCGGGATGACTTCGGCGAACCGGCGCCGGTGGAGAACAAGACCAGTTCGGGCGCCTCGGACCCGATGGCGATTCCGCTGACGCCGCTCGAGCGGCAGTTCCGCGACTTTGGCGAAGCCTGCCAGAACGGCACGACGCCGACCGTGTCCGGCGAAGAGGGTTTGAAGGCGCTACAGCTGGTGCTGAGCGTTTATCAATCGTGCCGCGAAGAGCGCCGCGTGGTCATCGGCTAACCCGATGTGGACGGTGCGAGTACCGGCGTCGAGTGCGAATCTCGGACCGGGTTTTGACGCTCTCGGATTGGCGTTCGGCCTGTACCTGACGTGCCGGTTTGCGCCCGCCCCGCGCCTGTCGATTGCGGTGCAGGGGCGGGACGCGGCGGCGATCTCCACCGGCGAAGACAACTTCATCTGGCAGACGGCGCGGCGGGTAGCGGCGGACCTGGGCCAGGAGCTGCCGCCGGTGGCCTTGACGATTGACAACGATATTCCGCTCGGCAAGGGCCTGGGTTCCAGCGCGGCGGCGCTGACGGCGGGCGTGGTGATTGCGGACCGCATGCTGGGCTTGGGCTGGCCGATCACCCGGATTCTGGACGAAGCGGCGCGCCTCGAAGGCCATCCGGACAACGTAGCGGCGTGTGTGCTGGGTTCGATTGTCGCCAGCGCCATTGACGGCCACGGCGTCGCGCGGGCCGTGCGCCTCGAGATGCCGCCGCGGTTCGGCGTAGCGGTGGTCGTGCCGGATTTTGTGTTGCCGACCAAAGAGGCGCGGGCCACGCTGCCGGAGCGGTACGCCAAGGCGGACTGCATTTTCAACGTGCAGCGAAGCGCGCTGCTGATAGCGGCCCTGGCCACGGGCAACGTTTCGGCGTTCCCGGCGGCGCTCGAAGACCGGCTGCATCAGCCCTACCGGGCCAAACTGGTCCCGGGCCTGGACGAGATGCTCAAACTGCGGGCTCCCGGACTGCTGGGCTGCGCGTTGTCGGGGGCGGGCCCGTCGATTCTCGTATTTTTTGAACGCGGCAGCGAAGAGGTTTGCGACCTGATCCGGCAGATCTTCGCGCTGCATGGCCGCGCGGCCGAGATCTGTTTTGCGCCCGTCGCGCAGGACGGTTTATCGATTATGGAGTCCCATGCAAGCAAGTAAAGACGCTCTTCTGGCGCAGGGGCTGCCGGGCGAAGACCCGGCGGTAGCGCCCACTTCCCTGCTCCGGTTTCCCGATGGCGGCGAGTACCGCATCGAGATCCCTTCCACCGAAGGCCCCAAGGCCCTGGCCGCCGTGCTCGACGAAGCCCGGCAGCGCAAAGTGCCCGTGCACCGGGTTTCGCAAGGCAGCGGCATCATGCTGCTGACCAACACCGAATTGAGCGAAATGCTCGAGATTGGCCGCCAAGCGAACGTGGAGGTGAACCTGTTTCTCGGACCGCGGGCCGGTTGGGACACCGGCGCGCAGAGCGTCTCGCCTACGGGCAAGGCGTTCGCGCTCGCGGCGCGCGGCGCCAACCAACTGGTGCAGAGCCTGGAAGATGTGCGGCGCGGCGTCGAAGCGGGGCTACGCAGTATCCTGGTGAGCGACATCGGGACGTTAGATGTGATCTCGAATATGCGGGCCAAGGGGCAGTTGCCGGCCAATCTGATCATCAAGACCTCGGTGATGATGGCGCCGGCCAACCCGGCCAGCGCGCGCCTGCTCGAACAGCACGGGGCGGATACGATCAACATCCCCTCGGATCTTTCCATCCCGCAGATTGCCAGCATCCGCGCGGCCATCACCAAGCCGATTGATTTCTACGTCGAAGCCCCCGATACGATCGGCGGCTTCATCCGGCACTACGAAGTGGCCGAGTTGATCCGCGTGGCCGCGCCGATCTATCTCAAGTTTGGCCTGCGGAATTCGCCCGACGTCTATCCCAGCGGCACCCACCTGGACCATACCGTCCTGCTGCTGTGCCGCGAACGGGTGCGGCGGGCGCAGCTCGCCTGCGAGATGATCGAACGGTATGCAGCCGGGGCGGTGATGTCGCCGCTCGGCAGCGCCGACCTGGGCGTTCCGGTTTAGCCGAAAACGGCAAAGGCGGTTTGCGAGAGCATCTGCTGCTTCTGCTCAACTGGCACGTCGAGCCGAAGCAGCTTTCTCATTTCGACGTCGGTGTTTTCTATCAGGTCCGAACCGGCCATCAGACGATCGGCCGGAATATGCTGCAGCACCTCGAAGATGTGATTCGGCATCAGCGTTGACAGGTCGAGGTAGATGTTCGGACAGAACGAGGCGGCGACTATGGCGTCAGCCAGCAGCAGTCCGCCGCCGCCGCAGTGGGCGAGGACGATTTTGAGATCGGGATACCGCCGGGCCGCGAACATAAAGACAGAGGGCAGCGCGTGCGGGATGCCCGAACCGGTGTGGGCGATGAGCGCCATCCGGTTTTCAAGCGCCGTTTCAAACAGAAAGTTGCTGCGCTCGGAGAGCGTATTCAAGCCCTGATACTGCGGCTGAAACTTCAGCGCGCGGAAACCGTGCACCTCGCGGCAGCGGCGCACTTCATCGCGGAAGATCTGTTCCGGGATAAAGGGATTCAGGCAGGCGGCGCCGGTGAGGCGATCCGGATGGGCCGCGACGGCGGCGCCGATCTCTTCATGGGCGGCGGTGTAATCTTCGACGACGGGAAAGGGGATGACGACGGAACGGTCCACACCGCAGCGGTCCATCTCGCGCAGGAGTTGATCGGCGGTTTGGCGGCGGCCGCTGTGACGAGCAAGCCCGATGTGGGTGTGAGTGTCGTAGAGAAAGAAACCGTCTTTCATAAACAGAACCGGTCATACGCCGCGCCGGTCGCCCCACAAGTCAACATGAAGGCGGGGGCTGAGGCGGAAGCCGTGTTCGAGGCACAGGGGGGCCAGCCACAGGCTGCGTTCGCGCAGCAGGGCGGGGTCGCGCCCTTCGGGCATGAGGATGACGTTGCCGGGGGGCGCGGCGAGAGAGTCGACGAGCGCGCGAATTTCATCGAGGTCGGCCGGGTTGGCGACGACGAACTTGAGCTGATACGGGTAGCGGTCCAGGAGCGTCCGCAGCACGGGCAGGTTGATGCGGGTATTCTCGTGGCGGATGGCCCAGTCGCCAGCCGGGGTGGAGTTGGCGAGTTTTGGGCTGATGCTCACCAGGTCGCAGGCGACGTCGGCATCGAGGGTGCCGGCGGTCTCGATGGTGATGTGCCAGCCGGCCTCCCGTAACGCCCGCGACAGGGGCACGAGTTGGGGCTGCAGCATGGGCTCGCCGCCGGTGAGGACGACGTGGCGGGCCGGATAGGCGAGCACCTCGGCGAGGATGGAGTCCACCGTTCGCTCTTCGCCTTCGGGCTGCCACGAGGTGTAGGGGGTATCGCACCAGGAGCAGCGGAGGTTGCAGCCGCTCGTCCGGACGAAGACCGAAGGAACGCCCAGTAAGCTGCCCTCTCCCTGCAGCGAGTAGAAGATCTCGGCGATTTTCATAACGCGATTTTCACCCGAGCAGCGGGTCCGCCACGCCGGCTTCGGCAAAGCCTTTGGCGCGGAGCAGGCAGCTATCGCACTCGCCGCAAGGGCGGCCGTCCGGGGCCGGGTCGTAGCAGCTGTGGGTCAGGCCGAAATCGACGCCGGTGCTGAGGCCGAGCTGGATGATCCCGGCCTTGGTCAGTTCGATCAACGGCGTGCGAATGGCCAGCCGCGAGCGGCCTTCAACACCGGCCTTCGTAGCCAGGTTGGCCATCCGCACAAAGGCGTCGATGAAAGCGGGACGGCAGTCCGGATAGCCGGAGTAGTCGACGGCGTTCACCCCGATGAAGATGGTCTCGGCCTCGACCACCTCGGCCCAGGCGAGGGCAAAAGAGAGAAAAATGGTGTTCCGCGCGGGAACGTAGGTGATCGGAATGCCGGCGCCCATTTCCAAGGCGCTGCGGTGCTTGGGCACTTCAATATCGTCCGTGAGGGCCGAGCCGCCAAAGACCCGCAGGTCGATGCGGGCCACCCGGTGGGCGTGGGCGCCAAGATGCGCCGCCACGCGTTCGGCCGCGGCCAACTCCTGCCGGTGGCGCTGCCCGTAGTCGAACGAGAGGGCATAGGTTTCAAATCCCTCCCGGCGGGCGACAGCAAGGCAGGTGGCGGAATCGAGACCGCCGCTTAACAGACAAATGGCACGAGCCAAGGGCCTACTCCTTCTCCGGCAGCGTTCGCGCCAGCATCCAGCCGGCCAGCGGCAGAACACTGACCAAGGCCAGCGCCCGGTGCAGGCCGAAGTAATCAGCCGCCAATCCGGTGAGCGGAATAAAGATCAGCCCGGCGCTTCCCCAGGCAAAACCCATCAACAGCGCCGAAACGGTGCCGGCCTGCCCCGGCACGAGACGCTGTCCCATGAGCAAATTGACGGGAATGGTGAACAGTAACAGCAGTCCGCCCAGGGCCAGTCCCAGCAGCGACACCCAGCCCGAGGCCAGGAAGAAGACAGCGAGAAAGGGCAGACAGCCGAGCATGGAGATCAGAATCACGCGCCGGCCGCCGAAACGGTCGGCCAGATGGCCGCCCACAAAGCCGCCCAGGGCGCCGAAGGTCATGTAGAGTGTCAGGCCCAGGGCCGCCGACTGCACGCTGAAGCCCCGCTCCCGGCTCAGATAAAGCGGCAGGAAATGGGCAAAACACATGTGCACCACCGAGCGGATGAACACGAGAAGATAGTGCACCGTCAGCGGCTTCCATACGGCGCGCAGCGGCGCCAGGGAGATGCGGCCGCGTCCGGAACTCACCGGGGGCGTGCGCAGCGCCCGCCAGAGAATGCCCGTAATCACCAGACCCGGAATCGCCCCCAGCCAACTGCCCTCCATGCCAAAGCGGCCCACGAGGAGCGAAAAGAACGCGGGGCCGATGGCCATGCCGAGCGTCCCCGAACTGATGAACACCGCCATCCAGCGGCCCGGGTTAGCCGGTATCCCCACCGTGGCATTGGCCGTGGCCTGCGGATGAAAGGATGCAACCCCCGCGCCACCGAGCAGGACCATTAGAAAAAGCCACGGATAGGCGGGCGCCCAACCGAGCAACGAAATGAAGACGCCCGCCACGGCAGGAGCCAAGACCGTGAACATCCAGGAGGGATACCGGTCGGAGAGAATGCCGTAGAGCGGCTGCAGGAGCGAGGAGGAGAAGACGAGCACCCCGCCCAGCAGCCCCGCCTGCGATAGACTCAAGCCATGCTTGGCCACCAGCAGCGGCTGAAAACCGCTCAAGGCGCTCGAGTAGAGGTCGATGAAGAAGTGAGCAAAGGCGAGCAGACCCAGGGCTACGAAGCCGGACCGCTCAGCGGGTAGGGCCGCGGGCGGGGCTAAAGTGGCACTGGCGCTATTGGCACTCATGCAAAACTTCATTATAGCGAAACCTATTTCTACGCCCGGGGTTTGAATTGATTATGGGGAACTTACGGCTTGCAATAGCGATGGGATGGGCGGCGATCAGCTGGGCGCAGGCCCCGACTGCGCCCGTCCTGAACCAGCGGGGTGCGGTCAATGCCGTCACCCTGCAGCCGGCGCCGAGTAACGTCTCGCCGGGCGGACTGCTGCTGATCACCGGAATCAATCTGGGGCCGGCGGCCGGCTTTCGCGCCACCACCACGCCGCTGCCCACCAGCATTGACGACCCGCCCCTTGAAGTGCGCATCAACAACCGACCCGCGCCGATTTTCGAGGCCACGCCGGGTTCAGTGACGGTGCAGGTTCCGCTGGAAACGCCGCTTGGCGCAATGCCAATTGTGGTGCGCCGCGGGACCGTCAATAGCAGCCCGGCCCGGGTGAACGTGGTCGCGCCCTTCCCTTCACTGCGCACGGCCAACGGACAGGGGTTTGGCGCAGCCCCCGACGCCGAGGGAGGTAAGCTCCGCCTGGCGGTGGCCGGACTCGGGCTGAGCGAACCGCGCGTCAACGCCGGCGAGTTGCCGGGCGCCGAAGAGACGGCCGCACCCCGGCAGGCCATCCGCGCCAATGTGGGCGGTTTCCCCGCCGAGGTCTCCGCCAAGCTCTCGGCCACCAAAGTGGGCGAGTTTGATGTGGAGGTGACGCTTCCCGAGGGGGCGAAGGCCAGCGATGTGGTGGCCCTCTACGCGGGCAACACGGCCGGCAATCGGGTAACCCTGGGCGCCGAGCCGGCCGCCACGATCGAGTACCTGCCCCTGCCCGAAGCCGCCCGTACTGCGCGCGGCCTCGCGGCGAGCGACCTGCGCCCGGGTTTCCTGGCGCTGAGCGCGCCGCGGAACGGAGAGGGGTGCTGGCCCTCGTGGCTCGTCGATTTTTCGCGCAACTCGGTCCGCGAGATTCCCGGCTGCCCGGCGTCGGCCAACCAAAACGCGGCCAGCCCGTTTCAAGCCAACCCGGAATCGGCGATCCTGGCCGCCTTCGCCGGCCCCGCCACGGGCCCGGCCGCGCAGGGCGTGAGCGACAAAGTAACGATTCTCCATCCCGCCCAGAGTGACCCGATGGCGGTTACCCTGCCGGCCCGCGGCCTGAACATCGGCGGCGCGCCGGGCGGCAATTTAAACATCGTCCTGGCGACCACCCCGCCCTCGACTGTCCTCATCAACGCCGCAACCGGCGAGGTGAGCGAACCCGCCGGGCCCGGCGGTGGCCAGCCCGGCGGTGGCGGCGGCGGATTGAACCTGGCGAATCTGCAGGTAGACCTTGGCGATGACGTCAAACAGTTGGTCGCCCAGCCGGTTAACCTGGGGCAGGGCGCCTTTGGCGTTCTCGCCGTCGACAACGCCTCGGCCGTGACGCGCGCCAAGTTTGGCATACTCAACGCGGCCGGCGCCGTGCAGTCCACGCGGCCGTTCCCGGAAACCTGGCTGCCGTTGCTCGCTCCCGTGCAGGCCCAGGGGCCGGGGCTGCCGGGCGGAATTCTTCCCGGCGGACCGGGTGGACCAGGCGGTGCCTTGGGCGCGGCGGCCGCCATTCTGCGGGGCGCCACGATCTTTGACGGCCAGGCCCGGGTTTACTGGGTCCTCGCCCGCAACCTGGCGAAAACCGCCGATGCCTTCATCGGCTTCCCGCTCACCGGCAATACCGAACCTGTCATCCGCCGCTTGGCGGAGGGAACCTTTGTCGCCTCCTGCACCCCGCAGACCCGCCTGTTCAACATCGACCTGACGCGCCGCATTGCCGTGTCGACGGGCGTCACCGCCGAGGCCGAGGTGAAGAATCCGTGCTCGGCCAACGCCTTCGCCGTACTCGACCTCGGCGCACGCACGCTGACCGCCATCACCCTGCCCGGTCAGGGTGAGTTCAGCGTCTCCGGTAACAGCGCCAGTGAGATGAGCGACTATGTCTACGGCACCAATACCGACCCGGGGCGGCAGAACCGCTCCGATACCATTTACGTTCTCGACGGCGTTGGCAACTCCGCCTTCCGGCTCGACCTGCCCCCGGAGAGTGCCACATTTAACAACCTCAGCCCGATTCCGGAGATGACCCTGCTGGTGGCGCAGGCAAACGCCCAGGGCTCGAACGTAGCCGGCGGCGCGGGCCTCGTGATCTTCGACATTGAAAACCAGCAAGCAAAGCTGTTGCCCACCCCGGCCGGCTATTCGGCGGTACAGCTGCTGGCGACCTTCCCGGTGAGCCGCAAGCTGCTGGCCCGGGGCACCCGGACGGACCCGGCGGGCAGCCAACTGCTGCTGTACGACCTGGTCACCGGCAACCTGCAGATTCTCGCGAATCCCGAGGGCGTCAGTTGGGTCGGCCAAGTGCCGAACGCGCCGGGCCAACCGGGCCAACCGGGGCAACCCGGACAACCGGGGCAGCAGCCCGCCCCGGCCATCCAGCACTTCTCGCCCCGGTCCAACGCCGTCCACGTAATGGGTTACGGCGCCAACCGGCAGCCCGCCGGGATGATTCTGGTCCGGGTGAACTAATCTCGGGGAAATAGAGCGGAGTAGGCTTCGAGATACTTGAGGCCCGCTCCGGTGTTATAGATCACCATCCGCTCTTCCGGCTTGAGGAAACCGCTGGCGAGCAGTTTCTCGAGCGCCGAAACGCACGCCGCGCCCTCCGGCGCCACAAAGACCCCGTCTTCGCTGGCCAGCCGGACGCCGGCTTGCATCATCTCGTCGTCGCTCACCGCAATGGCCGTCCCGCCGCTTTCCCGCACCGACCGCAGAATCAGAAAGTCGCCGAGCGGCTTCGGCACCCGTAGACCGCTAGCGACCGTGTGCGCATTTTCAAAAAACTCGCTGCGCTCCGCCCCCGCCTGGTAGGCCCGCACCACGGGCATGCAACCCTCCACCTGCACCGAAATCATCTTTGGCCGCTCCGGGCCAATCCAGCCGAGCTCCTCCATCTCGGCAAACGCCTTCCACATTCCGATGATGCCCACCCCGCCGCCGGTGGGGTAGAAGATCACATCCGGAAGACGCCATTGCATCTGCTCGGCCAGCTCATAGCCCATGGTCTTCTTGCCTTCAATGCGGTAGGGCTCCTTCAGCGTCGAAATATCGAACCAGCCCTCCTCGTCCTTCCGCGCGGCCACGATCTTGGCGCAGTCGCTGATCAATCCGTCGACGAGCGTCACCTTGGCGCCAAAGCTTTTGCACTCGATGAAGTTCGATTGCGGCACATCGCGCGGCATGAAGATATGGGCTTCAAGACCCGCCGCCGCCGCATACGCCGCCAGCGCGCTCGCCGCATTGCCCGCCGAAGGGATCGCTACCTTCCGGATGCCCAGTTCAACGCACATCGAAATGGCGCACGACAGCCCACGGGCCTTGAACGACCCGGTGGGATTGATGCCTTCGTCCTTCAACCACAGATGGTTCATGCCCAGCCGCGCCCCGCTGCGCTTGAGCTTCAACAGCGGCGACCAGCCTTCGCCCAACGAGACAATCGAGGGCGGCTTGCTCACCGGCAGCACCGGCGCATAGCGCCACATGCTGCGCGGTCCGTTGGCCAGCCAATCACGATTCCAGTTCTCGCGGGCCTTCGCCAGGTCGTACCGGACCAGGAGCGGCCAGCCGCCGGCGGAGAGATTCTGCGGCACACCCGCCTGGTAGCGGTCGCCGGTAATGCTGCATTCTAAGTGCGTAACAGTGGTCATAGCCCAGCCTTTGAGTTTCCCACTTTTTTGTTTCGCCTCCACGCCCGGCACTCCCTGTGCGTCAATACCATTGTGCCCCGCATTGCTGTGTTGTTGACCTTCCTGGCCTGCCCGGTCCTGGCCGTCCCCGCCGCGGCCGCCGAAGTCCTGCTGCTGACCAACGGTTTCACCCTACGCGCCGAACGGGTAGAAGCTACCGGCACGGCGCTCCGGCTGCAGACCGCAACGGGTACCGTCGAGATTCCGCTCGCGCACGTGGTCGAACGGGAGACGATCGCCGAACCGCCCCACCCGGCGGCCCCGCCTCCGCCGCCTCCCGCTCCCACGCCGCCCCCTCCTCCCGCACCGCCGGCGGACCCGCTCGAAGCTGCCGCTCATAAGGCCGGTCTGCCCCCCGAGTTTCTCAAGAGCGTGGCGCGCATCGAATCGGCCTTCCGGCAGGACGCCATCTCGCCCAAGGGCGCTATCGGCGTGATGCAGCTCATGCCCGCCACGGCGCGCGAACTCGGCGTTGATCCGCACGACCACGAACAGAACCTCGAAGGCGGCGCTCGTTTGCTGCGCGATCTGCTGCTGCGCTATCAGAACGAGCCCGACCAGGTTCGCCGCGCCCTCGCCGCCTACAACGCCGGCGCCGGGGCCGTCGACCGCTATAAGGGCATCCCACCCTTTGCCGAGACGCAAAGCTACGTGGACAAGGTCCTGGCCGAATACCACCGGCTGCGCTCCCGCCCTCAGTAGCGATACACTGACGGGGTCATGCGCCTTCTCGCTCTCTTTCTGTGTACACTCGCGCTATTGGCGCAGCGCCCCAATACGAACTACGACGAATCGAAAGTGGGAAACGCTCCGCTGCCGGAACTGCTCAACGGCAAGGCCTGGCCCGAGCGCCGGGGCGAGATTCTGAAGCTGTACGAAACCCACGTCTTCGGCAACATCATCACGGCCAAGCTGCCGGTGCAAACTACCGTCAAGGCCCAGGGGCCCAACTGGCGAGAGGTTACCTTTACCTTCTCCGGCCAGGACAAACAGAAGGCCGTCAACGTCCTGATTGTCGTGCCGCCGGGCGCGAAAAAGCCCGTGCCCGCCGTAATTTGTCTCAGCTTCACGCCGATTTCCACCGTCCTCGCCGGCCACTCCCGCTGGCCGCTCGACGTCTTCGCCAAACATGGCTTTGCCGTCATCACGGCGCACTACACGGACTTCTTCCCGGACGTCAAACAAGGCAAGCCGGACTCGATCCTCGCCCTGCTCCCGCCGGACGAAACCACCAACGCCATGTCCGCCTGGGCCTGGTCGATGAGTCGCATCCTGGACTACGCGCTCACGCAGAAGGACCTCGACGGCAAGCGCATCGCCGTGGCCGGCCACTCCCGCCTCGGCAAGGCCGCACTCTGGGCCGGGGCCACGGACCAGCGCTTTGCCGCCGTCATCTCGAACAACTCGGGCGAAGGCGGCGCCTCACTCTCCCGCCGCATCTTCGGCGAACATGTCGCCGACCTGAACGCCAACTTCCCCCACTGGTTCACCGGCAACTTCAAGGGCTATTCGCAATCGGTGAACGAACTCCCCGTCGACTCGCACATGCTGCTCGCGCTCGCCGCCCCCCGGCCGCTCTACGTCGCCAGCGCAAGCGAAGACCTGTGGGCCGACCCCCTCGGCGAACTGCTCGCCCTCACCGAAGCCGGCAAGGCCTACGAAGCCATCGGGGCACCCGACCAGACGGCCTACCACCTGCGCCCCGGCAAGCACGACATTACAGCCTACGACTGGGAACGGTATCTTCGTTTCCTGAAGGCCAAACTCCGCTAGCCGGCCAAACTGCGCTACCGCACAATGCCCACACGCTCGAGCGGCCAGTAGGAGAACACCGCTTTCCCGTAGATGTAGCGGCGATGTACCGGGCCCCAGGACCGGGAGTCGTTCGACGAACTCCGATGGTCGCCCATGACAAAATAGCTCTCCGCGGGTACGATCACCGGGCCAAGCGTCAGACCGTCGCGGAACTCCCGCGGCACATAGCTTTCGTCCATCTCCTGACCGTTGAGAAACACCGTGCCGTTGCGCACCTCCACACAATCGCCGGGCAGGCCAATCACCCGCTTGATGTAGCTCTTCGAAGGATCCCGCGGGAACCGAAAGACCACCGTATCGAGCCGCTCGATCTTCCCGAGCCCGAACCGGTAAACAAAGTTGTTGATGAAGATCCGATCCTGATCCTCAAGCGCCGGCATCATGCTCGTCCCTTCAACCTTCACCGGCTGATACAGGAACAGGATCAGCACAATGGCCAGCACAACGCTCAGCAAAAGATCCCGTAACCACGCCATGGCGCTCCACACCGCCGGGTGCCGGTGGGCGGGAGCGGGCTGTTCGACTTCATCCGGCATCAGACCCCCTCTATCGTAGATTGTAGACCCAAAATCATGCACGCCGCTCTCATCATCCCGGCCCTCAACGAACAGGAGTGCATCGCCCGCACCCTGGCCGATCTCCCCCGCGGAATGTTCCGTTACGTTATCGTGGCCGACAACGGATCCACGGACCAGACCGCCGCCATCGCCCGCGCGCACGGCGCCCTGGTCAGCTCCGAGCCCGAGCGCGGCTACGGGGCCACGTGCCTGGCCGCTCTGGCCATCCTGCCCGCCGATGCCGAGATTGTGGTCTTCCTCCAGGCCGACGGCTCAGAGGACGCCGCCGAAGCCCCCCGTCTGCTCGAACCCATCCGCCGTGACGAGGCCGACCTGGTGCTCGGCTCCCGGCCCCTGGGCCGCCCGCAGCCCGGGGCTCTGCTGCCCCACCAGTGCTTCGGCAACTGGCTGGCCTGCAAGCTCGTCCGCCTCGTCCACGGCCACACCTACACTGACCTTGGCCCCTTCCGAGCCATCCGCAGAACGAGCCTGGCCGCTCTCGACATGCGGGACCGCAACTACGGCTGGACCATCGAAATGCAGATTCGCGCCCTGCAGCGCGGACTCCGCGTCCGCGAAGTGCCCGTCTCCTACCGCCCCCGCCGCGCCGGTGAGAACAAAGTCTCCGGCCATCTCCGCAGCAGCCTCGCCGCCGGCTGGATCATTCTTTCGAAAGTCTTCTCTTTACGTTGACGGCGTACCACTCGCTCGAGACGAACGCTCGCTTGCCGTAGGAGAGCGCAATCATCAAAGCCACCACCAGCACCGCGGCCACAGCCGTCTCCCCCAGGCTCAGCCGGCCCTTCAGCCCGTCGAACCAGCGGCCGTACACCACCTCCACATGCACCCAGTAGATCAACAGCGACGTAGTCCCCAACTGCCGCGGAATGCTGAAGCGCAGCGGACTGCCGCCAGCCTCCCGCAGCCGCGGCACCCACTCGTTCCAGAAGAAAGCGAAGGCGCAGAGCATGAGAATCAGGCCGCACTTGACGAGCGTTAAGCACGGGCTATCGAGCCAGAACTGGCTACGTGGATAGATCCCGTAGGGCAGGTTGGACAGATACTGGCAGAGGTAGGTCAACACGAACCCGAACCAGCCCACCCACTGCATCACCGTGGCGCGGCTCGCCTCCGGAACCATCCGGAACGCCGTCCCCCCGGCCATCCCCGCCGCCACGAACGCCGCCCAGGGGAAGAGCGGAAATCCATTGTAGTCCGGCACCAGATAGCTCCGCACAAACTCGTTCGGCGCCAAGCTCTTCCAATCGCTCGCCAAGGGCGCGCCAAAGGCGATCAGCACCGTGACCAGAAGAGCACCCCGGACCCGCTGCAGCCGCCGCAGCGCCGCCACCGGGGCCAGCAGCAAGCACGCCACGCCCATGCAGTTCAGGATGTCCACGCGAAACAGGCCGTCCCAGGAGCCGTAGGGATAGTACGACAGCCACAACTGCAGCCGGAACAGAATCGCCAGGCCGCCCAGGTAGCCCGCCCGCCGCAGCGCCGCCACGGCGCGTTGGCCGGGCGTTGCGCCCTTCGTCTCGCGGCTGTCGACCAGAAACGCGAGCGTCACCCCCGCCAAAAACAGAAACACCGCCGGGGCGACTCCCCCCGGAAACTGCGAGAGCACGTAGACGCCCGTATCCCGCAGCGCCTTATCGGTGAAGCTCTCCCAAACGTGCCCCTGCAGCATCACCAGCGTGGCCAGGCCGCGGGTCCAATCGAGGAAGGCGAGCCGGTCCTTTATGATCCCCTGTTGCGTCGACAATACTTCATAATAGAGCGAATGACGCGCCGCCAACTGCTGGCCTCCCTGCTCGCCCCCGAACCGATTATCGATATCCATCAGCACACCCCCTACGCCGGCCGCACCGACGAAGAGCTCGTCCGGCATCAGGAGGTGATGGGGGTGACGCTGTCCATCCTGCTGCCCGCCGGACGGAAGTACGGGCTGGCCGCCGGGGCGGGCGGCAACGACATCTGCGTGCGGCTCGCCCGGCAGTACCCGGACCGCTTCAAGTTCTTCGCCAACGAAGCGCCCGATGTGCCGGACGCCCGGCAGACCATCGAAAAGTATCTCAAGCTCGGCGCCATCGGCATCGGCGAACAGAAGTTCCCGCTCGATTGCGATGGCCCGGAGGTGCGCGCCGTGGCCGACCTGGCCCGCGACTACAAAGTGCCCGTGCTGCTGCACTTTGAACACAACACCTACAACCTCGGCTTCAACCGCTTCTACCGCATCCTTGAAAAGTACCCCGCCGTAAACTTCATCGGCCACGCCCAAACCTGGTGGGGCAACATCGACGCCTCCCTCGAACAGGAGGTGCTCTATCCCCGCACCAAGGTCACGCCCGGCGGCATTACCGACCGCTACCTGCGCGACTACCCGAACATGTTCGCCGACATGAGCGCCGGCAGCGGCCTCAACGCCCTGCTTCGCGATGAGGACCACGCCCGCGGCTTCCTCGACCGCCACCAGAACAAGCTTTTGTACGGCAGCGACTGCAACGACCGCGATGGGCAGGGCGACCGTTGCAGCGGCCACAAGCAGATTGCCACCATCCGCCGCCTGGCGCCGAACAAAGCCGCCGAACGGAAGATACTCTATGAAAACTCCAAGCGCCTGTTCCGGCTCTAGTCGCGGTACTCGACCGACACCGTAACCGGCTGGCCGGCTTCGACGGTCAACTCCCGCGTCACCTCGCCGAGGGCCTCGTGCCAGACGGCGAGCGTATAGCGGCCCGGCGGCAGATCCGGCCAGGCGAACTCGCCGCGGGGACCGGTCACGGCCAGAAAGGGATGGTCCAGCACACCGATATACGACCGCATCCAGTTATGCACGTTGCACTTGACCGGGATCATCACCTCGGGCACGGCGAACTTACGCTGCAGGTCCGGCGCGCCCGGCGGCTGCTGCTGGTTCCAGTCGCGGTTCTCGCGCGGGGTGGGGTGGACGTTGTGCGAAACCGGGTCGGCGTTCTTCACGGTTAGCGTCTGGCCGGTGCGCAGCGCGAGCACGCGGGGAACAAACTGGCAGCCCCGCTGTTCGAGCACCACGGCTTCGGTGGGCGGCGCGAAACGGCGATTCTCAAGCCCCGCCTTGATATAGACGAACGCATTGGCAAGAGCGCCTTCGGCGGAAACAATTATCCGGTCCTCGGAAGCCGGCTCCCGGTGCAATTTCTGACAGTCCTCTTCGGCCTCCATCGACAGCACCTTCGAGGCGCGCTTGGCGCCCTTGTAGAGAATCGTGCCGCTCACGGGCACGCGCGGGACCGGCGGCTCCGGCCCCGCGCACCCCACCAGGCCCACCAGCAACGCTACGCACAGTTCGCGCCTCATGGATTGGCCACCGCCTCCCCGGTCAACGATTCCAGAAACGCCACCAGATCACTCCGTTCCTGCCGGGTGAACGACGTGAGCGGCTGAATCAAGGGATCGAGCTGCGGATTGGCATTGCCGCCGCCCACGTAAAAGTCCACCACCTCCTTCAAGCTCTTCAAACTGCCATCGTGCATGTAGGGGGCGGTCTCGGCGATGTTGCGCAGGCTGGGCGTCCGGAAAGCTCCCCGGTCGGGCTCCCGGCCGGTGACCGCGTAGCGGCCCGGGTCGGGGAGGTTCCCCGCCGGGTCCATGCCGACGCCCAGGTTGTGAAATTTCTGGTCGGTAAGCAGCGCATGGTCGGCCGCGATGGTATGGCACACAGCGCATTTGGCTTTATTGCGAAACAAAGCCAAGCCGCGTTGGGCTTCTTCGCTTAGCGCCGTCCGGTCGCCGCCGAACAGATAGCGGTCAAACGGCGAGTTGCCGCGCACCAGCGTTTTTTCGTAGGCGGCAATGGCTTTGGTAATGCGTTCGAGCGTGACGGCCTCGTCACCGTAGGCCGCCGCCATGAACCGCCGGAACTCCGGGTCGGCCGCCACGGCCGACACCACGCCGCGGCTCGAATGGCCCATCTCCACCGGGTTCATCATCGGCCCGGAGGCCTGCTGTTCGAGCGTAGCCGCCCGGCCATCCCAGAACTGACTGCTCCAGTAGGCCGCGTTCCACACCGACGGCGCGTTGCGGTTGCCGCGCCCCCCGTTAACCCCGGGCGAGTTTGGCCGCGGGTCGGCAAACCCTTGGCCCGGCTGGTGGCAACTGGCGCAGGCGAGCGTCCCATCGACCGAAAGCGACGGGCTGAAAAACAGCTTCTTGCCCAACGCCACCGCGGCAGCCGGAGCGGCGCCCGGCACCGCCGGCAGCCCCAGCGGCGCACGGATGCTCTCCGGCTTCCCGACGAAATCAGCCTTCGTGCAGCCGGCCAGCACCGCGACCGCCAACACCGGCAGCCAGCGCCTCGCTACTGTCCGATCACTACCACGCCCCACGGCCGTTCACCCGCCTTGATCTTCCGAACCACCTGCATCGTGCTGACGTCAATCACCGAGACATCGTTCGACGGCCCATTAGCCGAAAACAGCATCTTCTCATCCGGCGAGAGCGCAATGCCCCACGGCCGCTGCCCCGCCTCCACCGAACCGACGACCTTATCCGTAGCGGTATCAATCGCCAGCACCTTCTTGCCCCGGCCCGTGCTCACGTAGAGCCGGCCGCCATCGCGGGTCAGTGCGGTGCCCATCGGCTTCAAGCCGGGCTCCAGCGTCACGTTGCCCGCCGCCGCCATCTTTTCGAGGTTGAGAATGGTGAGGTTGCCATCGTTCTCGTTGGTGACGTAGGCGCGTTTGCCATCCGGGAGAATCGCGATGTCACGCGGCCGCCGCCCCACCTTGATGGTCTTCACGATCTTGCCGGAGGCGGCATCGATCACCGCCACGGTGCCATCGTCTTCTGAGGTCACCAGCACCAGCTTGCCGTCCGGGCTCAGCCGCACACCCTCGGGCTCTTCGCCCGTGGGCACGGTCTTCAGCACCGTACCGTCGGCAATCCGGATCATGCTCACCCCGGCGGCATCTTCGTTCGCCACGTAGATGGATGTCCCGTCTTTGCTGATGGTGAACTGCTCCGGATCCGAGCCCCCGAAGAACTTCCTAACCACCTTCCGCTGCGCGAGATCCACCACGCCAATGCCGTCGGCCGATTTATCCGGCGGCGGCAGCGTGCTCTCATCGACGCCAGGAGGCGCCGAAGGCGAGCCGCTGAGGGCGACAAAGATCTGCCCGCCCAGCGCCTGCACGCCGCGCGGACGCTTGCCGAGCGGAATCCGCGCCAACTCCTCGGGCTTGGCCGGATCGATGACGGTCAGGTCGCCGGACCCTTCGTTGGTGACATAGACCAGGTAGGGGGGCTTGGTCTCCGCCACCGGAGGGGCCGCCGGCTCAGGAGCCTTCGTGCAAGCGGCGCCGAACAAGAGGAACACAGCGGGCAGCAGTTTCTTCATATCGCCTCAGAACGTGACGCGGTCTTTCTTCTCGTCCAGCTTGGCGGTCTCCAGACCCGGCACCTTCAGCAGCTCTTCCCAGGTTTTGAAGTTGCCATGCTCTTTGCGCCAAGCCAGCACCGCCGCCGCCTGTGACCGTTTGAGACTCAACCCGCTTTCCAGTTGAATCGCCGTCGCCGTATTCAAGTTAATGCGCGGAACCTCTTCGGCGGGGAAGTTTTTGACCAGATAGTCGAGCACCAGGGCATATTCCTGATCGGTAGCCTTCATGCCGAACGCGGTCATCTTGGTCATCGACTTTTCCCAGCCGCCCCGGTCGAGCCGGGGGGAGATGGCCCGGGCGATTTCGTGACACTGCTTGCAGAGCCGCTCCGTCTCGGCCTTGCCCGCGCCATCGGGCAGCACTTGGGCGGTTGCCGCGGCTACGAACGCTAAACCGGTTGCCAACGCGAAAGAAGGAAAGGATCGCATAACCCTATTTTAAATCTCAAACGGGAAGCTGAACACGTACTGCGTGCCGTCGAAGGTCGACACGTAGACCCGGCTGTCGCCCGCCGCCAGCGAACCGCTGTGGACGAACGAGGTCATCGCAGTGCCGGAGCTCCAAACCTCTTTGCCGGTGGCGCTGTCGAGCGCATAAAGCACGGCGGGGACGGACTTGGCAACGGTGGTCTTGGCATCGGTGGAGCGGAACTCACCCGACGAGAGCGCAAACACCACACCGTTGATCACCACGGGCGCCGTCGGCGAAACCAGCTCGCGGGAGGTCCAGGCGACCTCCAGCCGGCCCTCGCCCGCCAGCTTAAAGGCGGTTATGTTCTTGCCCGCAGGCGCCAGAATCCAGCGCGTGCCCGACGGGTCCTGCCAACTGGCGAGCGCGCCGGCCTGATAGCCCGGCGTGGCGAACACCGACGACTGCGCATAGGCCTTGCTCAGGTCGGCCGTATCGACCACCTGCAGATGTCCCTGCGCGCTGGTGGCGGCCACCAGATTCCTGCCCTGGAACTCAAAGACCAGCGGGGAGGAGGTGAACTCGCCCACCGGGGACTTGTAGGAGCCCTTCGCTTCGAGGGTCTTGCCGGTCAGCGCCGTCAACTCGGCGCCCGCCGTGACATAGACGGTACCGTCCGGAGCGATGGCCGGACCAGCCGTTCCCGCCACGTTACCCGCGGCCTTCCACTTGTTCACTTTCTTGGCATCCATCTCGAGCGCCCAAACGCCGTTATCGATGCCGCCGCAGGCATTCTGCGTCGCCACGTAGGCAACCCGGTCTACGACAATGAGGCCCTGCGCATTGGCGCCCACGGGCAGAAACGGCAGGGCCGGGGCCGGCTCCTCGCCGTTCGAGACGTAGAGCGAGTGCAACAGACCATCGCCTGTCAGGGCATTCACCCACTGAATGCGCGGAGAAAAGGGATTCGGCGCCGCCGGGGCACCCGGCTTGGCCGGCGCAACCGGCGGCGCCGGACGCACCGGAGCATCGCGCCGCAGCGTCACCGCGCCTTCATAGGGCTGCCCCACGCCCGACTTGGCCGGGTTGCCGCGACCCGGTCCGGAACCGGTCGGCACGGGACGGTAGGCGAGCACGGTGGGCCGCGTGACGTTGGCCGTCATGCCGCCGGGACAGGCAAACGTACCGGCAGAGCGCCGGGCCTTGCCCGCGTAGCTCTTCTCCCACTCGACGCGCGACAGATGCAGATCGTAGGCGATCACGCGGTCATCGCTGCCGCCGAAGAATCCAAGCGTCCGGAAGCCCCGGTAGCTGATGTAGAAATCGAGCAGGGCGGGAGGGGTCAGCGCGTTGAGCTGGCGGGCCACGTTGGCCGGCTTGGTCTTCCACAACAGCCCGAACCCGGGCTTGGCCATCGAGGCTTTCGAGATCTTCTCATCGTTCCGGACCCAGTACGACCGCTGGGCGTCAAAGCCACTCGTCATCCAATCGCCGCTGCCGCGCTGGGCGACCGCCACTGTCGGCAGCAACGCCGTCAAAACGGCCGCCGCGGCCAGAAACCCTCTACGCAGAACCAAAGTTGTCTTCTTCATTTCCAAGCTCGATTCACAATCATATAACCAAGACGATCCGTTTGGGATATAGTGTGATTTTCGGAGTCCCCTTGCATATGAGAAGAACCCCGCTCGCTCTTGTTTTCTTGACCGCGGCCGCCTTCGGCGGACCCGCTGACTGGCTGACGGATGGAGGCGACAGCAAACGCAACAACTGGCAAAAGAACGAAACCATCCTCACCAAAGCCAACATCAAGGGCATGCAACTGCTCTGGAAGAAAAAGCTCGACAACCAGCCGCGCCAGATGCACTCGCTGCTCGAGCCGCTCGTCATCGGCCAGATCAACACGAAGAACGGCCCGAAGGAGATGGTGATTCAGGCCGGGGTCTCCGACAATCTGTACGCTCTCGACGCCAGAAACGGCGATCTGCTCTGGAAGCGCCACTTTGAGAGCACTTACGCGGACCCCGTGGGCGGCCGCGGCCCCAGCGTCCTGTGCCCCGGCGGCATGACCGCCAACGCCACGATCGGCCCCGGCGACCAGCCCGGTTCCTACAAGATCTATGCGGTTTCCTGGGATGGCCGCCTCCACATCCTGAACGCCGCCGACGGCGAGCCGCTCTCGCCCCCGCTCAAGTTTATGCCGCCCAACGGCAAGCCCTACGCCTTGAACCTCGTCAACAACGTCATCTATACGCACAGCGCTCAGGGCTGCGGCGGCAACCCGAACATGGCCTATACCTACGACCTCGCCACGCACAAGGTGGGGAGCTGGGGCCCAGCCGGCGGCGGCATGTGGGGACGGTCCGGCCCGGCCGTGAGCAAGGATCTCGTGATGTACACGGGCACCGGCGATGGCCGCTGGGATCCGGAAAACGGCGTCTACGGCAACGGCATTATCGGCGTCAAGCAGAACCCTGAGACCAAGGCCCTGGAACTGGCCGACTACTACGGCCCCTCGAACGCCGAATGGCTCTGGAAGCGCGACCTCGACATGCAGGTTACCCCGGCCATCTTCGACTTCAAGGGCCGCGAGTACATGATTGACGCAAGCAAAGAGTGCCGCATCTATCTGATGGACACCGAGTCGATCGGCGGCGACGACCATCGCACGCCCGCCTATCGCACCCCGCTCATCTGCAACGAGATTGTCGACTTCGCCGAGGCCGGCATCTGGGGTTCGCTCGCCACCTGGGAGGACGCCAAAGGAACCCGCTGGATCCTGACCCCGTTCTGGGGCGCCAAGCATTCCAAGTACAAGGCCCCGCTCGAATACGGTCCGGTGAAGAAGGGCGCCATCGCCGCCTTCAAAATGGAGTTGGTCAATGGCAAGCCGGTGCTCCAACCCGCCTGGGTTTCGCGCGACATGAACCAGGCCGAACCGCCCATCATCGCCAACGGCATGATCTTCGCCTACGGCAGCGGCGAGAACACCGCGCAGGCCTTCCCCGACGTCGGCCTCGATTTCCGCATGGAGCGCCGCGTGCCGCTGTCCACCCACGCCGTCCTCTACGTGCTCGACGCCGAAACCGGCAAAGAGCTCTGGAACAGCGGCAAGGAGATCACCAACTGGAACCATTGGAGCGGCCTCGGCCTCGCCAATGGCCAGGTTTACATCAATACCTACGACGGCCATCTGTACTGCTACGGCCTCAAGAAATGAGGTTCGTCGGTGCCCTTTTGCTCCTGGCGCTGAGCTTTCGGCTCAGCGCCCAGGAACTGTCCCGAGAACAGCTTGAAACCGCTCTCGAAGCCTACCGCCGGATCCTGCTCGACTGGGGCGGTCTCACCCGCTACGGCAGCGAAAACGCCGAACTGAAACCGCAACCCGGACGCGTTGTTTTCCTCGGCGACGAGATTACCGAAAACTGGGGGCCGGAGTTCTTTCCGGGCAAGCCCTACCTGAACCGGGGCATTACCCGCCAGACCGTCGCCCAGATGCTCGTCCGCTTCCGCCAGGACGTCATCTCGCTCAAACCCGCCGTGGTCGTCATTCAAGCCGGCACCAACGACCTTGCCAGCGTCATGGGTCCGTCCACGGAGGGCACCATGGCCGACCACTTTATGTCGATGGTGGAGCTGGCAAAACAGCACCACATCAAAGTGGTTCTATCTTCCGTGACCCCCGTCTGCGACTGTTTCACCAAAATGACCGCCCGGCGGCCCGTGGGCAAGATTCTCAGTTTGAACGGCTGGTTGAAGTCCTACGCCGCCCGGAACGGCATCCCGTATCTCGACTACTACGGGGCGCTGGTGGAGGGCCGTTTTTTCAAGCAGAGCCTGACGGTGGACGGCCTCCTGCCCAACGCCGCTGGTTACGCTGTGATGGCGCCGCTGGCCGAAAAGGCGATCGCCGAGGCGATCGCCCGCTAGTCCTGATTCAGAAACGGAACCTTCTCTTTCAAACGCTCCCACAACGACTTTTCCTGAGCCGCTTCAGCAGCTGCGGGCCGGGTGATCTGCGTGGCTTTCAGGTCGAACGGATCGGCTAGGCGCGCCCACGGGGCGGTGCTGATGAGCCGGACGCGATAGCCTTCAAATGCGTAGGTCCGGCGCTCGAGTTCTCCGCCGGGCGTAGCGAGCACGACCGAAAAGCCGGTGACGGTTTCGGTCTTTTTGCCCACCGTGACCTCCACCGGATGGACGGCGCTCGGGAAGTATCCTTTCACCTCGCGCAGCCGGAAGGCGGTCTCGTACCGTTTCCGCCGGGCATTGTAGATGAAAACGCGCAGGCCATCGAACTCGTAGTCCTGGCCTCCCTGGGGAATTGTGGTCCACAGATAGTGCTTCTTCCCCGTGCCATCCTCGGCCGTCACCTCGCCGAGTGGAAACCAGGACGTGATCCGGTGGCCTTCGGCATACTGCGCCACCTCATCCGGAATGGTCATGGCCAAGGCCCGGGTTAGGACCCAGCCGGCGCGCCCTTCCGTGCTGCGCACGAGGCTCCAATCCTCCATTCGCACCGGATCGGCCTCGGGCTGGGGGGCTGTTTTGCCAGGGGCAGGCGGCCGCGAGTTTGGCTTCGTTTCGTCAACAGGCAGCGGGCTGCGGCGGGAGATCTCCAACCAGTTGACCGGCGGCCCGGGCGGCTGCGGCATGGGCGGCTGCTCGAAGGCCTCGACTTTGCCCTTGTCTTGGTCGCGCCGCGCCGCACGCTTCCTCGGGGCCGGCTTCTCGGCAGCGACGGCCAACTGCTTGCTCACCGCGGACTGAAACGGTAGCCGCGCCACCAGCCGGTGGCCGAGGACGTCCATCTTGTCGTTTTCTTTCAACTGATGAAAGCTGGGGGCCTGCCGGTTGGGCTCGGTATGAATGTTCAGCAGGTCGTACACCATGGCTTGGCCCTGCGAGGGAAGCTTAGCGGCCACTTCGTTGGTCGCCCGCAGGCGTTCCATCTGCTCTGGAGTGAGCAGCTTTTCGCCTTCGCACCAGCCTTCGACGCCATTATCGGCCCGGACGCGCGTGAAGCGGCGGCGGATCTGAAGAATCGCCAGACGGTCCCCGTGCCTGACCGTCGCCACCGTGGGGGCCTTCGGCGAGATCTCCTGCCGGATGTTCAACGTGATGGGACCGGCGAACGCCTCGCCAATCACCGGCACTTTGGCAGGACCCTGATTACACGCAGCGCCCAAGCCTAAGAGCGCCGCCAACAGAAATGCATAGAATCCGCGCATACTACCGCGCCACAACCTGAGCACTCTCCAGCTTAGCGCGAGGGAACCCAAACGCGCAGCAATTCCAACTCCGGCGTGCCATCTACGATATACGACCCCATCGCCGCTGGCACGAGCCACGCCTGGCCGGCCCGCAACTCTTCGACTTCCCCGCCCCCGCTCAGCAACCCCGCGCCGCGGGTGACCACCAGCAGATGGAAGCGTTCCGGATCGGATTGCCAGACGGTGGGCCCGTCGAGGCGCCGCCGCTCGGTGGCAAAGTACGGGCAGCTGGCCAACAGGTCGCCGGCGGGCGCCAGTGGGCCCGGCGCCGGGCCCCAGTCGAGCACGGCGATCGAGGGTTCGACGTGGAGCTCCCGTGGCCGACCATAGTCCCACAGGCGGTAGGTGACGTCCGAGTTTTGTTGAATCTCGCAGATGGCGAGGCCGCCGCCGATGGCGTGGACCGTCCGGGCCGGGGTGAAGTAGGTCTGGCCGGCGGCGGCCGGCCACCAGGCCAACAGCGACTCAGCGGTGCCTTCGTCGAGAGACTGCCGCAGTTCGGCCTCGGTGGTCTCGCGCGCAAAGCCCTGGGCGATCACCGCCTCGGGCTCGGCCGTGAGGACGTACCACATCTCCGTCTTGCCCGGCTGCTGGTGATGTTCAAGAGCGTAGGCGTCCTCCGGATGGACCTGCACGGACAGCTTCTCGGTGGTGAACAGGAACTTGATGAGGATGGGGAACCGGCCGGCGGGCAGAGCGGTTCCCAGGATCTCCGGACGCGCCGTCAGTTCGCCCAGCGATTGCCCTTCCGAGGTCTCGATATCGTCCGACGATAGCCAGACCTCGCCAATCCGCCGGTCCACGGGCGGATACCACGGTTCGAGCGCGGTAGCGCCCCAAACTCGCTCGACAAATTTGGGGAGCAGCGCGATGGGTCTCATCCCAGGCCGACGATAAAGTTGTGAATCCGGTCCAGGCCCCGCTCGATCTCGTGCATGGAGGTCGCATAGGAGATCCGGATATGCTTGGCTGTCCCGAAGGCCTCGCCCGGCACGACGGCGACGTGGGCTTCCGACAGGAGCCGTTCGCAGAAGTCCATAGAGGAGTGGATGCCTTTTTTGCCAAAGGCCACGCTGATGTCGGGATAGGCGTAGAAGGCGCCCTGCGGTTCGGCCAGGGTGACGCCCGGGATCTGCCGCAAGCGGTCGATGACGAAGCGGCGGCGCTCTTTATAGGCGGCCAGCATGACATCGATGGAGCCCTGCGGTCCGCGCAGCGCTTCGACGGCCGCCTTCTGGGCAATCGAGGTGGGGTTCGACGTCGAGTGGCTCTGCAGCTTCATCATCGCGTCGATGACCGGCTTCGGACCGAGGGCGAAGCCGATGCGCCAACCGGTCATGGCGTAGGTCTTTGACAGCGACCCGGCGACGATGACCGTATCTTTGGCTCCCGGCACTGAAGCGATCGAGAACGGTTCGCTGTCGTAGAGGAAGCGGCAGTAGCACTCGTCCGTCATTAGCCAGATGTTCCGCTGCGAGGTGACGGCGAAGATGCGTTCGAACTCTTCGCGCGGCAGCACGGCGCCGCTCGGGTTGCTCGGCGAGTTGATGATGACGAGCTTGGTTTTGGGCGTGATGGCGGCTTCGATCATCTCGGCGGTCAGGTTGAAGCCGTTGGCCTCGTCGGTTTCGACGAAGACGCAGATGCCACCCGAATAGTTGACGACGTCTTTGTAGGTCACCCAGTAGGGCACGGGGATGATGACCTCATCACCGGCGTTGATGACGGCCTGCATGACGCCGAAGATGGCGTGTTTGCCGCCCACGGTGATGACGCATTCGGCCGGGGTGTAGTTAGTGCCGTAATCGGCCTGATGCCGCGCGCAGACAGCCTGCTTCAGCTCCTGGGTGCCGCCGGCGGGCGTGTACTTGGTGAAGTTCTTGGTCAGCGCTTCAATCGCCGCACTCTTGATGTTGTCCGGGGTCGGAAAGTCGGGCTCGCCGGCGCCAAAGTCGACTACGTCGACGCCTTCGCGCCGCATTTTGTCGGCGTCGGCCGCGACCTTCATGGTGGAGGAGACCGAGATGGTGGCCATGCGGCCGGCCACGGCGAGATTGTCTACATGCACTGGGGAACTCATGGGATTGTTTGCTTCACCTGCTTAGTGGATTCAATAAGGGCGTGGGCCGGAATCGTTCGGCCAAACGCGCCTCCACCGATGCCGGCACAAGGCCGGTGACGTCGCCGCCGAGACGGACGACCTCTTTGACGAGCCGCGAACTGATGAACGAGTAGGCCTCGCCCGAGAGCAGAAACATGGTTTCGATTTCGGGGCGCAGCCGCCGGTTCATGAGCGCCATCTGCAACTCGTATTCGTAGTCGGAGACGGCGCGGATTCCGCGGACAATCAGCGTTGCACCGCGAGCCGTGGCGTGATCGACCAGGAGACCATCGAAGCTATCGACTTCGACATTGGGCAGTCTCGCGGTGACTTCAAGCAGCATATCCATCCGCTCGGAGACGCTGAAGAGCGGTTGTTTGCCTTCATTGTTGAGAACGGAGACGATCAGCCGACCCACGAGGCGGCTGGAACGGGAGATGAGATCGAGGTGACCGTTGGTCAGCGGATCAAACGAGCCAGGGTAGATGGCGACGACACTGTCGGTGGAGGAACTCACGCGCAATGCACATTATTTTAGCGGATTCCTGCCCCCGACTCGTGTCTAATAACGAAACACGGTTACGACCTGCTCGGTTTCGCGTCCCTGGGAGTCGCGGGCCGTCAGGGTGATCGTATTGAAACCCGTGGTGAGGCGGATGCCGTTCATGATCCAGGAGTTGGTGCCGGTGGCAGTTCCGCTCGTGCCGTTGGAGACGCGCCAGGAGACCCGGCTGATGCCGCTGGTGGAGGCGGCGGTGCCGCGGAGGGTGAGCGTCTCGGACGGCCAGAGGAAGCTGTAGGTGCCGGGATTGGTGAGGGTCAGGCGCGGGGGCAGCGCCGGGTCGGTGGTGGTAGTAGCGACATGGACCTGCAGAGAGCGGCCAATGGTCTTGCGGGTAGCATCGGAGACCAGCACGGTGACGGTGTTTGTGCCGGGCACAAGGCGGACATCGGGGATGGTCCAGGAGAAGGTTCCGGCGCCAGAGGCGCTCGCCGAGCCATCTCCCCACATGCCCTTGTCGGTTACCCAGCGGACGACCGGCGTACCGGTCACCCCGGTGACTATGCCGAACATGGGAATCGACATGACGGTGGTTTGCAGATTGGCGGCCGGGGAGAGGAGTTCGACGGCGAAGGCCGGGGGCGTGGTCGGGGTGGCCGGGGGCGTGGTCGGGGTGGACGGAGGCGTGGTCGGGGTGGACGGGGGCGTTGTCGGGGTGGACGGAGGCGTCGTCGGGGTGGACGGGGGCGTTG
>JAPKZB010000040.1 GCA_026393985.1 Acidobacteriota bacterium
AGTCCGTTATGCGCGGTTCCAAAAAGAGCGCACAGGCCGCGCAGGCCCGGCACCAACGGGCGAGGAACTCGCCCCCCTGCCGGGCCGGAGCGAGTCCGTTGTGCGCGGTTCCAAAAAGAGCGCACAGGCCGCGCAGGCCCGGCACCAACGGGCGAGGAACTCGCCCCCCTGCCGGGCCGGAGCGAGTCCGTTGTGCGCGTTCCTTAGAAAAAGTAACGCAGCGCGAACTGAATCTGCCGCGGGTTACCAATCTGCTGGTTATTCCGGTCGTAGGTTCCGTCAGCCAAACGCAGCCGCATGAACCGCGCATCAATCGGCGCCAACTGCCCGTTGGTCGCCTGGATGCCCGGTCCGTAAATGCCGGCACCGCCCGCAAACACCACGTTGTCCGCATTCATCAGGTTGAAAAACTCCACGGAAAACTGGAGCTTCGACCGATCGCCCCCCACCGCAAAACTCTTCATCAACCGCAGGTCCACATTGCTGATTCCCCGGTTGCGGAAGCTGTTCCGCAGCATCGGCTTGCCCGCGGCAAGGTACGGCCGGTCGTTGTTGTTGCCGTCGCCGTTCAGGTCCGAACCCGCCGTGGCGTTGAACGGCAAGCCGGAACGCGCCCGGAAAATGCCGCTCACTTCAAATCCCCAGGGAAGGGAATAGGAGCCATTCGAGGTGAACTGATGCCGGACATCGGTGTTCGAGTAGTTATACTCCGGGATCAGGTTGAACGAGTTCTCATACACAAACCCGCCCGAATCCCGCTCGTTGTCGTCGTCCGAAAAGTTCTCCGCCAGCGTGTAGAACGACTGGAACTGGAACTTGCTCCGCCGGTACTGCGCCGAAAACGTCGCCGCCCGGTACATCCCGCGCGAGGAACTCTCCCGGATCGTGTACTGATTGATCCCGGCAATCGGCCGCGTGCCGAAGAACGGCCGCTGCGACAGGTCCGTCGGCCGCACCACCGGAATCGGCAGGTTGTAGTTCCGGTTCCGCATCAGGTTCGCCGTATTGACGTAGTGCAACTGCACCCCCGTCGTAAAGCCCCGGAACAGCTCCGACTCCGCGCCCAGGCCCATCTGAAACGCCCGCGGATTCTTGAAATCCGCCGCCATGCCCAGCACGTTTGCGTTGGCGAACGGATCCCGCGCCGTACCGCCCGCTGCGAACGTGGCTGCCGACTGCAGCTGTTCAATGCTCAGCACCGGCAGCTGGTCAATCGGCGTTCGGTTCAAGTCGATACCCGCCCGCAGCATGGCCTGATAAATCGTCAACTGGCCCGGCAGGTTCCCAAACTGCAGCGAAACGTCGCCCGGCGGCAGCCGGAAGTTGTTCACCGCGCCCGAGAAGCTCAGCATCGGCGTCGCCCCGTAGAACAGACCGCTAAAACCGCGGATCACCAGCTTGGTCGGCTGGCTCAGCGGGCTGTAGGCAAAGCCCAGCCGCGGCATGAACTGGTTGGCCGCGTTCGGAATCGAAGTGATGTTGGTAACCGAACCGATCGGCACGGTGATGTTATTCAGCCGGCTGACCAGATTCGTGTTGTTGGCCTCCACGCTGGGGTTGTACTGGCCCTCCCAACGGAAGCCCAGATCAATCTTAAACTTCCGGTTCAGGTTCCAGGAGTCCTGCGCGAAAAACGACAACTGGCGCACGTCGAACGCCGCCTGCCCGTTGCCGATCGCTCGCGCGTACGTCGCAGCAGGAATGTCGAACCGGTTCACGCCGTTGGCCCCGTTGGCGCTCATCGTCCGCAGAATGGTCGCGATATCCGTCGTCGCGAAACCAAACGTTCCGAACTGATTAAAAGCAAACGTCTGGCTGGCACTCAGGAAGTTCAGGTCCACCCCGACCTTGATCGTGTGCCGCCCCCGCGTCATCGAAAGCGCGTCCGAGATCTGCCACCGCTTGTCGCTCTGCGTCGTCGGCAGGAAGTTGCGCGTACCAAACGAACCGATGGTGTTCGTCACCAGCGGCAGGCTCGAATTAGCCAGCCGCGGCCGCACCTCGGCCGAACCCGTAAACCGCAGATCGTTCACCGTCGTCGGCGAGAAGAGCTTCGTGTACTGCGCGTTGCCGTTATGAATCCCGTCCTGCTCCGTGCCTTCGTTCGATACCGCCAGATTGCCGAACGGATTCACCGCCGCGCCCGTCGTCACCGCATTGTTCTCCGTCGATCGCGAATTGTTGTAACGCAGCGTCACCCGGTCGCCGGACGCAAACTGGTAATCGGTCTTGGCCGTCAGCGCCGTGGCCCGATTGGTCTGCTCAAATGGCTTCTCCAGCGTCTTGTAGTAGTCGAAGGCCGCCCGCGTTTCCGCCGTCGGCACAAACGAGGCCAACTGCGGGAACACCGTCTGGCGCGGAATCGTCGACCGCTGGCTTTCAATGGCGCCAAAGTAGAACAGCTTGTTCTTGATGATTGGGCCACCCACGCCGCCGCCGAACTGCTGCAGCGTCTCCGACGGCTTCACCAGGAAGATCGGGCTCTCCGAACTCAGCGACCGGTGGCGGATCTGGTAAAACGCCTCCCCGTGCACATCGTTCCCGCCCGACTTCGTAATCGTGTTCATCACCCCGCCCGTCGACCGGCCATACTCGGCCGTGTAGCCCGTCGGAATCACCTGAAACTCCTGAATCGCCGACTGCGGCACCGTGATGATCGACCCCGACCGCTCCCCGCCCCGGATGCCGCCAAAGAACGGCTGATTGTAGTCCGCCCCGTCCAGCATGATGTTCGAGTAAATCGCCCGCTGCCCGGCAAACGAGATCTGCCCGCGCGTGGCGCCTTCCACCTGCACCGTCGGCGTCAGCAGCGCGAAATCCTGAAACCGGCGACCGTTGATCGGCAAACTCGTGATCGCGACATTGTTCACCGTCGCCGTCTGCGCCACCGTCTGCACGTCAATCAGCGTAGCTCCTACCTCCACCACCGTCGCCGTTGCCTGAATCGCCAGCCGCACGTCAAGCCGCGCCGCCGAACCCACGGTCAAAGTCACCCCCGTCAGCTTGCTCTCGGCAAACGACGGGCTGGTCACCGAAATCTCATAAACGCCGGGGTCGAGCAGTGTCGCTCGGTACTCGCCCTGCTCACTCGACTTCAGATCGCGCAGCAGCCCCGTATTCACATTCCTGATCTTAACGGCGGCGTTCGGGACGACCGCACCCTTCGGATCGGTCACCAGACCGGAAATCTGGGCTTTATTGGCATCGGTCTGGGCCGCCAAATGGAGGCCAAGCAAAAAAAGGGCACAAAGAAAACGGCAAGCAAGGGCCATAAATCGACTTCTCCTGAAAACAGCGATCTCTTGAGGGTAGCGAACTTGGGTGTCAGTTTGATAACGCCGCGCCCGGCAGAAACTGCGCGGCAAACCAGCCAACCGCGATGACCAGCAGCGCCATCGCCGCCTGCCGCCCGTAAATCCGGCGCGCCAGCGTCAACCCGCCCACCGCTCCCGCCGCCAACCCGGAGCCCACCACCAAGCTCCCGTAGAACGACCCCGACCCGCCCGCCGGCACCCCCAATCCCAGCAACAGACCCACCCCCGCCACCGCCGCCCACCGGTGCCCCGCCTCCGGCAACAGCCAGACTTCGAACGCCAGATATCCCACGCCAATTGCCGCCGCCGCCTCCACAAAGCGCGGGGACGCCGGCAGCCCTAACCACAGCGCCGCGCCCTGACCCGCCGCCAGTGCCAGCACAAACGCCGCCGCCTCCCGCCACCGCCGCGCCGCAAACCCGATCGTAAACAGCAGCAACAGCCGCGCCCAGCCCGAAAACGCCTGCCGCAAGCCGTCCCAGGCGTCCCGCAGCGGATCTACCCCTCCGTCAAAGCGCAGCTCCGCCTCTCGCTCCGGACCCGAAAACACGTGCCGCGCAATCCCCCCGTCCCGTTGCGCCGTCAGCACATGCACGTGGTTCGCCACCAGCACCTCCGCCAACCGGCAGATCACCCGCGGGGCCGCCGGTACGTTCGTGAACCGGTAGGTGCAAACCAGCTCCTCGTTCTCGGTCCGGCAGGTCCGCTCGCTCAGCGTCGCTCCCGCAATCCGGTAGGCATCGCCCAGCGTCTTCTCCCCCGCCGGCGCCTCATAGGCCGGCACCCGCAGAACCAACTGCGCCGTCGTCCCGTTAATTTCCATCTGCCCGCTGCTCAGGCTCACCATGTGCGCGGACAGCGGCGCCGCCACGAGCCAAACCAGCCACTTCATAGCAGATGGCGGTACACCACCCGCATGCTCGCCATCACCGGCACCGACAAAAACAGCCCCGGAACCCCCGCTACCGTCTCGCCCACCAGCACCCCGAACAGCACCAGCAGCGGATGCAGCTCCACCCCGGAGCTAAGCAGCCACGGCGACAACACATAATCCTGGAATACCCGGTAAACCAGCAAAAACACGATCATCCAACCCCAGTGCGGATAGCCGCTGAACAGCGCCACCGAAACGCTCAGCACCATCCCCGCCAGCGGTCCCACCACCGGGACAAATTCAAACAACGCCGCCGCCCCCGCCAGCAGCAGCGCATACGGCACTCCCGCAATCTCGTAATAAATGCTGTAGGCGGCAAACGTGGCGATCACCAGCAGCAGCACCGCCCGCATATAAGCGCCCAGACACAGGTGAATGTCCGCCAGCACCCCGTCCACGCGGGTGCGGCGGCCGTCATCACCAATGAAGCCGCGGATGCGCTCGCGAAACGTGGGCGCCTCGAGCAAATAAAAAAAGCTCAGAATCGGAATCAGGATCACGTACAACAAACTGCTGGCCCCGCTCACCACCCCTTTGCCAAAGGAAGCCAACAGCGGCACCACCTCCTGCACATGCCCCTCGACAAAAGAGCGGATCTGCTCTCGGTAGGGCTCCAGCGGCGCCGGCAGCGGTTCGTCCAGCCACGTCCCCCCGCTCTTGACGAGCGCCGGCATCCGCAACGCCAAATCCTTGGCCTCGTTCGCTACATGCGATCCCAGCAGAAACACCACCGTCCCCAACCCGCCCAAAAGCATCACGAACACGAGGCCGAGCTTCACCTGGTAAAGCCACCGCGCCGGCAGCCAGCGTTCGGCCAGTTCCACCGCCGGAGCGAGCAGATACGCGAGCAGCAGCGCAATCACAAACACGAGCAGCGCCCCGCGCGCCAGCCAAATCAGTTCGGCCGTAAGCAGAATCAGCAGCACTGTCCAGGTGGCCCGCGCGGCCCGCGTATCAATGCCCAGCATGAACCGTTATCCTAACCCTTGTGAGCTCGATTCTCAAACTCTCGCAGGAAGGCAAGGTCCGGCGGTTAACCCTCGCTCGTCCCGCCAAAGCCAATGCTCTCAACCGCGAACTGCGTCACGCCCTGCTCGGCGCCCTGCATGAAGCCGAAGAGGATGCCGCCACCACCGCCCTGCTGCTCGACGCCGAAGGAAAGATCTTTTGCTCCGGAGTTGACCTCGACGAAGATCCGGAAACCGATCCCTCCTACGAACGGCTCTTCTCGATCGGCTCCCGGCTCACCAAGCCCATCGTCGCCGCCGTCCAAGGGCCGGCGCTCGCGGGCGGCATGGGGCTCCTCGCCAACTGCCATTGCGTGGTCGCCGCCATGGGCTCCAGTTTCGGCCTGACGGAGATGCGCCTCGGCATGTTCCCCGTCATCCTTTTTCGCTCTCTCGCCCGCGCCGTCGGCCTGCGCCGCGCCCTCGAATGGGCACTCACCGGACGCATCTTCCAGACCGACGAGGCCCTGCGCGCGGGACTCATTCACGCCGTCGCGCCCGAGTTCGAAATTGACGATCGCGCCCACGCCCTCGCCGCGCAGATCGCCTCCTTCTCTCCCCCCGCCATCCGCGCCGGCCTCTCGTTTTCAAACCACCAGGCCGCTCTCGATGACGAAGCCGCCGGCCGCCTCGCCGTCGATCTCCGCAGCGAACTCGCCGCTTCGCCCGACTACGCCGAAGGCCTCGCCGCTCTCAAGGAGAAACGGCCACCCGTATGGGCTACGCAAGACTAGCCTGTCTTCTCATCGCCCTGCCCCTGTGCGGCGAACCGGTGCGCCTCGCCGGCCTCCGCGCGCCCGTCGAAGTCCTGCGCGACAAGTGGGGCATCCCCCATATCTACGCCCAAAATCAGGACGACCTCTTCTTCGCCCAAGGCTACATGGCCGCCCGCGATCGCCTCTGGCAGATCGACCTGTGGCGCCGCGCCGGCTCCGGCAAACTCTCCGAAGTCCTCGGACCGGCCTACCTCGAACGCGACCGTACCGCCCTGCTCCTCCGCTTCCGCGGCGACTGGAAAGCCGAATGGGCCTCCTACGCCCCCGATACCTACAACATCGCCCGCGCCTTCACGAACGGCATCAACGCCTACATCCAGCAGGGCGGCCGCCGCTCGAAAGAGTTCCAGCAACTCGGCTACCAACCCGGCCTCTGGCAACCCGAAGACGTCCTCTCCCGCGTCGCCGTCTTCTCCATGATGGCCAACGTCCTGCGCGAGGTCACCCGCACCCGTCAACTCGACGCCTTCGGCCCCGCCGCCCTCGAACGCGCCCGCCCCACCGACCCGCCCGTCCCCCAGCGCCCCGCCCCCGAACTCAACCTCAAAGACATCACCCGCGGCGCCATCGCCGACTTCGACGACGCCACCGACCCCGTCTCCCTCGAAGCCCAGGGCTCCAACAACTGGGTCGTCTCCGGCAAACGCTCCACCACCGGCAAACCCCTCCTCGCCAGCGACCCCCACCGCGCCCTCCAGATCCCCAGCCTCCGCCGTACCGTCCACCTGGTCGCCCCCGGAATCAACCAGATCGGTGCCGGCGAACCCGCCCTGCCCGGCATCGCCCTCGGCCACAACGAATCCATCGGCTTCGGCTTCACCATCACCGGCACCGACCAGCAGGATCTCTACGTCGAACAACTCAGCCCCTCCAACCTCGACGACTACCTCCACGCCGGCGTCTGGAAGCGGATGACCGTCGAACGCCACGCCGTCGCCGTCAAAGGCGGCCGCACCGAGATCGTCGAGTGCCGCTACACGGTCCACGGCCCGGTCATCGGCCTCGATCCCACCCGCCGCCGCGCTTACGCCATGCGCTGGGTGGGCGCCGAACCCGGCACCGCCGGCTATCTCGGCGCTCTCTCCTTAGCCCGCGCCCAAACCTGGCCGCAGTTTCTCGCCGCCACCGCCCGCTTCAAAGCCCCTGCCGAAAACCTCCTCTACGCCGACACCGCCGGCAATATCGGTTTCGCCGTCGCCGGCCTGACCCCCATCCGCAAAAACTGGAACGGACTCTTCCCCGTTCCCGGCCAGACCGGGACCTACGAATGGGCCGGCTTTCTCGATCCCGCCCAACTGCCCCGCTCCCTCAACCCTCGCGAAGGCTTCCTCGCCACCGCCAACGACAACATCCTCCCGCCCGGGTACCCGAACATCTTCAACTACGAATGGGCCCCACCCTTTCGCGGCAGCCGCATCCGCGCCCAACTCGCCGCCCGCCGCCAATGGTCCCTCGAGGACTTCGAACGGCTCCAAACCGACATCGTCTCCGAACCCGCTCAACGCTTCCAGGCCATCCTGAAGCACTGGAAGCCGCGCCCCCCAAGCCGCGCCCGCGAAATCCTGCCCGCTCTGCTGGCCTGGGATTGCCGCATGGCCGTCGACTCCATGCCTGCCGCCGTCATGGCGGTCTGGATGGGTAAACTCGGCGCCGAGGTTTTCCGCCCGGCCAATCTCGGCGCCCGCGCCAGACTCGACACTGTGCTGCAGGCGCTCGAAGCCAAGCCCAATCCCGAGGCCCTTGAAAAGACCTTCGACGCCACCCTCGCCGAACTCACTCAAAAATTCGGCCCCCAACCCCACAACTGGCGCTGGGGAGCCATTCACTTGCTTTATCTGGCCCATCCGAGCCGCATCAAACACTTCGACCGCGGCCCCATCGCCCTACCCGGCGATGGCAACACCATCAACGCCGCCGGCGGAGCCAACTTGCGCGCCACCCACGGCGCCAGCTTCCGCATGCTGCTCGATACCGCCGATTGGGACAAGAGCCGCATGACCAACACCCCCGGCGAATCCGGCGACCCCGATTCACCCCACTACAACGACCTCCTCGCCGACTGGGCCAAGGGCGTCTATCATCCCCTGCTCTTCACCCGGGCTGCCGTCGAAGCCAACCTCTCCGAACGCATCCGCCTCAGCCCCCAATAAGCTACTGGATCGCCTTTTCCCGCTCCGCCACCCGCGCCAGAATCCGCCCTACGTAGTTCTGCGTCTCCGGGATCTCCGGTACCTCCCCATCGCGGTCAACTCTGCCCGGCCCGGCGTTGTAAGCCGCCAGCGCCTTCGCCATGTCCCCCTGGTAGCGGTCGAGCAGCGATTTCAGAAAGCGGCTGCCCGCGGCCACGTTCTCGGCCGGGTCAAACGGATCTTTCACCTTAAACGTCTCCGCCGTCGCCGGCATCAGTTGCATTAGGCCCTTGGCCCCTTTGGGCGAAACCGCGCAGGGCAGATTCGCCGACTCCTGCTCAATCACGGCCTGCAGCAGCGTCTCGCTCATGGCGTTTCGTTTTGCCTCCCGCTCCACAAGCGCCTGCAGCTCCAACTTCGCCATCGGCGGGCAGTTGGCCGCCGGGGCCGGTTCCAGGTGCGCCTCCGGGACCACCGCACCGGCCTGTACTGTCGGCCGCCAGAAATCCGGATACTGCTCCTGCATCGTCTGCACCTGCCGCCCCACGCTTTCCGCCTGCCGCCGCAGTGAATCCGCAAACGCCCCGGCCGGCGGCGGCGCCGCCTTCTTCCGCCCCCCGCTCACCGGTTTACCCGCTGGACTTGCCGCTGGCTTCTCCGTGGCCGGCTTTTCGGCCGCCGGCGCCTCCGGCAGCGGCTCCATCGGCACCGTACGCCCCGGTGCGGCCGGCTGCGCCCACAGCGCTAAAAGACAAAACAATGAAACAACCAAACCTTTCACTCCTGGAATAATCGACGGCGAAATGGGGAAACAAGAGTCCGGATGAATCCGTAACCCTTCTCCGATCGGCCTTACCCCCCTCGCCGACTTATAATGGAGGCGTTATCCACCCCGATGAGTTCCTTCCGGACGAACCCCTCCCCGCAACGCCGGATCCCCCATCCGGTGCAACTCGTCGGCGAACGCCGCGCCCTGATCGGCGCCGCCCGCGAAGCCAGCCGCCGCAGCGCCCAATCCCTCATCGCCATTCAGCAACCAGAAGGCCACTGGTGCGGCGAACTCCTCGCCGACGTCTCCCTCGAAGCCGACTACGTCCTCCTCCAACTCTGGCTCCACCCCCCCGTCGACGGCCTCTGGCACGCCGCCTCCACCCCGCGCCTTGAAAAAGTCTGCCGCCGCATCCTCTCCCAGCAAATGGCCGACGGCGGCTGGCACATCTATCCCGAAGGCCCCGCCGACGTCAACTGCACCGTCAAAGCCTACACCGCCCTCCGCCTCTGCGGCTACACGCCCTCCGCGGAACCCCTCCGCCGCGCCCGCTACCGCATCCTCGATCTCGGCGGCCTCCAGGCCTGCAACAGCTACACCAAGATCAACCTCTCCCTGTTCGGCCTCTATCCGCGCAAGTACGTCCCCACCATCCCCCCGGAGCTCATGCTCCTGCCCGGCGGCAGCCTCTTCCCCGGCGGTGTCCTCTATGAAATGGCCTCCTGGACCCGCGCCATCGTCGTCCCCCTCTCCATCGTCCAGGCCGTCGGCGGCATTCGACCCGCCCCCGCCGGCATCGACCTCACCGAACTGCTTCACCCCGGCTACGATTTCAGCCTGCCCAAGCGGGATCGCATCCTCTCCCCCATCTTTCACCAGGTCGACCGCCTGCTCAAGCTCTGGGAACGCCGCGGCCATCGCGACTCCCGCATCGCCGCCATTCGCCAAGCCGAACGCTGGATGCTCGAACGCTGCCGCCACGCCGACGGACTCGGCGCCATCTACCCCTCCATGATGTACTCCATCATGGCCCTCGACGCGCTCGACTACCCCAAAGACCACCCCGATCTCCTCGAGGCCGTCGCTAAGTTTGACGCCCTGTTCACCGAAACCCCCGAAAGTATCCACTTCCAGCCCTGCTTCTCCCCCGTCTGGGACACCGCCTACGCCGCCTTCGCTCTAGGCGAAACCAACCACCTCGACCCCACCGCCCTCCGCCACGCCGCCGACTGGCTCATCCGCAAAGAGGTGCGCCGTCGCGGCGACTGGTCCGTTAAACGGCCCCATCTCCAGCCCGGCGGCTGGGCCTTTGAATACTCAAACGAACACTACCCCGACATCGACGACACCGCCATGGTGCTCCTGGCCCTCGAGCACTGCCAGGCCTCCCGGCCCCAACAGCAGTCCGCCGTCGAAGCCCGCGCCCTCGCCTGGCTCAAAGGCATGCAGTCCCAGGACGGCGGCTTTGCCGCCTTCGACGCCGATAACGACTGGGGCGTCCTCAACAGCATCCCCTTCTCCGACCACAACGCCATGCTCGACCCCACCTGCCCGGACATCACCGGCCGGGTCCTCGAAGCCCTCTGCCGCCGCGGCCTCCCCCCAACCGACCCCGCCGTCCACGGCGCCGTCAACTTCCTGCTCAATACCCAGGAACAGGACGGCAGCTGGTACGGCCGCTGGGGCGTCAACTACCTCTACGGCACCTTCCTCGCCCTCCGCGGCCTGCGCGCGGCCGGCTCGCCCGACCGCAACGTCTTCCGCCGCGCCGCCGACTTTGTCCAGGCCCAGCAGAACGCCGATGGCGGCTGGGGAGAAAGCTGCCTCAGCTACGAAGTCAACCGCTTTGTCCCCGCCCCCTCTACCCCTTCCCAAACCGCCTGGGCGCTACTCAGCCTCCTGTCGACCGGACGCCACGACTCCCCGGCCGCCGAACGCGGACTCCGCTACCTCATCGAGACCCAAAATCAGGAAACCGGTGACTGGGACGAATCTCTCGCCACCGGTACCGGTTTCCCGAACGTCTTCTACCTCAAGTACACCCTGTACCGACATTATTTCCCGATGTTAGCCACCGGGTTGTATGGCCGCCTCGCCGGCCTCTGAGCGGCGCGGCAAGCGTGCAGCCTGTCGCTACGCTCCTCCCTGGATGCGCATGCCATAGAAGCTGCGCCAGACAAAGTACAGACCCGCGGCCAGGAAAACCACGGTCAAAACCCCCGTAATCCCCGAGCCCTGCGCCTTGAAGCTCTCGGCCAGCTCCACCGCCAGCAGCCCGAACAAAGTCGTGAATTTGATGATCGGATTCATCGCCACCGAACTCGTGTCCTTGAACGGATCGCCTACCGTGTCGCCCACCACGCTGGCATCGTGCAGCGGGGTGCCCTTGGCTTGTAGCTCGACCTCGACAATCTTCTTGGCGTTATCCCAGGCGCCGCCCGCGTTGGCCATGAAGATCGCCTGGTACAGCCCAAACAGCGCAATCGAAACCAGGTAGCCGATGAAGAAGTAGGATTCGTAGAAAGCAAAGGCCAGTGTCAGGAAGAACACGACCAGGAAGATGTTGAACATCCCCCGCTGCGCATAACGCGTGCAGATCTCTACCACTTTTTTCGAATCGTGCGTCGAAGCCTTGCTGATGCCGTCCAGCTTCAGGTTGGCCTTGATATACTCCACCGCCCGGAAAGCGCCCGTCGTCACGGCCTGCATCGAAGCCCCCGTGAACCAGTAAATCACCGCGCCACCCGTAATCAGCCCCAGCAGAAACGGCGGATGCAGAATCGACAGATAGATCAGTTGGTCGGCCTGCAAACCGTTCGTCAGCGAAACAATAATCGAAAAGATCATCGTCGTCGCGCCCACCACCGCCGTTCCAATCAGCACCGGCTTGGCCGTGGCCTTGAATGTATTGCCCGCCCCGTCGTTCTCTTCGAGGAACCGCTTGGCCTTCTCAAACATAGGCCGGAAGCCGAACTCGCTCTCAATGGATTTCTCAATCCCCTTGATCTCTTCAATCTGCGAAAGCTCGTAGACGCTCTGCGCGTTGTCCGTCACCGGGCCGTAGCTGTCGACGGCAATCGTAACCGGCCCCATGCCCAGAAAACCGAACGCCACCAGACCAAAGGCGAATACCGCCGGCGCCATCATCAGATTGGCCAAACCCAGCAAGCTGATGTAGTAGGAGGCGCCCATCAACAGCAACATCGCCATGCCAAGCCAGAACGCGCTGAAATTGCCCGCCACCAGGCCCGACAAAATATTCAGCGACGCGCCGCCCTCCCGCGAACTGATCACGACTTCGCGCACATGCGACGATTCGGTCGAGGTGAAAACCTTCACCAGTTCAGGAATAATCGCCCCCGCCAGGGTACCGCAGGTGATGACGCTCGATAGCTTCCACCACAGCGACATGTCGCCACCCAGAGCCGGAATCAGCAGACTCGAAACCCCGTAGGTCAGCCCCACCGAAATCAGCGAGGTCAGCCATACCAGCGTCGTCAGCGGCGTCTCAAAGTGCATCTTGTCCGCGTTGCCATACTTCGACTTGGCCCACGCCTCGTTGAGGAAGTAGCTCAGCGCGCTCGCCAGCACCATCACCACCCGCATCACAAAGATCCACACGAGCAGCTGCAATCGCACCTCCTCGCGCGTCACCGCCAGCAGAATAAAGCTGATCAACGCCACGCCCGTCACGCCATAGGTCTCAAACCCATCAGCCGAAGGGCCCACCGAGTCGCCCGCGTTGTCGCCCACGCAGTCGGCAATCACGCCCGGGTTCCGCGCGTCGTCTTCTTTGATTTTAAAGACGATCTTCATCAGGTCGGCCCCGATGTCAGCGATCTTGGTGAAGATGCCGCCCGCCACGCGCAGCGCCGCCGCGCCCAGCGACTCACCAATGGCGAAGCCGATGAAGCACGCACCCGCGTAATCCCGCGGCACGAACAGCAGAATGAAGAGCATTAGAATCAGCTCGACCGAAATGAGCAACATGCCAATGCTCATACCCGCCTTGAGCGGAATCGCGTAACAGGGGTACGGCTTGCCGCGCAACGCCGCAAACGCGCACCGCGAGTTGGCAAACGTGTTCACCCGGATCCCGAACCACGCCACCCCGTAACTGCCCGCTATGCCAATCATGCTGAACAGCAGAATGATCAGTACCTTCGCCCACTCGAAATGCTGCAGAAATCCAAAGTAGAAAACGATGATGGCGCCAATGAACAGCTCAAGAACCATTAGGAATCGCCCCTGCGTCACCAGATAGGTTTTGCAGGTCTCATAGATCAGCTCGGAGACGTCCCGCATCGACTCATGCACCGGCATCTTCTGCAGTTCGCGGTAGATCAGCAGGCCGAACACCAGGCCCAGCGCGGCAACCAACATGCCGCCCAGTAAGAGGTCGAAACCCGAAATCCCCCCCAGGAAAGTGGCTTGGTGGAAATCAGGGAGTACCAGGTTTGCCTCGCCCCCGCCGCGATGAGCCGGCTGTTGGCCCAGGGCCAGTAAGGACGAAAAGGCAAGGGATAGAAAAAAACGTAGCTGGGAATGCAAACGCACTCGGTTGTCTCCTCCGGATGTAAGATGACCCGGACTATGGGCCGCCAGCTAAGATACTACCTTTTGCGTCCGCGTGCAAAGGCTGGGCCGTGATGCCCGCTCATAACGCTTGCAGTATCAGGCACTTCAAATACAGCGTTTCCGGTACGCCAAGCAGTACCGGGTGATCCTGCGCCTGCACGCGGCGTGCAAGCACCCGCAGGTTCCGCCGGGCGTCCCGCGCGGCCTCGGCCACGGCCCCAAGCAGCATCGTCTCGCTCATGTGGTGCGAACACGAGCAGGTGATCAGCGTGCCGCCCGGCGCCAGCAGTTGCAGCGCCCGCAGGTTCAGCTCTTTGTATCCGCGCACGGCGCCCTCTACCTGGGCCTTCGTCTTGGCAAAGGCCGGCGGATCCAGCACCATCGTGTCAAACTGCCGCCCCCCCGTCCGGAATCCCGCCAGCAGATCAAACACATCGGCCTCGCGAAACCGGATATTCTCCAGCCCGTTCCGCCGCCGGTTCGCCTCCGCCGTCGCCAGCACCGCCGCCCCGCTGTCGACCCCCTCGACGCTCTCGCAGCCCCGCGCCAGATGCAGCGCAAAACCGCCCGACGAGGTGAAACAGTCCAGCGCCCGCCCCCGGCCCCACCGGGCCGCCTCCAGATAGTTCTCTCGCTGGTCGAGATAAACGCCCGTCTTCTGGCCTCCCAGCAGATCCGCCTCCCAGTGCAGGCCGTTCATCGTCACGGCCACCGCACCGGTCAACTCGCCGTAAACCACCCCGCTCCGCAAGGGCAGCTCCTCTTTCTGGCGCACCGCCGCGTCATTGCGCTCCACAATCGCCCGGGGCGCGTACCGCTCCACCAGCGCGGCTAACACTTCGGTCTGCAGCCGGTCCATCCCCTGGTTCAGAGCCTGCACCACAAAACAATCGGCGTACCGGTCGATGATCAGCGCCGGCATCCGGTCCGCCTCGCTCGAAACCAGCCGGTAGGCGTCCGTGTCCCGCACCACCCGGTCCCGGAACTCCTGCGCTGCCCCTATCCGTCCCGCCACGGAAAACTCCCGCCCCAGCAGACGCAGCGTAATCTGCGAAGAGCTCGAGTAATGCGCCGAGCCGCACGAACGGCCTCGCGGGTCGAGCACATCCACGACATCGCCGCCAAGGGCTTGCCCCCGGTCGGTGATGTCGCTTGCGTAAATCCAGACGTGCCCGGCGGCCAAACGTTCGGCGGCGCGGCGATTAATCGTTACGGTCGGTACCAAACCACTAGCTTACCTGGACTTGGATCGACCGCGGCTTGGCCAGCTCCTTCTTGCCCAGCGTCACCTGAAGCACGCCGTTCTTGTACTCGGCGGCCACCTTCTCCGGGTCCACCGTCTCCGGCACCGTAAAGGACCGCGCGAACTGACCATAGTGACGCTCCACCCGGTGATAGCTGGTCTTGTCGTCCTTGCGCTCGAACTCCCGCTGACCCTTCAACGTCAGCGTCCCCTTCTCCAGGCGAATGTCGATTTTGCTCAGATCAACACCCGGCACATCGGCCCGCAGAACCAGCTGGTTCTCGTCCTCCAGGATATCCACGGCGGGAATCCAGGGACGCGCATTGCCCTCACCCTCGGTCACGAGGCGATTCAACGTGTCCTCGAACAAACGAAACGAAACCGGAAAATCGTTCAGCGTAGCGAACGGCGCAAACTTGGTAATCGACATGGTAGATTTCCTCCTGAAATATAATCTCAATACCAATATATTATGTGAGTGCTTTCGTGTCAAGTATTTTTTTTCGTCGCTGTCTCCTCTCCCAAATCCAGTGCCCCGTACGGTAAAGCAGCAGCGCTCCTACTCCCATGCCCCAGTACACCGGTGTCCATAACGCCGCCTTCCCCTGCCAGTAGAAATGAACAACTCCTGCAATCGCAGAGACATACACCAGTCGATGGACTTGCTGCCACCGCCTCCCCCCCATCCAGCGGATCGCTTCCGTCGAGGACGTCGCCGCAAGCGGTACCATGACGACTAAACCAAATAGCCCTGCCGCAAAAAATTTCCGGGTTGTAATATCCTCCCAGAGGACCTCTTGGCTCCACTGAATGTCCACCGCGTAGTAGTGCCAAGCGTGCAGGCAACCGTAGAAAAACGCAAAAAGCCCGATCATCCGTCGAAACCGAATCAAGCCACTCTGCCCCGGAAGCCGGCGCAGCGGCGTGACGCACAACACGCCCACCAGAAAGCGGAGCGTCCAATCCCCCGTGTATCGAGCCACTGTCTCGATCCGGTTGATCCCCAACTCATTGTTCTGCCAGCGCCAAGCCAACCACAGCAGCGGTGTTAGACATGTCAAGAAAACCAAGGGTTTCGACCATCGATGAGTCCAGATCCGATTCACAATGCGCTCCTGAATTGACGATAAGACCTATATTTGTTCAGCGTCCCACCTGTATGCGGTTGCGCCTAACCATTCTTACCTGCCTGCCGCTTTTCCTGCCATCGGCACTGTTGACGTCCTCCTGCGGCTGGCGGGAGTCGTCCGCGCCGCCCCCGCCAGCCGCCAGAGCGACGCCCTCCGTCGCCGCCCCGCCGGTAGGCCGGCGGGTCTATCCTTACTCCGTAGTCTCCGGTGGGCTGACAACCCAAACCGACATGAAAGATGCCGTCCAACAGGATCGCATCGTCCGTAGCCACTACGCCGACCTCCGCCCCACCAACTTTCGGCCCCATGTTCTCCCCAACGATCACCAGGGCTACGTCTCTTACCGTGTGCGCGACAAGATCTTCTGGTCTCGCCGGCTGATGACGATCAAAAAGGGCGAAACTGTCCTCACCGATGGCAAAACCATGCTTCGCGGCCGCTGCGGCAATCGGATCTCCCCGGTCCCCATGGAGCCTACCGCTCCCCCCGCCCTCGAACCAGCCGAAGCCGTCCTCGACTCTTCGGTGGAATCCCACCGCCTGGATTCCATTCCGCCTGTCCCCTCGCCGAGCCCCATCGATACCACTCTGAGCCTGGTCCGCCCCTCGGCGACGGAGCCCTCCGTCTCCCCTCTGGTGGCGCCCCCCCCGCAGCCCCAGCTCGCGGGCTCATTCAGCCAGCCAAATACCTTCGCACCCTTCGGGGTCTGGGCCGGCGGCAGCCAACCGGGCACCGGCGGCTTTAACGGTGGTACCCCCGCTCCGGAAACACCGGCCTTCCCGCTCATCGCTCCTCCTTTGCCGTCCGGCGTCATCCCCGGCGCCCCTCCGGGTCTTGTCCCCGCCCCTCCGGCCGCTCCCTCCGAGTGGATCGAACTCGTAACTCCCCAGGGACCCATCCTGCCCCTGAGCCCGATGACTCCGGTTCCTCCCCCCACCAGTCCCATTCCGGGAAACGTACCTTCGCCATTCCCCCCGGGACCTCCCACTACCCCCTTCTCGCCTTCCCCGGTTCCGGGCCCTGTTCCGCCAACCCCAACCCCTGGCCCGACCCCGGGTCCAAACCCCCCGCCGCCCGCCCCGCCGCCCGCCCCGCCGCCCGCCCCGCCGCTAAGCGATCCGCCCCCCTTCGGCCCCCCGATCGAGGAAGTCTCCATCCCCGAACCCTCCGCCCTGCTGCTCGTCCTCGCAGGCCTCGCCCTCCTCGGAGCCAAATCCTACCGCGACCGCCGCCGCGCCTGACCCCTACTCCACCACCCGCACCCCCAACTCGCCCCGCCCCAGCCTTACCCGCAGCGCCTCGCCCGCCTGCGCCTCCTCCGCCGCCCGCACCACGCGCCCATCCTCCCGCATCACCACCGCATACCCCCGCTCCAAAATCGCCAGCGGACTCAACTGCGCCAGCTTCGCCGCCCCCACCTCCAGCCGCCGCTCCGCCACCCCCAACCGCCGCTCCATCAACTCCGCCGCCCGGCTCCCGGCCCGCTCCCACCGCCGCCGCCCCTCCGCCATCCGCAACCGCAAATCCAGCCGCCGCAACCGTAAATCCAGCTCCGTCCACTGCTCCCGCGCCGCCCCTACCCTCTCCCGCCCCAGGCCCCGTAATGCAAAATCGGCGTCATCCACCCGCTGCTGCAGCCGGTTGACCTTCCGCGCAATCGACGCCTGCACCCCCTCCACCCCCACCGCGCTCCACCGCCGCTCAGCTTCGAGAATCACAAACCGCAGCGCCTGCGTCATCCGCCACTGTGCGTTGTCGATCTGATCGAGCATCGCCTCCCGCGTCCCCGTAATCACCTCGGCCGCCGCCGACGGCGTCGGCGCCCGCAGGTCCGCCACAAAATCCGCAATCGTAAAATCCGTCTCGTGCCCAATCGCCGAAATCACCGGCACCGCGCACTCAAAAATCGCCCGCGCCACCATCTCTTCATTGAATGTCCACAAATCCTCGAGCGACCCTCCCCCCCGCGCCACCACCACCACCTCGGCCCATCCCCCTGTCGAGAAATGCCGGATCCCCTCCACTACCTGCTCCGCCGACCCCGCCCCCTGCACCAGCGCCGGCCACAACCGCACGTGCAGCCCCGGAAACCGCCGCTCTATCACGTGCAGAAAATCGCGGATCACCGCCCCGGTCGGCGACGTCACAATGCCAATCCGCCGCGGCAGCTTCGGCAGCGCCCGCTTCCGCCCCAACGCGAACAGCCCCTCGGCCTCCAGCCGCTTCTTCAACTGCTCAAACGCCAACTGCAGCGCCCCCTGCCCGAGCGGCTCAATCAACTCCACAATCAGTTGATACTCGCCCCGCGGCTCGTACACCTCCACCCGCCCCCGCGCCAGCAGCGCCAGTCCATCGTGCGGCTTGAACCGCAGCAGCCGGTAGCTCCCCTTCCAACACGCACAACGAATCTGCGCCCCGTTGTCCTTCAAGGTAAAGTAGGCGTGCCCGCTCGTCGCCAACTTTAAACCCGAAACTTCCCCGCTCACCCAAATGTTTGTAAACTCGGTGGATAGGATCCCTGCTATCTCACCCGTCAGCTCGCTGACCGTGTACTGTCGCCGCGGCGCTAAGTCCATCCCCCGATTCTCTCACCCGGAGCACTCATGAGTCCTCAAGACGTCCTCGCGTTCGCCCAGGAAAACGGCGCTAAGCAGCTCGATATGCGGTTCACCGATATCCCCGGCCTCCAGCACCATATCTCCTACCCCATCGCCATGCTCACCGAGGATACCTTCGAAGAAGGCTTCGGCATCGACGGCGCCTCCATCCGCGGCTGGGCCGCCATCAACGAATCGGACATGATCCTCATCCCCGATCCCCACACCGCCATGATGGATCCCTTCTACGAGGTCCCCACCCTCGTCATGACCGGCATGGTCAAAGATCCCATCACCCGCCAATCCTACGAACGCGACCCCCGCCACATCGCCCAGAAATCGGAAGCCTACCTCCGCTCCACCGGCCTCGCCGACACCTGCTTCGTCGGCGCCGAAGGCGAGTTCTTCGTCTTCGATAACATCCGCTTCGACAGCACCCCCAACTCCGGCTACTACTACATCGACGCCGAAGAGGGCCGCTGGAACACCGGCCGCGAATCCAACAACCACGGCTATCGCCCCCGCTACAAAGAGGGCTACTTTCCCGTCCCCCCCACCGACCACTACCAGGACCTCCGCGCCGAAATGGTCCAGGTCATGGAGTCCTGCGGCCTCGTCATTGAATGCCACCACCACGAAGTCGCCTCCGGTGGCCAGTGCGAAATCGACCAGCGCTACGCTTCCCTCGTCAAATCCGCCGACAACATGATGACCTACAAATACGTCGTCCGCAATGTCGCCCACCAGTACGGAAAAACCGTCACCTTCATGCCCAAGCCCATCTTCGGCGACGCCGGCTCCGGCATGCACTGCCACCAGTCGCTCTGGAAAAACGGCAAGCCCCTGTTTGCCGGCGACGGCTATGCCGGCCTCAGCCAGATGGCCCTCTGGTACATCGGCGGCCTCCTCCGCCACGCCCGCGCCCTGTCCGCCATCATCGCCCCCACCACCAACTCCTACAAACGCCTCGTCCCCGGCTACGAAGCACCCGTCAACCTCGCCTACAGCCGCCGCAACCGCTCCGCCTGCTGCCGCATCCCCATGTATTCGGCCAGCCCCCAATCGAAGCGGGTCGAGTTCCGCCCCCCCGACCCCGCCTGCAACCCCTACCTCGGCTTCGCCGCCATGCTCATGGCCGGCATCGACGGCATTCTCCGCAAAATCGAACCCGGCGAACCCCTCGACAAAGATATCTACGACCTCTCACCCGAAGAGATGAAGTCGGTCGCCTCCATGCCCGCCTCCCTCGAAGAGGCCCTTAACTGCCTCGAAGACGATCACAACTTCCTTCTCAAAGGCGACGTGTTTACCGAAGAGCTCATTGAGACGTATATCGCTTATAAGCGCCGCCACGAAGCCGAGGCCGTCCGCCTCCGGCCTCACCCCTACGAGTTCGAACTCTACTACGACATCTAAACGCGAAACCCGTTGTCCTCCGTCCTCCAACTCGCCATCTCCCGCGGCGGCCTGCCCAAGCTGCCGATCCTTGAAGCCGACGTGACCCCCCTCGGCATCGCCGGCGACGTCCAGAAAAACCGCAAGTATCACGGCGGCCCACTCCAGGCCCTGCTGCTCATCACCGCCGAAGGCCTCGAAGAGCTGCAGGCCGCCGGCTACCCCGTCTACCCCGGCGCCCTCGGCGAGAACATCACCACCCGCGGCCTCGACCGCCGCCTCCTCCGCCTCGGCCAGCGCTACCGCCTCGGCGAGGTCGAAATCGAACTCACCAAAATGCGCCAACCCTGTCGCGCCCTCGCCCCGTTCGGCGACTCCATCCGCAAAGCTGTCTACGACGCCGACGTCCAGGCCGGGAGGCCCACCTCCCCCCGTTGGGGCCTCGCCGGCTTTTACGCCAAAGTTCTTGAACCAGGCCGGCTCTACCCCGGCGACCCCATTACTCTTCTCCCGGATCCATGTTGATCGCCACCGGCTATCTCTCCCGACTTGCGCAGCTCCATCCCGAAGCCTTTGAACGTATCGAGCGTCACCCCGCCTCCTACCAGTCCGCGCTCGCCGTCTTCGCCCACTCCCCCTTCCTCGCCGAAGAGATCCTCCAGCATCCCGACTGGCTCGAAGGGCTCTGCACCGGCCCCGCGCTCCACCAGTCCTGCCACTCCGCCCAGTTCGCCGCCCGCCTCGAAGCCGCCCTTCCGCCCGGCCTCCCCGATGCCGTCCAACTCGCCCGCTTCCGCCGCCGCGAACTCCTCCGCATCCTCCTGCGCGACGTCCGCGGCCTCGCCCAACTCCCCGAAACCACCGGCGAGCTCTCCCAGCTCGCCGACGCCATTCTCGACGTCACCCTCGCCCGCACCACCGCCCACTACGCCCTCCGCCACGGCCTCCCTTCGGCCTCGCTCTCCATTCTCGCCGTCGGCAAACTCGGCGGCGAAGAACTCAACTACAGCTCCGACATCGACCTCATCTTCCTCTACGCCGCCAACGGCGAAACCGCCGGCCCCAACGTCATCACCAACAAAGAGTTCGCCATCAAGGTCGCCCATCTCGTCACCGACCTCCTATCCCGCTACACCGCCGAAGGCGTCTGCTACCGCGTCGACCTCCGCCTCCGTCCCGAAGGCCGCCTCGGCGAGGTCGTCATCTCCCTCGACGCCGCCAAAAGCTACTACCAGTCCCGCGGCCGCGACTGGGAGCTCCAAATGCTCATCAAAGCCCGCGTCGCCGCCGGCGACCCCGCCCCCGGGCGCGAACTCCTCGCCTTCGTCCAACCCCTCATCTACTCCACCTCCCTCGACTTCTCCGCGCTCGAAGCCGTCTCCCATACCCGCCTCCGCATCCACGAACAACTCGCCAGCCGCAAACTCAACCCCGAGTCCATCGACGTCAAACTCTGCCCCGGCGGCATCCGCGATATCGAATTCCTCGTCCAGTGCCTCCAGCGCCTCCACGGCGGACGAGAACCCTGGGTCCGCCACGGCGGCACCATGCTCGCCCTCTCCCGCCTCCACGATAAAGAGCTCCTCTCCCCCATCGAATACGGCCGCCTCGCCAGCGCCTACCAGTTCCTCCGCCATCTCGAACATCGCCTCCAGTTTGAAGACGACCGCCAAACCCACACCCTCCCCCCCCACCCCGAACCCATCGCCCGCCGCATGCCCCCCGCCGAGGTCGGCGGCGTCGTCTCCGCCGAACGACTCCTCGAAACCCTCCACCTCCACCTCGCCGAAGTCCACCAGATCTACGAACGCGTCATCCACGCACAGCAACCCGCCTACCACGCCCCCGAACCCGCCGCCCAACCCTCCAACCTCGTCCGCTTCCTTGACCAGAAAGCCCCTGGCCTCGCCACCCTCCTCGCCCTCCGCCCCCTGGCCCGCTCCGCCCTCGCCTTCGAACATTTTCTCGAAAAAATGCTCGACCTTCCCGGTTGGCTCGCCCTCCTCGACTGCGATCCCAAACTCGCCAGCCACGTCCTCGATATCTTCGAAACCAGCCCCTATCTCTCCGAACAGTTAGTCCGCACCCCCGACCTCCTCGCCGAGTTCTCCCTCTTCCACACCTCCCTGAACCCACCCCCTCCTGACGCCGATCCTCCCGCCCTCCGCCGCTACTTCCGCCGCGAAATGTTCCGCCTCCAGGCCGAATCCATCTGCCTGGCCCGCCCCGTCTTCGCCACCCTCGAACGCGCCTCCCAGCTCGGCGAATGGATCATCGACGACGCCTATCGCATCGCCGCCGGTCCCGATACCCCGCCCACCTTGATGGTCATCGCCCTCGGCCGCCTCGGCATGGGCGAGTTCGACCTCGGCTCGGATGCCGACCTCGTCTTCGTCCTCCCCCAGGCCCACGCCGACGAGCTCCCCCGCTGGTCCCGCGTCGCCGAACGCATCATCGAAATCCTCAGCGCCTACACCAGCGATGGCATGATGTTCGCCGTCGACTCCCGCCTCCGCCCCAACGGCCGCGCCGGCGCCCTCGTCCAGTCTGATGCGGCCTTCCGTCACTACTTCGAACGTCACGCCGAAACCTGGGAAGGCATGGCCTTCATGAAGGCCCGCGCCGTCGCCGGAGACCGCGAATCCACCACCGCCTTTCTCAACGAAATCCAACACATCGACTGGCGCCGCTACGGTCAGTCCGGCCGCTCCCGACACAACCTCCGCCGCATGCGCCTGCGCCTCGAACGCCAGCACGGCGCCGCCCAGCCTCTCAAAGCCGGCGCCGGAGCTTACTACGACATCGACTTCATTCTCATGTACCTGCGCCTCAAAAGCGCCGGCTTCTTCTTCAAACAGCTCTCCACCCCCCAGCGCATCGACATCGTCGAAAAAATGGGCCACCTCGATCACGACAGCGCCCTGTTCCTCCGCGACGCCGCCACTTTCTACCGCGCCCTCGACCACGGCCTCCGCGTCATCTTCGGCCACGCCGAACCAGACCTGCCCAAATCGCCCCTCCACCTCGACATGCTCACCGACGTCATCCGCCGCTGGACCCCCTTCCATTTGCACGATCAGCCATTGCCAGCTAAAGTGGAACAGATCCGTCGTCAAACTCGCGATCTGTTCGACCGACTCTTCGCCGCGCCATGATTGCCTGCCGTCGTGCCCTTCTGCTGTTGACCCTCGCCACCCTCCCGGCCTTCGCCCCCCCGCGGGCCTTCGCCGCAGACCCTCCCCTCCTCGACCGCGCCTACCAGCGCATGTACAACTTCGACTTCCGCGGCGCCCACCTCCTCATCGATCAGCACGTCAACGAGAAACCTCAGGATCCTCTCGGCTACTCCACCCGCGCCGCCGCCCTCGTCTTCCAGGAACTCGATCGCCTCAGCATACTCCAGGCCGACTTCTTTCTCGATGACGACCGCATCGCCGAAAAAAAGAAGCTCCGCCCCGACCCCAAAACCCGTGACGCCTTCTATTGGGCCACCCGCCAGGCGCAAGAACGCGCCGACGCCATTCTTGTCAAGAACCCCAACGACACCTCCGCCCTCTTTGCCAACTCTCTTGCCTGGGGCCTCACCACCGACTACGCCGCCTTCGTCGAAAAACGCCAGCTCAGCTCCCTCACCTACGCCAAAACCTCCCACTCCTTCGCCAAGCGACTCATCACCGTCGACAAAAACTTCGGAGACGCCTACCTCACCACCGGCCTCAGCGAGTACCTCCTCGGCAGCCTCCCCTTCTTCGTCAAGTGGTTCATCAAGTTCGACGACACCAAGGGCTCAAAACAACTAGCCGTCGAAAATCTTAAATTCGCCGCCAAAAACGGCCGTTTCCTCGGTCCCTTCGCCCGCATCCTGCTCGCCGTCGCCGCCCTCCGCGAAAAGAAGAAACCTGAAGCCCGCGACTGGCTCCACGGACTCGTGCGAGACTATCCAGAGAACCCCCTTTTGAAACACGAACTGGAGAGATTGCGTTGAGCCGCCTGACTGACTATGAAGGCTGCGGCCCGCTCCGGGTAACCCGGGAATTCACCGACTACGATGGCCAGTCCCTTCAGACCGGCCAATCCGTCGAGTTCGACTTCTATACGTGCCTGCCCTACGAGGGCGGCTTCACGTTCTCCCGCAACGGCGATACCGTCCTCCGCCTCTCCGGTGACGTGCCCGCCGATGCCGATATCCTCGACCATCCCGAAAACTACTTCCTCCTCCCCCTCCCCCGCCTGGCCTGGTACACCAACGGACCCGCCCTTCCGGTCACCCACGAGTTCACCGACCTCAGCGGCCGCACTTTCCTTCCGGGCGACCAAGTCAATTGGGCCGTCCACGAACGCGACCAAAGCCAGTTGGTCCATCGCTTCCTCGGCCACGCCGGCGAAGTCTTTCAACTCGACGAGCAAAACGCCCAGCACGCCGCCGTACTCCTCTACCCCGAACGATTCTTTGAACTCCCCTTCGATGCCCGCCCTCTCTGACCTCGCCGGCCGCGGCCCGCTCCAGTGCAAGCGCCCCTTTGTCGACTTTGACGGCAACATCTGGCTCCCCGGCGACCCCCTCCAGTTCTCCACGGCCCTCCCCGGCGAACCCCATGTCTTCACCACCGGCTCCGCCGTCGCTCTCCGCCTCCTCGCCGCCGACATCGAGCAGGGCGAAGTGCTCACCCAGCCCGAACTCTACTTCGAACTCCCCCCGCTCGAAGCATGAGGGCGCATAATGGGACTAATGCAGTTCGTTGCCCTCACTGCTCTGCTGCTCCTCGCGCCGCCCGTCGCCGCGCAGGTCATCGAGTTTGAGTCGGGCGGCCTGAAGTATCAGACCCTCACCAAAAACGGCGTTACCATCATGTACGCCCAACTCGCCGCCACCGTCCGCGAGTACGTTACCATCCAGGTCGCCGTCTCGAACGGCACCCGCCAGCCCGTCATCATCCGCCCGGAAGACTTCTCCTGGCACCCGGAGTCCGGCCCCGCCATCACCCCCGTCGCCGCCCGCATTGTCGTCCGCGAAATGCTCTCGAAGGCCCGCCGTGACGATGTCGTCGGTCTGGTCGGCGCTTACGAAAACGGCCTCTACGGCCTCCAGCAGCTCCGCTCCTCCTCCGGCTACGAATCCCGCCGCCGCGCCGCCCTTGCCGAAGTAGAATCCGCCAAGCTCAAAGCCGCCGCCGCCGCCTCCGCCATCGCCTTCGTACAAACCCGGCTCGCCCCCGGCGAAACCACCGACGGCGCCCTCTTCTTCCTGACCATGGCCAAGCCCCTGCCCCCCGGCATTCTCAAGGTCATCTGCGGCAACCAGCTCTTTGAGTTCATCCTCACCGAATCGACGCCCCAGCTGAAAACCCGGGAATGACACCTCGCTCTCCGGGCAAAAAAAACCGGAGTGCCGCCCTACTCACAACGGCGCTCCGGGAAAAATGGAGAGAATGATGAAATCGGAGGAAAATACCGTTCCGTCACAACGAACCGATCTCCGGCTCCCATGGGGTTAAGGCCTTCCGAAAACCGCCAAACTCGGCAACCCTCTCGCCTCAGCCATCAGCAACCGTCGACTCTTTCAGCATAAGAACGCCGCCCCAAAGTGTCCATTGGACCGATGTACTGGGACCCGTTCGCTCTCCCCGCAACTCCGGACCAGCCCAAGCGTCGCCAACGCCGCAAACTCTCCAAAATCTCGGGAAAACAGCCCAATCCGTCTACCGCCGTCTGGTACCGCCGCAGGAAGCACCCGGGAGCCAGGACCCGGTACCCCGCCCGCCAAACATCTCCCCGGCCAGCAAAAGAATTTCAGCGGCGCCCCATCTCCACCCTCCTGCACCCTCCCGCCCCCGCGCCGCATCCAACCAGCACACTGATCTTTTTATGCCCAACCTTTTTGACCCCCTTCTCCTCGGCGCCCTCACCCTGCCCAACCGCATCGTCATGGCCCCCATGACCCGCAGCCGCGCCTCGGCCGATGGCATCGTCGGCGAACTCACCGCCACCTACTACGCCCAGCGCGCCTCAGCCGGCCTCCTCATCTCCGAAGGAGTGGTCCCCTCCGCCATGGGGAAAGGCTACGTCCGCATCCCCGGCCTCTACACCGCGGAACAGATCGCCGGCTGGCAAACCGTCACCCGTGCCGTCCAAGAAGCGGGCGGTCGTATCTTCGCCCAGATCATGCACTGCGGGCGCATCGCCCACCCCCACCTCCTCCCCGGTCGCGCTCAGGCCGTCGCCCCCTCCGCCGTCACCCCCAACGTCAATACCTGGACCGACGACCTCGGCCTGCTGCCCCTCGAAGCACCCCGCGCCCTCGCCACCCACGAAATCC
>JAPKZB010000087.1 GCA_026393985.1 Acidobacteriota bacterium
GCAATCGGAAAGTAGTCCCGAATCGCCGTCGTCATCAGGAACGGACGCGGCGCATACGCCAGCGCAAAGTCCCCAAAATCCAGGCCCTTCTGCACAAACCCCGGAAACACCTGTTCCGCATCCTGCGGCCCCGGCCCCGCCCAAAGCTCCCGCCAACGCGTCATGTAACACGAAGAAACCACCGCCGCCAGCCGAGGCTCAAACACCGCCAAGTAAGCCGCCTGCGTCCCCCCGCCCGAGTTGCCCGCCACCGCAATCCGCCGCGGATCAATCTCCGGCCGCGTCAGCAGATAGTCAAACGCCCGGATCCCATCCCACACAAAGTACCGGGCCAGCGTCTGCCCCGTCAGCAGTGTCTGCAACCCCGCCATATTGTGTTCAGCCACCCCGGCCCCCGGCCGCGACCGCCCCGTCTCCGGGTCCAGATACTCCAGCCGCTCGCCCTGTCCCGGCGGATCAAACGCCAGCACCGCAAACCCCTGCCGCACAAACCCAATAAATGCGGCCTGGTAGGTCGCCGAAGCCTTCCCATTCACCGAGTGCCCCGCCACGCCCAGAATCGCCGGAAACGGCCCCTGCCCCACCGTCGGCAGATATAAGTTCGCCGTCACCTGAAACCCCGGCTCGCTCTCAAAAATCACATTCTCCACCCGATACCCTTCCCGCGCAAACGACCCCGTCACCCGGGCGTTCAGCGGAGTCTTCTCCGTCGGCAGTCCTCCGATCAACTCGAGCATCGTCCGCCGCACGTACCCCTGCCGCTCCCGAATCTCGGCCGCCGTCGAAAGCCCTTGAATCGCGAACTCCCGCCGCGCCCAGTGCCCCTCGGCCTCCCTCGTCAGCCAAGCCTCAAACTGACCCTGTAACAACGAAACACTCACAAAGAATAAATAGCTTGCTATCCGCATCGCAGAACTAGAATACCCCCGCTTCGTCCCAAATACGCCCTAGCCCTCTGATAAAATCTTCCGGATGAGATTACTCGTCTCCCTCGCGTTGGCGGTCGGCGTCCTCTCGGCGGAAACCCAAACGGTCGACCTCGCCCGCTACTCCGTCCCGGACGGCTGGACCCGCACCGAAGTGCCGCGCACCTCCGTCAGCCATTCCCAAGTCGATCAGAAGAACGGAAGATACTGCCAGTTCTATGTCTGGCTCAGTATGGGTTCAACGGGTAACTTGGACTCCGATTTCGCCACCGAATGGGACACTCTCGTCGTCAAGAATCTCGGTGCTCTCAAGCCGTTACCGCGCGAAGCCAATCGCCTCAATGGCTGGCAGGCCAAGGCCGCCACTGCGATCGCCGACAAACCGGCCGGTAAAACTTCGGTCTATTTGCAAACGTTTTCCAACGGCAATAAGCGCATGACCTTCACGGCCACCACCAACCAGCCGGCTTACTACCAGCCCATCATCGATGCCTTCTTCGCCTCCATTGCCCTAACTGAGGCCCCCAGCGCACCTAGCGCACCAACGCCGCCACCCGCCACCCTATCCGGCAAAACCACCAACTTCGACGACGGTTGGGTTGCCACCGAACAGTCCGATTGGGTCCGCGCCACCAAAGACTCCCTCGTCGTTCTCATTCACTACCGCCTTCCCGATATCCGCGCCTTCAACAACCTCGACGAAGCCACCAACTTCGTCTGGAATCAACTCGTCGCGCCCCGCTATCGAAGCTTCTCCAACGTCTGGATCCGCAGAAGCTTCTGGTCCGACGGCGACGCCTTCCACGGCAAATACTTCGCCCAGGCCGACGCCCGCGACCGCGATGGCAAACCCGTCCATGTCGCCCTCTTCAAAGACGGAACCTACGGCAAGTGGATCGAGGTGATCTCATCCGACCGCGCAACCTTCCAGAATCGCATCACGACCGTCCAGCAACTCGATGGCACCAACTGGGCCCCCCTCGTCAAGCTCGGCGTCTATAACAAGTTCGCGGTCACCGCCGCCGACATTATCGGCAGTTGGGAATCGGCCAGTGGTGCCGCCGTTCAATATTATGAGGTGTACACCGGGAACAACGCCGGCATGGCCTATTCCTCGTCAACGAACAGCTTCGTTTTCCGACCGGACGGCACCTACACTAACGTCTACAAAGGCGCCCAAAACCTCCAGGATGGACGCGGGACCCAATTCCACGGCGAAACCTCCAACGGCAAATTCAATGTCACCAACTGGGAAATGACGCTGACCAACCGCTTCAAAGGAGCAACCCACGCCTTCGCCGTCCAGTTCGAAGCCGTCAAGGGCGGAAGAATTCTCCACGTCTACCGCGGTAACATCGAAGAATTTCACCTATTCAAGAGGCAATGATATGAAACTACAATCCCTTCTCCTCCTTCCCGCCGCAGCTCTCCTCGCGCAGATGCCCGGCATGGACATGGCCGTCATGCAGAAGTGGAGCAATGCAAAGGTAATTCGCTTTCAAGTTACCGGCGTCCACAAGGGCCGAACCAGCGTCGTCTATGGCGACTACCCGGGTAAGGCTGACGTCGTCGACAAGCTCAACGTCGAATACACCTTCAACAACAAAACCCAGAAAATCACTGGAGAACCCAATGTCTCCGATTTTTCCTCCGAGACGACCAACATCAAGTCCGACGGCACCAACTGCCCGTCGCCCCAGCTTAACGGTCCCTACGAGCACTTCAAAACCGTCAAACAGACCCTTGTCGGCCCGAACACGATCCAGATTACCGGCAACCAAATCTTCCCGGCCGCCTCTGCCTCGCAATACCCCGCCAGTTGTTCCCTCAAACCAGTCCCGGGCCACACAGTCGAAAAGTCCATCTTTCTCACCATCATGGACGCCGCCATGCTCGGCATGCCCATCCAGTCGGCCAACAAGAGCATGATTATCGCTCCCGACCGCAAGTCCTTCACCCTCGTCGGCGCCGACAACTGGAGCTGGACCTACACCCCAACCATCGTTGAGTAAGGTCGCAGGATTTACCACGCTCCCCTGCTCGCTACCCGGCCCTGATTCGGAGGATGTTTTTCCCGTTCCCCATCCACCGCTTCACCGAAATCCGCCGGAAGCTCCGACTTCCCCAGCCTCTGCTTGATCCGAAGCTCCCACGCTGAAGTAGCGCGTAAAAACGCCATTCGCTTCCGGCCGGCAGTGAACTCGCGCATCGCCTGGGTCAGCCGCGAGGAACCGTCCGACCACCAAGACCGCAACCCTATCCCGCTCTAAAAGCTTCCGCGATATCCTCCGGAAGTTCGTCAAAATCGTCCGCAAGGCAAATACGCCCCTTCAGGGCACCCCTTCGCCGGGGCGCCGCGGCACCCTCGCATCGGACTACTCGAGCCATCAGTTTCCCCGCTTTGCCGGTAATCTCCTCTTCGCCGGCCTGCACCGCCTCAATCAGGGCCGAGAGTTGGGCTTTCGCCTCAGAGATATTGCAAAGAGCCATCAGTCATCAAGTTATCAAGAACCAGACCAGATCTGGTCTGGTATTGTACCCGGCAATTCCACCCCAGCCCTTCAACTCCTCCTCATCCCAATCGCCACCAGGAACCACGCCGCCGCCAGCGTCGCAAACGAAGCCACCACCGGTGCTAACCCCTCCATAAAGACCGCCCCCACCAGCTGCACCCCCGCTAAATCCAGACCCTTCATCATGCTCACGGCCACAAATCCATTCGCCATCGCCAGTATCAAACTGCCAATCGCTGCAAAGATCGCGCCCAGCGTCAGCGGCCTCATCATCGCCAACAAGCGTTCACTCGGTCGTAACGCAAACCACGCCCCTGCCACCATCGGCACGGAGCAGACGAGTAGACTCAACAACGACGCCAAACTCGCACCAGCAAAACCTTTCATCATCATTCTCCTTGAAATCCATCGCCTACAATGGGGAGAACGTTCGACTCGTCCAATCGTGACACCGTCACGTTTCACCATCTCCGTCGTTCTTTCTTCTGTGGACCAAGAAAACGAGCTCGTCAACCGGAAAGGTGTCACGACCAAAACTTAGCCTCGCCGAAAACAAGATCGGTTGCATAGTCGCATCCGAGCAACTGTTCTCGCTGGCACCAGACGACGAAATCCGCTTCCATAGATTTGGCAGTCGGTGGCGAAGGGCTCTCGAAAATCATCAGGCGATTCTTCTCCACCTCCCCGGCGCAAGAGCCGGGTGCTTCCTGTCGTTGTTCCTCAAAGGCGCCCCGGGTCAGCTTCCTTCCGCCCACCTCCAGAACCGTTCCGGCCCCCTATTCTCATCCTTCGCTGGCGCCGCCACGCCAGCCCGACATGACGATTCACAACCCATCGGAATTTTTTCCCCCAATAACCACGGGCCTCCCACGACACCCTCGTCCGGATTCCCCCCGCCCCCCTGCCACCATCAAAGCATCGAGAAGAGAACCTCCCTGTGCCCAACCAACCACCCAATCAACCGGCCTCTGTCGCCCCATTCGCTACCCGTCCGCATGCGGCCTGCCCGGCGGCCGCGCTTTGGCGGGGCGTCGAACCCCGCCAAAGCGCTGGTGACGCCCATACTGCGGGTGTATATATAACGCGCGCGCACGCCACGCGCGCCGGCGGAAGCAAGAACCCAGGAAGTATCACAAAAGGAAGCACTTATCCGTTCGGTTCTTTCAAATTCCGTACCCAACAGAACCCAACTGGAACCCAACAGAACCCAACGAGAACCCAGCCGGACCCATCAATCCGCTCGCTCGAACCAGCCCGCTCGAACCAGGTAACCCCACCATGGCCGCTCTGATAAACTCAGTGCAACCGAAAATGTTACTGCGCGGACTGCTACTCGCCGCCGGCTTGGCGGGAACCATCGGGGCCAAGGACGCCGTCGCCCCGGTAGTCACGAAATACTGCGTCAGCTGCCACGGCGCCGCCAAACCGGCCGGCGACGTCGACCTCGCCAAACTCGCCGGCGACCCCATCTCCCGGCACGCTCGCACCTGGCAGAAAGTCGTCGAACAGGTCACCCTCGGCGAAATGCCCCCCAAAGGCATGCCGCGCCCCTCGGAAAAGGAACGGTCCAGCCTCCTCGCCGCCGTTCGCGCCGACCTCAAGAAAGCCGCGCTAGCCCGCGCCGGAGACCCCGGGCCCGTCGTCCTGCGCCGCCTCAATAACGCCGAATACACCTACACCGTCCGGGACCTCACCGGCGTCCCAACCCTCGACCCGGCCAAAGAGTTTCCCGCCGACGGCGCCGCCGGAGAAGGCTTCACCAACACCGGTAACTCGCTCGCCATGTCGCCCTCGCTGGTCACCAAGTACCTCGACGCCGCCAAGCAAATCGCCCGGCACGCCGTCCTCGAACCGGAAGGCATCCGCTTCTCGAGCTTCACCTCCAGCCGCGATTGGACCGACGAAACCCTCCGCGAAATCCGCGCCCTCTATGCCCGCTTCACCGAAGCCGGCGGCGCCGATACCGTCCGCCAGCAGGGCATCGATCTCGATCGCAACCGCGGCGGTCGCCTCCCCCTGGAAAAATACCTGGCCGCTTCCCTCGCCGTCCGCGATGGCCTGCCCGTCGCCACCGTGGCGCGCCGCCACGCGCTCAGCCCGAAATACCTCGCCGCGCTCGTCGCGGCCCTCCGCGGCACCAATTCGTCTCTCCTGCTCGGTCCGCTGCGCCAGCGCTGGGCCACCGCCCAAGCTGCCGGCGTCGCTCCCCTGGCCGCTGAAATCCGCCAGTGGCAGGAATCGCTCTGGCGCTTCAGCAGCGTCGGCCACATCGGCAAGGTCAACGGCCCCAAAGCCTGGATGGAGCCCGTCACGCCTCTCGCCGCCGAGCAGGAGTTCCGGCGGAAGCTCACCCCGTCCGAGTCACAGCAAGCCGAGTCACCGCAAGACGTCACGCTATACCTCGCTGCCCGTCAGGTCGGCGCCGGACCCGCCACCGTCGTCTGGAACGCGCCCCGGCTCCTCATCCCCGGCCGCGAGCCCCTGCCCCTGCAGCAGGTCCCGAACCTCGTCGACCAACTGCGCCGCCGCCGCGAAGTCGTTGTCCATGCCACCGCCGCGGTGCTCAACGGCCAGCCCGCTCCCGACGAAGCGCGCGCCGCCTGGGAAACCTTCCTCGGCCAGAGCCGCCAGCCGGCCCTCTCCCTGCTCACCACCCGCATCGAAAAAACGCCCGACTTCGATTTCGTCCGCGGCTGGGGCGGCGGCAAAGATCCCTCCGTACTCATTAACGCCAGCGAACAAACCGTCCGCATCCCCGGCGTCATGAAGGGCCGCGGCGTCGCCGTCCTGCCCAAAGTTACCTCCCAGGCCGGCATCGCCTGGCGCAGCCCGCTCGCCGGTAACGTCCAGGTCGACCTTACCCTTACCGGCGTCCACGTCGGCTGCGGCAACGGCGTCACCTGGGCCCTCGAACTCCGCCGCGGCAACGTCCGCGTCGGCCTCGCCGAAGCCGCGAAAGCGGGCCCGGCTACCGCCTCCCTCGCCGTGCGCGAAGGCGACCTGCTCACCCTCGTCGTCGGCCCCAAAGACGGCAACGCCTCCTGCGACCTCACCGGTGTCGATTGGACCATCAACGCCGCCAACCGCGCCTGGTCCCTCGCCCGCGACGTCTCGGCCGACCCCCTCCGCGCCAATCCGCAAGGCCCCTGGGCCTTCTTCTCCGAGCCCGTCGCCGCCCCCGGAGTAGGCGCCGCCATCCCGTCCGGCTCTCTGCTCGCCCGCTGGTTCACCGCCGGCGACCCCGCCCAACGCGCCACCCTCGCCACCCGGCTCGAACAGCTCCTCGCAGCTCCCGCGCCGGTGGGCGCCAGCCCGGACGCCCGTCTGCGCCAGCAGTTGCGCTCTCTCGCCGGCCCGCTGTTCTCCGGCGTCACCATCGCCGCCCAGCCGGAACCCATTACCGCCCAGGCGCCCTCGCTGCTCACCTTCACGCTGCCCGCCGACCTGGTCGCCGACGCCGAGTTCGCCGTCTCCGGCGCCGTCACGCACACCGCCGCCGCTGTCCAACTGGAGGTTGCCACCACGAAGCCGTCCCTTGAAACCGGCCTGCTCCCCAGCCTCACCGCCGTGCACGACAAAGGCGGCACCTGGAGCTCCAACAACCAGGCGCTCACCATCGCCCGGCCCGTCGTCGCCGGCGCCTCCGCCCGTGCCCGCTTCGCCGCCATGTTCGAAGAGTATCGCCAGCTCTTCCCGGCCTCGCTCTGCTACACGCGAATCGTCCCCGTCGACGAAGTAGTCACCATGACCCTCTTCCATCGCGAAGACGCCCACCTCGCCCGTCTGCTGCTCGCCCCGGCCGAACAGAAGCACCTCGACGCGCTCTGGGCCCGCCTCCGCTTCGCCAGCCGCGCGCCGCTGCTTACCGTCGACGCCTTCGAGCAGCTCTGGCAGTACGCCACGCAGGACGCCGACCCCTCGGCCTTTGAACCCCTGCGCCAGCCCATTCAGGATGACGCCGCGCTCTTCCGCCGCCAGTTGCTGGAGGCCGAACCCAAACATCTCGACGCCGTCGTCCGCTTGGCCGACCGCGCCTATCGCCGGCCCATTACCCCCGCCGAAGAGCAGGGCCTGCGCGCGCTCTACGCCCGCCTCCGCCAGCAGGAACTGCCCCACGACGACGCCATCCGCATGACCCTCGTCCGCGTCCTCGCCGGTCCGGCCTTCCTCTACCGCACCGAGAAAGCGCCCGCCGGCGCCGCGTCCGCGCCCGTCTCCGATTGGGAGCTCGCCAGCCGCCTGAGCTACTTCCTGTGGTCCTCGCAGCCCGATGAAGCCCTGCGCCAGGCCGCCGCCGCGGGCGCGCTGCGGACCCCGGCCGGCCTCGCCGCCCAGGTCCGCCGGATGCTCCAAGATCCCAAGGCCGCGCGCCTGTCGAGCGAATTCGGCGCCGCCTGGCTCCACGTCGCCGGCTTCGACACCCTCGACGAAAAAAGCGAACGCCACTTCCCGGAGTTCGCCGCCCTGCGCGGCCCCATGTACGAAGAGACCCTGCGCTTCTTCACCGACTTCTTCGCCAACGGCCGGTCCATCCTGAGCCTCCTCGATGCCGACCATACCTTCGTCAACGAACCGCTCGCCCGCCACTACGGCATCGCCGGCGTTACCGGCGATGCCTGGCAGCGCGTCGCCGGCATGAAGGCCCGCGGCCGCGGCGGCGTCCTCGGCCAGGCGGCGACCCTCGCCAAACACTCGGGCGCCTCGCGCACCAGCCCCATCCTTCGCGGTAACTGGGTCGCCGAAATGCTCCTCGGGGACAAGCTCCCGCGTCCGCCCAAAGACGTGCCGCAGCTCCCCAACGACGAAGCCGGCCTCACCCTCACCATGCGCGAGCTCACCGAAAAGCACACCGCGGACCCGCGTTGCGCCGGCTGCCACCGTCGCATCGATCCCTATGGCTACGCCCTCGAACGCTTCGATGCCATCGGCCGCGCCCGCGATAAGGATCTCGGCGGCCGCCCCGTCCACACCGCCACCCGGCTCATGGACGGCGCCGCCATCGATGGCCTCGACGGCCTCCGCCGCTATCTGTTGACGCAGCGCAAAGACGACTTCGTCCGCCAGTTCAACCGCAAGCTGCTCGGCTACGCCCTGGCGCGCGGCCTGCAGCTTTCCGATGAGCCGCTGCTCGACCGGATGCAGGCTCGCCTGGCGGCCAACGGCTATTCCGTCGAAACCGCCATCGCCAGTATCATCGAAAGTAGGCAGTTCCGGCAGATCCGCGGCCGCCAAGCGGCCATCGAGGAGGAAACCGCCCCATGACGAAAAAACATCTTTACTCGCGGAGGCTGTTCCTGCGCGGCGCGGGAGTTACCATGGCGCTCCCGTGGCTCGAATCGATGCCTGTCTGGGGCGATACCCCGGGCGCCGCCGGCAGCCAGGCCCCCGTGCGTTTGGGCGTACTGTTCGCCGGCAATGGATTCCACAGCAAGGAGTGGTGGGCCCAAGGCGAAGGTGCTGCGATGAAACTGGGTAAGGTCCTGACTCCGCTTAGCGACCTCCGCCGCAAAATGCTCTTCGTCCGCGGGCTCTATAACGAAGAGGCGCTCAAGGGCAACATCCACAGCTCGCAGACCGGTAACCTGCTCTCCGGCGCGCCCCTCGCCTCGGGCGGCGAAATCCGCTCCGGCACCAGCTTCGATCAACTGCTGGCCCAGCGCTACGGCGCCTCCACCCGCGTACCCAGCCTCGTGCTCGGCTGCGAGAAGTCGAACCCGTCGGTGCACAAGAACTACTCCATGCTCTATAGCTCCCATATCTCCTGGAGCTCACCGACCACGCCGACCCCGCTCGAACTCTACCCGGCGCTCGCCTTCGACCGGCTCTTCAAAGACGAAGCCTCGAAGGCCGACCAGAGCGTCCTCGACGCCGTGCTCTCGGACGCCCGCGACCTCCGGCGCGACATCAGCACCGGCGATCAGCGCAAGCTCGACGAGTATCTTGAATCCGTGCGCGACGTCGAACAGCGCATCGCCAACGCCGGCAAGCGGGGCCAGCTCCAGGGCTGGCGCCCCACCCTCGATAAACCCAACATCCCGCGCCCGGCCGACGGCATCCCCCAGGACATCGCCGAACACATGCGCCTGATGGCCGACATCGTCGTGCTGGGCTTCCAGACCGACACCACCCGCATCGCCACCCTCAAGCTGAACAACGATCACAGCTCGCTGCGCTTCCCCAACCTCGGCGTCGACTACATGATCCACCATCTGCTGTCGCACGCCGATACCCCGGACTGGCTCAAAGTGAATCAGTTCTTCCTCGAACAGTTGGCCTACCTCGCCCGCAAACTGGACTCCATCCGCGAAGGCGACCGCACCCTGCTCGATAACACCATGCTCCTGTTCTGCTCGAGCATGCTCACCGGCAGCCACGAAGCGCGCCAGTTGCCTGTCGTCGTGCTCGGCGGCGGGGGCGGCCGCATCCAGGGCGGCCGCGTGCTCGACTATCGCGAGAAGCCGGACCGCCAGCTCTGCCGCCTCTACCTCTCGCTCATGGACAAAATGGACGTGCGCCTCCCGCGCTTCGGCGACGCCGCCCGTCCCCTCGACGAAGTCTAAACAGTGCCGAAATATAAGCGGGGCCGCGAGGCCGGCCTAGTAAGTAGGCCGGTCCTTGCCGTCCGCCGCCCATTTCCCGAACGGCTTCAGCAGGCCCTCGGCTCCGGTCCGCAGCATCACCATATCCGAAGGACCCTGGAAAAACGTGAACCCTTGCGCGATGCCCTCGCGAATCTGCGCCGCGTTGGCCACCGGCCGGCCCACGGGCAACCCGTTCTTCTTCGCCGCCGCAATAATCTTCGCCATGGCCTCCCGGTGCTTGGGATGGTCCTGATTCCCGCGCAACCCGAGCGAGTAACTCAGGTCGTTCGCGCCAATGAACAAAACATCAATCCCGGGCGTCGCCGCGATCTCTTCGATCTTCTCTACCGCGCTGACCTCTTCGATAATCACGATCACCAGCCCGTTCTTATCAATGAAATCGGCATACCCCTCCGGCGCCGGCCAGCGAAACGTCCCTAACGCGGGACCCGAACCGCGCCGCCCCGCCGGCGGATACTTCATCGAAGCCACGGCTTGCTTGGCCAGCTCCGGCGTGGACGTAAACGGAAACACAACCCCGATCGCCCCAATATCCATCGCCCGCTTCGCCGTCCAGAGTTCGTTTACCGGAACCCGGATGAAGGGAAGAGCCTTCAACCCGCGCGTCGCCAGAATCATGTTCCGCGCCGTCTCGAGAGTAATCGGGCTGTGCTCCATCTCAATCCAAATGAAGTCGAACCCCATCCCGGCCGCCTGCGCGGCCACCTCCGGGCTCGCCGCCGTGATGGTGGCGCCGATCACCGGCTTGCCCTCCTTCAGCAGCTTGCGGACCGGGTTCTCCCAGGAAGCCTGCCCAAAAACCGAACCCGCGGTGACTCCCGCCAGCAGTGCACAGAAAACGAAAATGTTTCTCATACGGTACCGTACGCTATCACAAACCTCAGACCAACGCCTTGCCTACAATCTCGCCGCGCACCCCGGTCAGCCGCTGATTGAAACCCTGATAGAAGTAAGTCAGCTTGGTATGGTCCATGCCCAGCAGATGGAGCAGCGTCGCGTGCAGGTCGGAGACATGCACCCGGTCCTCCACGGCCGCGAAGCCGAGCTCATCGGTCGCGCCGATCGCCTGCCCGCCCTTCACCCCGGCGCCGGCCAGCCACATCGAAAACCCATGCCAATCATGATCCCGGCCCGGCTTGCCGACGCCCTCGCTCGTCGGGGTCCGGCCGAACTCCCCGCCCCAGAGCAGCAGCGTCTCGTCCCACAGTCCGGTCGCCTTCAGGTCCTCGATCAGCGCCGCAATCGGACGGTCGGTCTCGCCGGCGTGGAGCCGGTGGTTGTTGATGCAGTCGTTGTGTCCGTCCCAGGTATCTTCAATGTGCCCGCCCCCGGAGTAGAGCTGAATGAACCGCACCCCTTTCTCAAGCAGCCGTCGCGTCATGAGGCACTTGCGGCCAAAGTCCGCCGTCAGCGGATCGTCGAGTCCGTAGCGGGCCCGCGTCGCGGCCGACTCGCGGGAGAGATCGACGACCGCCGCCGCCTCCATCTGCATCCGGTAGGCGAGCTCGTACGAGGCGATCCGGGCCGACAGCTCCGACTCCGCCGCGTGCTCGGCGAGATGCTGCTCGTTGAGCTGCTTGAGTAAGTCGAGCGACTGCCGCTGCGTCTGGTCCGTGACGCCGGCCGGCGGCTGCAAATTGAGCAAGGGCGCCTTGCCGCTACGGAACAATGTCCCCTGATACGCCGCCGGCATGTAGCCCGCGGTCCAGTTCGAGGCCGAGCCGATGGGCCCGCCGCGCGGGTCCGTCATCACCACAAACGCCGGCAGGCTCTGGTTGTCGGTCCCCAGCCCGTAGGTCACCCAGGAGCCCATGCTGGGCTTACCGAGGAAGATACTGCCGGTGTTCATCTGCAGGCAGCCGGAGGCGTGGGCCGCCGTATCGGTGTACATCGACCGGATGACGCAGAGGTCATCGGCGAACTTGGCCGTGTGCGGGAACAGGTCGCTGATCGGCAGGCCGCTTTTGCCGCGGGGCGCGAAGGCGAAGGGCGACTGCATGAGATAGCCGACGGGGCGGCCGTTCGAGCCGACGGCGAGGGGGCCTTTATACGGCTCCCCGTTGCGCCGGGTCAATTCCGGTTTCGGGTCGAAGGTATCGACCTGGCTGGGGGCGCCGTTCATGAACAGGAAGACGGCGCGTTTGGCCTTGGCGGGAAAGTGCGGCCGCTTGGGCGCGAGAATCGAGTCGGCGGCCAGAGCCTGATCGCGCTGCAGCAGGTCGAGCAGGGCGATGCCGGCGAATCCGCCTCCCGTCTGCCAGAGAAAATCGCGCCGTGTTTTCATAGGCTCCTCGCTAGTTCGTGTAGGCGAATTCGTTCAGGTTCAGGATGACGCGGCAGAGCTCTTCGAGGGTTCCGGTCCGCAAAAAAGAGATCATGGCGTCGCGCTCGGTGGGCTTGGGCGGGCGGGCGAGCGCCAGGCGGTAGGCCATCTCGATCTGCGCAGCGGGCTCGGCACCGGCTTCGCGGCGCAGGCGTTCGGCCAGGTGGCGGGCCTGCCGGTTCATGAAGCCGCCGTTGAACAGCTGCAGCGCCTGCGGGGCGACGGAGGTGGTCTGCCGCCGGGCAGCGGGGCGGGCGGTGTCGCACACGTCGAGCACCTCCATGAGCGGGACGAGAAGGGAGCGCTTGACGATGTAGTAAACGGCCCGCCGCGAGGCCTGCTCTTCGGAGAAGCTCTTCCAGACCTTATCGGGATCGCTCGACCCTTCGAGCGCCTCGCGCGGCACCTCCGGGTAGACGAACTCGCCGTACAGGGTCCGGTTCAATTTGCCGCTCACCGCAAGCGCCGAATCGAGAATGGCTTCGGCTTCGAGGCGCCGGTAGGGCGCTCGCCACCACAGACGGTTTTCGGGATCTTCGGCCGCATAAGCCTGGTTGCCCGTTTTCGCCATGCGGTAGGTGTTGCTGCTGAGGATCAGCGCGTGGAGTTTGCGGAGCGACCAGCCGTTGTCCATGAACCAAACGGCCAGCCAGTCGAGCAGTTCGGGGTGGGAGGGTTTGTCGCCCATGACGCCGAAGTCGTTGGCGGTGCGCACGAGGCCTTCGCCGAAGTGCCATTGCCAGACGCGGTTGACGATGACGCGGGCGGTGAGCGGGTTTTCGCGCGAGGCGATCCAGCGGGCGAGGCCGAGGCGGCGGCCGCTCGAGCGCGGGGCGGGGGTGAAGACGGGCGGGGCGTGGGCGGCGACGACCAGGGGCGCGGAGGGCGGCACCTCCGGGCCGGGCGAGGTCGCTTTGCCCCGGATCAGAATATGCGTCGCCGGGGGCTGCTTCGAACGCTCTTCGAGGAAGTATGCGCGTTCCAGTTCGGGCGTCTCGCGCCGGAGGCGCTTCACCTCCTCCTCAACCGGCAGGGCGGCGAGTTCCTCGTCCAGCTTCCTGGTGAAGTCTTTGACGAGTTTTTTGGCTGCTTCGTCGCGGTCCTTGGCGGGCTGCAGGAAGGCCGCGGCGGCGGCCGGGGGCATGACGCTTTTGCCCGAGCGCAGCCAGGCGGTGCGCGCGGCTTCGCGCAGCTTGTTGATTTGTTCTTCGCGGGCGTTGTCCCGGTCGATTTCGGGCCATGTGCCGATGGGGCGGTCGAGTTCGGTTCGTCCTTTGCGCGGCCGTTCGAGGCCGTTGAAGACGGCGATCATGCCGTAGTAGTCCTTGGTGGTGAGCGGTTCGAATTTATGGTTGTGGCAGCGGGCGCAGGCGAGGGTGAGGCCGAGAAAGCCCTGGGCGGTGGCGTTCAGGATATCGTCGAGCTGGTCGAAGCGGTCTTCGGCGGGGTCGGCCGGTTCGTCGTCCCAGGGGCCCAGCCGGAGGAAGCCGGTGGCGAGGAGGGTTTCGGCGTTGGCGTTGGGCAGTTCATCGCCGGCTAACTGTTCGATGACGAATTGGTTGAAGGGTTTGTCGGCCTGGAGCGAGCGGATGACATAGTCGCGATACTTCCAGACTTTGGGTTTGACGTCGTCGCGTTCGTAGCCGTTGGTGTCGCCGTAGCGCACGACGTCGAGCCAGTGGCGGGCCCAGCGTTCGGCGTGGGCGGGCTGTTGGAGCAGTTCCTGCGCGAGGCTGTCCCAGTCGCCGCGGAAGCGGTCCTGTTCGGCGAGGGAGGGCGGCAGGCCGGTGAGGTCGACATAGATGCGCCGGAGCAGGTCGGGCGGGGCGGCAGGGGGGGCGGGGCGCCAGCCTTTGGTTTCGAGCCGGGCGAGGATAAAGGCGTCGATGGGGTTGCGAACCCATCTGGTATCGCGGACCGGCGGGAGGGCGGGCGCGGCGCGGAGGGGTTGAAAGGCCCAGTGGCTGAGGCGGGGATCGGGTTTAGCCGCCAAGGGAGCATTGGGTTCGGCGCCGGGCCACTTGGCGCCTGCGTCGATCCACTGGCGCAGTGTCTCCACTTCGGCCGGGGTGAGCCGGGGGCCGGCGGGGGGCATGACCAGCTTGGGGTCGGCGCCGGAGACGTAGCGAATCAGCAGGCTTACTTTACTGTTTCCCGGCACGATGGCCGGGATGCCGCTTTCGCCGCCGTGCAGGGCGTCGGCGCGGCGGTCGAGGCGGAGGTCGCTTTTGTGCAGGGCCGGGCCGTGGCAACCCCAGCAGCGGCGGGCCAGAATCGGCCGGACGTCCGTTGCAAAATCCGCTGCCGCGCTACCGGCAGCACCCAGGAGGATCCAGATGAGCCACACCACGGGGAGAACTGTATCACACCCGCCGGGCGAGGTAGCGGTCGACCACGTCGCGGGTTCCGTCGGTGATCTGCATGTCGCCGAGTTGGTCGACGGGCCACCAGGTGACGGCGGCGGAGTCGTCGCCGGCCTGTAAGTGGCCGCCGATGACGCGGCACTCGTAGTCGATGAGCACGTAATGATACTCGCAGCGGCCCTCGGCGTCGGGCATCAGCCGTTCGAAGATGGTGGCCAGCTGCACGATTTCGACATCGAGGCCGGTCTCTTCGCGCACCTCGCGGAGGATGGCGGCTTCGAGCCGTTCGCCGGTTTCGACGCCGCCGCCCGGCAGAGACCACCACCCTTTGTACGGTTCGTTGCCCCGCTGGACGAGCAGGATGCGGTCGCCGTCGAAGATCAGCGCCCCGACGCCGAGGACGGGACGTTCCGGGTAGCGTCTACTGGACAATGCTGCCCCGGCGGTCGACGCGGATGCGGTAAACGCTTTTTTGCGCGGTGAGGTAGAGGGTTTGGAGGTCCGCGTCGCCGAAGGCGAGGTTGGCGGGAGGTTCGGGCATTTCGAGTTTGGCGGTGGGTTTGCCGTCCTCGCTAAAGACGAGAAGGGCTTTGGCGGCCACCCAGACGGCGCCCTTTTCGTCGGTCTTGAGGCCGTTGGGCGGGCCTTCGATGCCGGAGACGAAGACGCGTTCGTTGGTGGCGCGGCCGGCGCGGTCGAGGTCCCAGAGGCGGATCAAGCGCTGGTCGGAGTCGGTGACGTAGAGGCGGTCGCCTTTGGGGGAGAGGGCGATGCCGTTGGGGCGGCCGGGGGTTTTGGCGACGAGGGCGAGTTCCCCTTTGGGCGAGAGGTGATAGACGCCGTAGAAGTCGAGTTCGCGCGTGGCGGCCTGCGAGCCGAAGGCGGGGTCGGTGAAGTAGAGATGGCCGTCTTTGCGAATGGCGACGTCGTTGGGGGCGTTCAGGCGCTTGCCTTCGAAGCGTTCGGCGAGGACTTCGACGGCGCCTTTTTTGTCGGTCCGGGTGAGGCGGCGGGCGGCGGCTTCGCAGGTGACGAGCCGGCCCTGGAGGTCGAAGGCGCTGCCGTGGGCGCCGCCGGAGGAGGCGCGGAAGACGGCGGGTGGTTCTCCGGGCGTGAGCTTGATGATGCGGCCGGTGGGCACGTCGGAGAACAGCAGGAAGCCGTCGCGGCTCCAGGCGGGGCCTTCGGTGTACTGGTAGCCGGCGGCAACCTTCTCGAGTTGAATTTTCGAGAAGTCCTGAGCCGAAAGAACGGCCGCGCCGGCAATCACCCATAGCATCCGCATGTTTTTGCAAGATATCATGTGCCATGCGTATGCGTGTCTTTTTTCTCGTAGTTCTGCCCTTGCTGGCGGCCGATCCGCTGACGGAAAAGGTGACGGCGTGGCGGACGAAGTACGAAGCCGGGCTGAAGAGTGACACGGGGTGGCTCTCGGTGGCCGGGCTCTACTGGCTCGAGCAGGGCGCGAATCCGGCGGGGACGGCGGCGTCGAACAAGATTGTGCTGCCGGCCGGGCCGGCCGTGGCGGGGACGTTTGAGCGGGTGGGGGACCGGGTGAAGTGGAAGCCGGCGAACGGACCGGCGCGGACGCTGCGGTCCGACAAAGACGGCGCGCAGCCGGAGCTGCTGACCATTGACCGGTTGACGATGTTTGTCATCGACCGCAACGGCAAGATCGGCATCCGGATGCGGGACCCGCAGTCGAAGATGCGGCGCGAGTTTCATGGCACCAAATGGTTTCCCATTCGGGCGCAGTATTCGTTGACCGGGCAGTTCAAGCCGTATCCGCAGAAAAAGGTGGTAACGGTGCCGGATGTGACGGGGAACACGCTGCGGTACGAAAGCCCGGGCGAGGTGGAGTTTGCGGTCAACGGGCAGAAGGTGCGCCTGGAGCCGGTGCTGGATGAGGGGCAGCTGTTTTTTGTGTTCCGGGATAAGACCTCGGGCCGGCAGACCTATGGCGGAGGCCGGATGCTGTACGCGCCGCTGCCGGGTCCAGACAACAAGGTGGATCTTGAGATGAACATCGCCAAGAATCCGCCGTGTGTCTTTACGCCCTATGCCACGTGTCCGCTGCCGACCAAGCGGAATACCCTGAATGTGGCTATTGAGGCGGGTGAGCTGGCGCAGCCGGGCCACTAAAGCCGGTTGTTAAACTAACCTAGTGATCTGCATCAGCGCCACGTTTACCGCCGAGCCGATCCAGCCGGTTTTGGAGTTCTGGGCTCGCCAGTTGGGCGAGCAGTGGCCGATTCAGTTCGCCCCTTACAACCAGGTTCTGCAGACGCTGCTGGACCCGGTTGGTTTGTTTGCCCGGAACCGGGAGGGCGCTAACGTGATCCTGGTGCGCCCGGCGGACCTGGCGCAGTTTGCCGGGGCGACGGAGGCGGACGAAGACCGGCGTCTTGAAGAGATTCTGGCGACGGCGGCGGCGCAACGGTTTGCTGTGCCGACGCTGGTGGCGGTCTGTCCGCCGCGGCAGGTGCGAGTGGCGCCGCAGCCGCATCTGCTGGTGGTGAACACGGAGCGTTATCCGGTGGAGCAGTGGGCGGATGAGGCGGCGGACCGGCTGGGCCGGATCCCCTACACGCCGGCCTACTTCACGGCGCTGGGCACGGCGGTGGCGCGGCTGCTGCACGCGCTGCGGCGGCCTCCGTTCAAGGTTATTGCCCTCGACTGCGACCACACGCTATGGGCCGGGGTGTGCGGCGAGGACGGGCCGACGGGGGTGACGATTGACGGGCCGCGGCGCGCGCTGCAGAAGTTTTTGCTGCGGCAGCGCGAGATGGGGATGCTGCTGGCGCTCTCGTCGAAGAACAACCCGGATGATGTGTGGCAGACGTTCGCGGCGCATCCGGAGATGGTGCTGCGGCGGGAGCACATTACGGCGCACCGGCTGAGCTGGGCGCCGAAGGCGCAGGGACTGCGGGAGATGGCGGCCGAGCTTTCGCTGGGGGCCGATTCGTTCCTGCTGCTCGACGATAATCCGAAAGAGATTGGCGAACTCGGGGAGGGGGCGCCGGAGGTGTTGGGGCTGACGCTGCCGGAGACGGGGATCGCGCACTATCTGGACCATGTGTGGGCGTTCGACCATCCGGTGGTGACGGAGGCGGACCGGAGCCGGGCGGCGACTTATCAACTGCAGCAGTCGTTTGCGGCAGCGGCGAGTCTTGAGCACTTCTATGAAACGCTGCAGCTGCGAGTGGACATTCACCGGCTGCATCCACAGGAGTTGCCGCGGGCGGCGCAACTGACGCAGCGGACTAACCAATTCAACTTCACGACGCGGCGGCGGAGCGAGGCGGAGCTGGCGGGTTTGGAGGCGTATTCGATTCACGTGGCCGACCGGTTTGGCGAGTACGGCTTCACGGGTCTGGTGGTGGTGGCCGATGGGATTGTGGATACGTTTCTGCTGAGCTGCCGGGTGCTGGGCCGGGGCGTGGAACACGCCGTGGTGCGGTGGCTGGGCGAGCACTTTGCGGCGCTGACGTTGGAGCTGATTCCTACGGCGCGCAATGCTCCGGCGCGGAGCTTTTTGCGGGAGTTGACGGGGCGGGAACAGGGGACGGTGACGCTGAGCGCGGCGCAGATGCGGGCGGTCGAGTTTTCGGCTCCGGCACCGGCGGAGACTGCCGCGGCGCCGGCCGTGGCGGTGGCGGCGGCGGGCCGGTTTGCGGGTTATCAGCGGATTGCGACGCAACTCGATACGGTCGAGCGGATTCAGGCGGCCATGGCGGCCGAGCAGCGGGAGGCGGCGCCGGCGCGGGAGGTGGCGAGTCCGCCGGTGACGGAGACGGAGCGGCGGCTGGCGGCGATCTGGTCTGAGCTTCTGGGGCAGTCGGCGATCTCGACCGGGGACAACTTTTTTGACCTGGGGGGGCACTCGCTGCTGGCGGTGCTGCTGGTGACGCGGGTGCAGGAGGAGTTTGGCATGGAGCTGTCGATGGACGATGTCTACTCGGCCGATACCACGCTGGCCAAGTTGGCGATGATTGTCGAGACGCAGCAGTTGCGCACGTATGACCCGGCGGAGGTAGCGGCGGTGATTCGCGAAATTGAGACGTTGTCGGAAGAAGAGGTCCGGTTGGAAATCTCCCGCCTATGCGCGTTCTTTTAACTTCCAATGCTTCGTACGAGCCGCCGCGGGGCGGTTCGACGCGGAGCAATCTGATTTGGCTTGAGGCGCTGGCGGCGGCGGGGCATGCGGTGCGGGTGGTGTGCCCGGCGCACGACGAGGCGGGCGAGACGACGCGGCGGGGGATTGCGATTTTGCGGGTGCCGGAGTTGACGCGGCACGTGGAGCGGTTGGCGGCGGAGATCGAGACGTGGAAGCCGGACTGGGTGCTGGTTTCGAGCGAGGACCTGAGCCACGTGCTGCTGCGGGAGGCGTTTCGCGTGGCGCCTGGGCGGTTGATTTTCGTGGCCCACACGCCGCAGTTTCTGCCGTTCGGGCCGGAGAGCTGGTACCCGGACGCGGCGGCGACGGTGCTGGTGCGGCAGGCGCGGGGCGTGGTGGTGATTGGCCATCACATGGCGGGTTACGTGCGGGAGCACCTGGGGGTGCGGCCGGTGGTGATCCATCCGCCGATCTACGGGACGGCGCCGTGGCGGAGGCTGGGGCGGTTCGCGAACCGCTATGTGCTGATGGTGAACCCTTGCGTCGTGAAGGGCGTGACGGTGCTGGCGAGTCTGGCGCGGCGGATGCCGCAGCTTGAGTTTGCCGCGTTGGCGGGATGGGGCACGACGGCGGCGGACCGGGCGCTGCTGCGCGATTTGCCGAACGTGACGCTGCTTGAGACGGTGCCGGATATTGAAGACGTGCTGGGGCAGGCGCGGCTGCTGCTGATGCCTTCGCTTTGGTACGAGGGCTTCGGGCTGATTGCGATGGAGGCGATGCTGCGGGGCTTACCCGTGGTGGCGTCGAATTCGGGAGGCCTGGCCGAGGCGAAGGCGGGGACGGGGTATGTGATCCCGGTGCAGCCGATTACGAACTACCGGGCGGAGTTCGACGACAACCACATGCCGCGGCCCGTGGACGTGGAGCAGGACCTGACGCTGTGGATGGCGGCGATTGCGGAGCTGACCACGAACGAGACGGCGTGGGAGGCCGAGGCGGCGCGGTCGCGGACGGCGGCCGAGCGGTTTGTGGGGGCGCTCGATGCGCGGGATCTGGAGCGGTATTTGCAGTCGCGGCGGAAGCTGCGGGTGCTGTTGGCGCATAACTCGCTTTACTATCCGTCGGCGGGGGGCGGGGACAAGTCGAACCGGCTGCTGATGGAGGCGCTGGCGGCGCGGGGGCATCAGGTGCGGGTGGTGACGCGGGTGGAGTCGTTTGGCGAGGCGGACCACGCTGCGTATTTAGAGGCGCTGGCGTTGCGGGGGGTGAGCCCGGCGGTGGGGGAGAGTGAAGTTAGCTTTTCGCTGCGCGGCGTCGACGTACGGACGTTGACGCGGAGTCCGTTGTGGCGCCCTTACTTCCAACAGCAGATTGACGATCTTGATCCGGACGTGATTGTGACGTCGACGGATGACCCGGCGCAGCTGTTGTTTGACCTGGCGGTGCGGACGCCGCGGGCGCGCGTGGTGTATCTAATCCGGGCGACGATTGCGGTGCCGTTTGGGCCGGATAGCTCCGGGGTGAATGCGGAGCGGACGCAGTGGTTGGCGCAGGCGGACGGGGTGGTGGGGGTGTCGCACTACGTGGCGGGTTATGCGCGGGAGCATGGGGGATTGACGCAGGCGATTCACGTACCGATTTCGCTGCTCGAGCCGGGGCCGGCGCCGTTGTTGGGCCGGTTCGATAACCCGTATGTGCTGATGGTGAACCCGTGCGCGGTGAAGGGAATTGCGATTTTGCTGGGGCTGGCGGACGCGATGCCGGAGGTGACCTTCGGGGCGGTGGCTTCGTGGGGCACGACGCAGGAGGACCTGGCGGAGCTGGCCAAGCGGCCGAACATCCGGCTGCTGCCGCGGACCGACAACATTGACGAGCTGCTCGCGCAGGCGCGGGTGACGCTGGTGCCTTCGGTGTGGGCGGAGGCGCGGAGCCGGATGGTGCTCGAGAGCCTGTCGCGGGGCGTGCCGGTGTTGGGCGCCAACGTGGGCGGGCTGCACGAGGCGATGCTGGGCGTGCCGTATCTGCTGCCGGTGAACCCGGTGACGACGTACCGGGGTACGGTGGACGAGCACATGGTGCCGGTGGCGGAGGTGCCGCCGCAGAATCTGGAGCCTTGGATGGAGGCTCTGCGGCGGTTGACGACGGACCGGCGGCATTGGGAGAAGCTCTCGGCGTTGTCGCGCGAGAAGGCGCTCGCCTACATGGAGAACCTGACCGTGCTGCCGTTTGAGGCTTACTGCGAGAGTTTGCAGCATGTGGACAAGCGCGGGGTGGCGGCGCGGGGCCCGGAGGCGGGGCCGCTGGTGGGGCTGAGCCCGGATCGGCGGCGGCTGCTGGAGCTGCGGCTGCGGGAGCGGGCGGCGTGGATGCCGGTGGTGCCGGCGAGCGGGCGGCGGGTGTTTTGCTTTCCGTGGGCGGGGGCGGGGCCGCTGGCTTACCGCGGGTGGCAGGAGCGGCTGGGGGCGGAGTTCGCCGTGATCCCGATCCGGCTGCCGCAGCGGGAGTGGGCCGGGATTGATGAGTTAGTCGAGCAGTTGGCGCGGCAGGTGAAGCCGCTGCTGACGGCGGACGCGGTGTTTTTCGGGCATTCCATGGGGGCGGGGCTGGCGTTTGAAGTCGCGCGGCGGGTGGCGCCGGGGCGGCTGGTGGTTTCGGCGGCGCGGGCGCCGAAGTTTCGGATCGGCTACGTACCGCCGGCGGAGCCGAGCGACGCCGAGTTGCTTGCGCAGTTGGAGCGGCTGGGGGGTGCGCCGAAGGAGCGGCTGGAGGCGCTGCTGCCGGCTTTCCGGCGGGATACGCGGCTGTTCCGGCGGTGGGTGTACGCGCCGGGCGAGCCGTTGGCGATGCCGGTGGTGGCGCTGGGCGGGGAGGAAGATCCGCAGGTGACGGCGGAGCATCTGGCGCCGTGGGCCGAGGTGACGACGGCGGCCTTTGCGCTGCGGACGTTCGCCGGGGGGCACTTTTACTTCCAGACCGGCAGCGCGTTTTTCGGCGAGCTGGCGGCGATGCTCCGCGACTAGTGATAGGCTGAGGCGAGATGCTGGCGCTGTTGCCAATGCTGCTGTGGACCGGGCCCGAGGTCACGCTGCTGGGCGGACCGTCGCGGGATGGGCGCGTGCTGTCGAACGTGCAGGCGCCGTCGCGGGACCTCGTGCTGTATGACGTGGCGGCGAAGCAGGCGCGGACGGTGGCGGCGGCCGAGGGGGGCGAGTACGCCTACTTTTCGATTGTCTCGGCCGATGGGAAGCGGGTGGCGTATGCGTGGAAGAACCGGGAGGGCTTCTATGAGCTGCGCGTGGACGGGCGGACGGTGTACCGGAACGAGGAAGCGGGCTTCGTGCAGCCGTGCGCGTGGAGCCCGGACGGCCAGGCCGTATTGACGCTGCTGTTCCGGCGGGACAATACGAGCCAGATTGCGATGGTGCCGCTCGCGGGGGGCTTGCCGCGGGTGCTGAAGTCGCTGGCGTGGGTGTATCCGAAGCGGATGGATCTGTCGGCGAATGGGAAATGGATCGTGTATGACACGCTGGCGGGCGGGGAGCGGCGGTTGTATGTGCTGGCGGCGGACGGGTCGGGGGAGCGGATGGTGGGGGAGGGGGTGTTTCCGCTGTGGCGGGCGGACGGGCGGCGGGTGGTGTACGCGGTGGGCGAGGATTTGTGGGAGTTGACGGTGGAGACCGGGGCGCGGCGGCGGCTGCGGGAGGGATTGGGGCGGTTTCTGCCGCTGGGGATGACCGCCGGGGACGTGCTGGTGTACGGGGTGCGGGCGGGCGGCACGGAGGTCTACTACGGGGCGCGGCAGCGGGCTTCGCTGCGGTTTCCGGGGCGGAACGCGGCGCCGGCGTGGAGCCGGGACGGGAAGTGGCTGGCGTTCGTCTCGCGGCGGGGGGAGGAGAATTTCGGCGAGGAGGCGCGGGTGCTGGTGGTGCGCGAGATGGCGTCGACCGTGGAGCGGGAGATTGACCCGGGCCTGGCGCTGGTGGACGCGCCGGCGTGGAGCGGGGACGGGCGGCGGCTGCTGGTGCGGGGGGCGGACCGGCAGGGCCGAGCGGGCGTGTTTGTGGTGGACGTGGCGACGGGGAAGGTGACGCCGGTGGAGCGGGAGGCGGGCTTTGAGCCAGGGCTGTTCCGGGCGGCGTGGGGGGAGGGCGATACGATCTGGGTGCAGCGCGGGACGGAGCTGCGCAACGGGGAGCGGGTTTACCGGGAGGTGCGGGCGTTTGCCGTGCAGGGGAAGCGGCTGGCGGTGCTCTATAGCAATGGGCGGCTGGAGGTGGATGGCGAGGAGCGGGGGACGAGCAGTGCGCGGGAGATTGTCTGGCGGGGAGAGAAGCTGGTGGGCGGCGGGGCGTATGATGCGAGCGGGGAGCGGGAGGCGTGGACGGAGTCGGACGCGCGGAACGAGATCTGGCAATGGGAGCTGCCGCGATGAGCGCGTGGTGGCTGGCGGCGATTGTGACGGTGCCGTTGGGATTGGATCAACTGATTCCGGCGCCGGCGGAGAACCCGCTCGAGCCGGGGCGCGTGAAGCGGGGGCGGGAGCTGTTCTTCGATAAGCGATTGTCGAGGGACGGGACGGTGGCTTGCGCGACGTGCCATGATCCGGCGCGGGGGTTTGCCGATGGCGCGGCGCGGGCGGTGGGGATTGGCGGGCAGGTGGGGCCGCGGCGGAGCCCGCGGATTGTGAACCGGGCGTATGGGAAGACGTTTTTCTGGGACGGGCGGGCGGCGACGCTCGAAGAGCAGGTGGTGCAGCCGATTGCGAATCCGGTTGAGATGGGGATGCGGGTGGAGGACGCCGCGGCGCGCGTGGGGTTGACGCGGGAGGAACTGGTACGGTCGCTGGCGAGTTACGTGCGGACGATTCTGGCGGGGGATAGCCCGTATGACCGGTTTATCGCCGGGGACCGGGGGGCGTTGACGGCGGAGCAGCAGGCGGGATTGAAGCTGTTCCGGGGCAAGGCGAACTGCGTGGCGTGCCATTTGGGTCCGAATCTGACGGATGAGGAGTTTCACGCAACGGGGCCGGTGGGGGCGGACCCGGGGCGCTTCGAGGTGACGCGGCGGGAGGGGGACCGGGGGGCGTTCAAGACGCCGTCGCTGCGGCAGGTGGCCGAGACACCGCCGTATTTGCACGACGGGTCGAAGGCGAGCTTGGAGGAGGTGGTCGAGTTTTATGACCAGGGGAAGGGAAGCGACCCGGAGATCCGGCCGCTGGGGTTGACGGCGGAGGAGAAGCGGCAGTTGGTGGCGCTGCTGCGGGCGTTTACGGGACGGGTGCAGGAGGGGTGGCCGTGATTGGGCTGCTGCTGGCCTTTCAGTTGTGGCAGCCGGTGGATTGGCGGGCGCTTCTGCCGCTGTACGAGGCGCGGGCGACGAATGAAGCGGGGGTGCGGGATCTCTCGCTGTTTCTGCTGCGCGAGCAGCAGTGGGCGCTGGCGGAGCCTTGGGTGCGGCGGCTGGACGATGCCGAGATGCTGGCCGATTGCCTGGCGGCGATGGGGCGGAATGCGGAGGCCGAGGCGGAGTATGCCAAGGCGCCTTCGACGCGGGCGCTGGCGCGGCGGACGGAGTTGACGGGGGATCCGCAATATCTGGAGCAGGCGGTGCGGCGGGAGCGGAAGCCGGGCTACCTGAACGATCTGGCGCTGCTGCTCAAGGGTTCGGCGCGGGCCGAGGGGCTGCTGCGGGAGGCGCTGGCGGCGCAGGAGAAGACGCTGGGGCCGCTTCATCCCGAGGTGGGGACGACGCTGAACAATCTGGGCAGTGAGCTGTTTGCGCAGGGCAAGCTGGGCGAGGCGGAGGCGGTGCAGCGGCGGAGCCTGCGGGTGCTCGAGACGGCGCTGGGGCCGCGGCATGTGCGGACGGGGTTGGGGGCGAGCAACCTGGCGGATGTGCTGGCGGCGGTGGGGAAGCCGGCCGGAGCCCACTATGAGCAGGCGTGGCGGATTTTCAACGCGCAGCTGGGACCGCGGCACCCCTGGACCGTAGAAGCGGCAGCAGCGGCTTCCGCGGCGCGTACACCCCAATCCAATGGTTTGAAAAAGTAAGCTGGGGGCTGGCGGCGACCTTGGGCATGTGGCAGGACTCGCAGGCTTGGCCGGCGGGGAGCTTCGTCGTGTGGCGCACGGCGGGGTGACAGTTGGCGCAGGTGGATTTTGCTTCGCCCGAGTGAGCGTCGTGGCAGGTGGTACAGCTCAGGGCGCCTTTCTGAAAGCAGGCGCTTTGGGAGAGGGAGACGGGTTGGTGGCGGACGTTCCAGGGGTCCTGCCAGTTGATGTCTTCGCCGGGTTTGGGGGGCTGGCGGTGGCAAGAGCCGCAGAGGTCGTTGAGGCCGGCGGGGTTGAGGATTTTGGGGTTGAGGAGTTGGCTGTGCTGGGCGCCGGGCCCGTGGCAGGCTTCGCACTGGACGCCGTGCTCGGCGGGTTCGACGCCCTTTTCGGGGGTGAAGCGGAGGGCGCCGGTGGAGTGGCACTGGAAGCAGCGGAGGATCTGGGCGCCGGGATCGAAGACGCGGTATTTGACGCCTTGCGGGGTGGTGTGGCCGGGGGTGAGGGCTTTGGAGTTGGGGGTGGTGTACTGCGACAGGCCGTGTTCGAGGTAGTGGTCGGGGTCGAGGCGGGAGACGGGGGTGGTGGCCTGGCGACCGGCGCCGAACAGCCAGAGGTCGTTGCGGCGGGAGAGGGCATAAGAATGGGCCGAGCTTTTCTGCGCGGCCCATTGGGGTTGATGACATTTGGCACAGGCCGCCGAGCCGGTGAACTGGGCGGCGGCCGGTACGAGAAACAGGCTAGAAAATAATGCGGCCTGAATACTGAAGCTGACGGCCAAAGAATCCTCCACGCTGGGTGACGACGCGACCGAAGGTGGGCGAGTTCACGTTGAGATCCGGGTCGGACCCGAAGAAGCTATTGGCCACATTGTACGCCTCCATGCGGAGTTCAAACTTCACCTTTTCGGTGATGGGGAACTCTTTGGCGAGCGTGGCATCGAGGTTGAGCGTGTTCGGGCCGACCAGTTTCGGATACTGGAAGGGGTTCGACCGGCGGGTGAAGGCCGGCAGGATGGCGAACTTCGAGGTGTCGAACCAGCGGCTGCGGGTTGGATTCTCGATGGTCGGGTCGCCGCTGGCGAGTAGGCCACCGAAGCGGAGGAAGAGACCCGTGTTGTAGGTGAACAGCGGGGCTACGGACCATCCGCCGAAGGCGAGGTCGACGGCCTTGGGCGCGCTGGCCATGAAGCGGCGGCCTTTGCCGAAGGGGAGTTCGTAGATGGCGGCGCCGGTGAGCCGGTGTCGGGCGTTGCGCGCCGGCTGGAAGGTGAGGGTGCGGGTGAAGTAGTCCTGCTCGTCGTAGAACTCTTCGTTGCGTTCGCGGTTGTAGTTGTAGCCGATGGTGAAGTTGAAGCCATTAGCGAAGGGCCGCTGGAACTGCATCTGGAGCGAGCGGTAGTAGTTGCGCGCGCCGGCGTTCAGGGTTTCGTTGAGGTCGCCGTACTGCGGGTAGGGGCGCAGGAGCTGGCTGACCGGAAGGTTCGCCTGGGTGCGGAGCTGGCCGGGGAACTTATCGGCGCCGAGCACGTTGAAGAACGGGTTGGGAACCGATTGGGTGACGGCGGTTTTGACGTTGTAGCCGATGCGGGGGTCGATTTGGTTGAGGTTGTAGGTGTAGGGCTGGTTCCGTCCGGTGTTCATGAAGAACGTGATGTCGGCGAGGATCTGGCCGGGGAGTTGCCGCTGCAGCGAGACGTTGAAGCGGTAGTTGACGCCGGGGGTGAAGTCCTGCTGATACCAGGTGGCGGGGGCGCCGAGGTTGGTGTAGCGGCCGAGGGTTTTGCCGCTGACGGGAACGAGGCCTCCGGGGAAGGGGTTCGACAGGCGCTGCTGCGGGACGCCCTGGATTTCGGCGATCGAGTTGCTGGTGGCGTCGAAGCCGGGCAGCGGGACGGAGCCGAGAATGTTGAGGCCGTCGGTGAGGGTGGCCGGAACGATGTAGCGGGCCCAGCCGATGCGGAGGGCCGATTTATCGTTAATGCGGTAGGCGATGCCGGCGCGGGGCATGAGGAGCGTCCTGGGGGCGTTCCAGCTGCCGCGATTGTTCGAATCGGTGAAGACCCAGGCGCCGTTGTAGATGGGGGCGGCGGTGCGGAGGGCGGAGACGGCGGCGGGCATGCGGGGAGCGTTGGCGCCCTGGAACTCGGGGATGGGACTGGTGAGGTCGAGGAAGCGGGAGAAGCGGTCTTCGGGGTCGGTCATCGGTCCGAAGTATTCGTAGCGGATGCCGAGGTTGAGGGTGATGCGCTGGGTGAGTTTGTAGTCGTCCTGCACGAAGAGCGAGTAGAAGTTGACCTGAGGGCGCTGGATTGGAATGGAACTGAAGTTGGAAGATCCATTCATGGCGCCGAGCAGCATGGTGGCCCAGCCGTCGCCGGAGAGGTTGACGTTGGGGTTCAGGAATGTGTTCGCCGTGACGGCGGGAACGAAGCTGAAGACGGGCGGCCGGGGCCGGGAGGCGACCACGTTTTCGCGGCGGTACTCGCCGCCGAACTTGACGTAGTGGCTGCCGATGTTCTTAGACATCTTGGCTTCGACGTTCCAGGATTTCGGCTCCTGATACCAGTAACCGGTGCGGCCGAGGGTGGTGTTGGAGCCCTGGGTGACGTTGACGCCGGGGTAGTAGATATCGGGCAGGCCGCCGAGGTAGGGCTTGTACCAGGCGTTGCCGGGCCAGAACTTATCGAGGTCAGACTCTTTGAGGGTGGCCGAGGGGACGCCGAAGGAGTCGACGATGGCGTTCGAGGCGCCGCGGATGTTGAGCACGGTGCTGGAGTTCAGGGCGTAGACCATGTCGCCCGAGAAGCTGAGCGAGTGGCGCTTGGAGCCATCCGGGGGTTGGGCCTTGGAGCCGCCGGTGTAGTCGTCCTGTGCGGTGAAGGTGCGGAACTGGTTATAGCGGCCGAAGAATTTGAGTTTGTCGGTGGCGTTGTAGTCGACGCGGTCGCTGAGGTTCCAGTAGCGGAAGCGGTTGGCGAAGCCGGCGATGAAGTTATTGACCTGCGTGGGGCCGGTACCGGGGCCATTGGGTTTCCAGAGGTCGTTCATGATGATACGGGAAGTCGGGTCAATGCGATTAGCCGGAATCACGTTGCCGGCAAAGGGCATGCGGCTGGCGACGCCGTTGGTGACGGTGGTGGTGTAGGGGTCGAAGATGGTCCGCTGGGCGCCGGCCGTGTTGAGCGACCGGGAGAAGTCGCCGGTGCGTTCGAGATCGGTGGGCAGGGTGTTGAAGGTGCTGCGCGGCTCAATGGTGCGCCAACCTTCGTAGGAGACGAAATTGAAGAGTTTGTTCTTCTTGATGGGGCTGCCGAGGGTGGCGCCCCAGGTGTTCTGCCGCGTGAGGTTGGCGCGTTGTGTGATGCGGTCGGCGAGCGCGTTCAAGGCAGGGTTGCGGCCGAGATAGTAGGCGGTGCCGTGATAGTTGTTCGTGCCGGACTTCATCGAAACGCTCAGCACGCCGCCGGCGGAGTGGCCGAATTCGGCGTCAACGGCGTTCTGCTGGAGGTTGACCTCCTGCACGGCGTCCATGGGGGGCGTGTAGGAGGACTTCTGGCCGGTCATGGACGGGGAGCCGTCGAGAATGATGTCGTTTTTGGTACTGGTGTTGCCGCCGACGTCGAACTGGGAAGCGGCCCAGTGGTGGAAGGGGCTCTGTTCGGTGGAGGAGCGGATGACGGTGGCCGGGTTCAGGCTGACCAACAGGAAGGGGTTCCGATGGATGATCGGGAGGTTGTTGGTCATCTTGGTGTCGAGGGTGAGGCCCATGGTCGAGGTGTTGAACTGGACGGCGACGGGGGTGGCTTCGACGGTGATGGATTCTTTGGTGGAACCGGCTTCGAGGCGGGAGTCGACGGTTACGTCGGCGCGGGCCTGCACGAGAATGTTCTTCTGGACGAACTTGCGGAATCCGGCTAACTCGACGGTGAGGGTGTACTTACCGGGCAGGACAAGGTCGAAGATATACTGGCCGGTGGCGTTGGAGACCTGCGTGGACTGAATATTCGTGTTGTCGTTCTGGAGAACGACCGTGGCTCCGACGATGACGGCGTCCGTGGCGTCGGTGACGCGACCCTGGACGCGGCCGCGCGTATCCTGCGCGAGCAGCGGAAGCGAGAACAGGGCCATTAAAATTACTAAATGGCTTCTGGTGTGTAACATAAACCCTCCTAAAGATCCGGGCATTACATCACACAGGGTCCCTCGAAGACAAGTCGGCTTACGGTTTGCGGGGCGGGCGGCGGCGGGGCATAGGGCATTGGGAGATGCGCATCGGGTTGGGCATGGCCGGCAGGCCGTCGTCGAGCTCCCAGGGGGTGATTTGGCGCAGGGCTTCGGCGACGGTTTGGACGCTGCCGCAGGGGACGCCTGCCGTGTTGAGCCGCTGCTGCCAGTCGGCGCGGGTGCGGGTGAGGAACAGGGGGGCCAGCAGAGGGAGTAATTGGTCGCGGTGTTGCACGCGGAGGGCGTTGCTCGCAAAGCGGGGGTGGGCTTTCCAATCCGGCCGCTCCATGACGTCGCAGAAGCGGAGCCAGAGGCGTTCATTGGGGACGCCGACGGCAAGTTGGCCATCGGCGCAGGTGAAGACCTGATAAGGAACGATGCTGGCCAGACCGAGGCCGGCGGGCGCCGGGTCGACACCGGCCAGCAGCGCGGCCGAGGTGAGCGGCGACATCCCGGCGAGCAGGCTTTCAAACAAGGATACGTGAATCCGGGCACCTTCTCCGGTGCGCTCGCGGCGGAACAGCGCCGCGAGAATCGCCTGGCTGGTGAAGAGCGAGGCGAGGACGTCGGCGACGGGGAAGGAGGTTTTACCAACGGTGTTCCCGGGCAGCGCGCTGGTGTGCATCAGGCCGCTGAGGGCCTGGATCATCAGGTCGTAGCCGGGCTGCGGAGAATCCGGGCCGAAGCCGCTCACCGAGGCGTAGATCAGCGCAGGCTGCGTCAGTTGCTCGTAGCCGAAGCCGAGGCGGTCCATCACGCCGGGGCGGAAGTTTTCGACGAGCACGTCCGAGTCGGCAATGCGGGCGCGGACGGCGGCCGCGTCGGCTTTGAGATCGAGCGCGATGCTGGTCTTATTGCGATTCAAACCCAGCCAGTACGTGCTGTCGTCGCCGTGGAAGGGCGGGCCCCATTGGCGCGTTTCGTCGCCGGCGCCGGGCTCTTCGACCTTGGTCACTTCGGCGCCGAGGTCGCCCAGCATCATCGTGCAGAACGGCCCGGCCACCGCCCGGGTAAGGTCGAGCACCCGGATGCCCGCTAGCGGCAGACTCATACCGCGGAGGGCTCGGGGCCGGGGGGCAGCAGGGAGACCGGAATGAGGTAGCCTCGCTGCAGCAACCCGCGCAGGATCGGCAGCGCGGCTTCGACAATTTCGGCGAAGCTGACGCCCACGGCGTCGCCCATGGCGGCGACCAGTTCCCGCAGGGGGACGGTCCCGTCGCAGCGGGCGAGCAGCCCGGCGGTGTACTGATCGATGCGCCCGCTGTAGGGCAGCGGCTCTTCGAGAAAGATCTCCGCTTCGGTCGACGACCAGCGGCTACCCACCTGCTGGTAGACGTGGCGCATGCGGGCGGCGCTGGCGAGCTGGTAGGGTTGGTCGAGCAGCTCGTCTACCGTAGCTTGGTGGAGCAGCGTGTGGATCGCGAATAACTGCAGCAGCGTTTCTCCCCAACGGCCGCGGATCACCGGGGGCGCTTCGTCGATGTACAGCCAGTTACCGCCGGCGCGCTTGCGTAGAACGACGAGTCCGGTTTGGATCCCGGTCATTAGGAGATCGTCGTAGTAGTCCAGCCAGCGATTGTAGGTGCGGTGGAACTCCTCGGGGGAAAGGTGGGCGCGGTAGGCGCGCAGCCAAGACATGGCGTAGGATGGCAGGTCCTCTCCCTTGCTCGTCGAAACCCACACATCGCACCCGCTTCCGGCCGTCCATTGTTTGAGCCGGTCGTGCGGCTCAGCGCCTTGCACCATGGCCCACTCGCAAATAATGATGGCGATGCCGCCGTCGGCCAGATAGTTGCTGGCGTTGCGGATGACGGTTTCAGTAACCCGGTCGGCGCCGAGGCCGCCGTCGCGGTAGTGGAACTCCGACTCTGGCGAGATGACAAAGGGAGGGTTGGAGATGATCAGGTCGAACTTTTCTCCCTCGACGGCGGCATAGAAGTTCGACAGCCGGAAATCGATGTTGCCGGTCCGGTTCAAGCGGGCGGCCAGGCGGCCGAGGCTCAACGCGCGGGGGTTGATGTCGAGGCCCACCACCTCGTCGCAGTGCGTGGCGAGGTGGAAGGATTGAAACCCACCGCCGCAGCCGACGTCGAGAGCGCGACGGTAGTGGCGGCGGGGCGCGGCATTGGCCGGCGCCAGCGAGCTGGTGCCCATACCCATGACCAGGTATTTGCCCACCGGCGCGAGTTTGGCCGCGACGGGGTCGTAGACGATATAGAAGCCGCGTACCGGCTGGATGATCACCGGGCAAGCCAGCCCCTGGGGTGTTACCCTCAGAAGGCCGCCGGCGGTGAGCGCGGCGACCAGGCTTTCGCCGAACATTTCGGCCACTGATTTCTCGGCTACCGGAGCGGAGAGCAGAAAGAGCCCGAAGCACCATCGGCGCCGCGCCTTCTGCGGTGGCATTTCCGTTCAGGCCGGCCGGCAGAATGGCCTCGACCGACTTTTCGCGATAGCTGACCCGGTCGAACACCTCCCGCAGCGCGTCGAGCGTACGCGGGTCGAGGCGGGCAAAGGGATCGAGTATGGCTTCTGTGGTCATCCGGGTATCCATTCTTCCCTGATCACTCGCGCGAATGACGGAAAAAGTCCGTCGAGGGAAACGCTGATGGGGTCATGTTACACCTTCCGCATGTATAATCGGGAGCGCCATGGCGAAAACTGCAATGCCTGAAGTATTTCTGGATGTCGATCCGCTGCGGCGTTCGACCGCGCGGCCGGAGCCCGACGCGCCATTTCATATCTTAATTTTGGGGGATTTTTCCGGACGGACGAGCCGGGGGGTCGTAGAGCCGTTGACCGGGCGCCGCCCGTTGGCTGTCGATCGGGACGAGATCGACACCGTGATGCGGAGTCTAAACATCCAGTTGCGCCTTCCCCTGGGCGCCGATGGGGCCGCGGCTGACCTGGCGATCGCGGAACTCGACGACTTTCATCCCGATCGCATCCTGGCCACGCAGCCGCTGTTTGCCGCCCTGCAGCAGATGCGCCGGCGTCTCGAAAATCCGGCGTCGTTCCGGGCCGCTACCGACGAGATTCTGGGTGGCTTGGCGAAACCACCCGCGCCGCCCGCCGCGGCGCCGGAGGCCGGCATCGTAACCGGCAGCCTGCTCGACGCGATCGTCGACGGTGCCGAGCCCGCTCCGCAGCCCACCGCCCGGCGAAAGCCCGCCGATGCCCTGCTGGCCTACGTGCACGACCTGGTGGCTCCTCATCTCGAACAAACCAAGGACCCGCAGCAGAAGGCGCTGCTGGCTGACTTGGACGAGACGATCGCCGGGCAGATGCGGGCGCTTTTGCACCAGCCCCAGTTTCAGGCCCTCGAAAGCTCCTGGCGAGCGCTCGATTGGCTGGTGCGCCATACCGAAACGGATTCGCAGCTGCGGCTTTACCTGCTCGATGTCAGCAAGGCGGAGTTGATTGCCGACCTCGCCACGGCCAGCGACTTGCGGACGACCGCCTTGTACCGGTTGTTGGTAACGCAGCCGACGGAGGGGGAACCCTGGTCGCTGCTGGGCACCGATCTGTACTTCCGGCCCTGGATCGACGAGATCGAACTGTTCGCTCGGTTGGCCATGATTGCCGACCAGGCTGGAGCGCCGCTGCTGTCGGGGGCGGACCCGTCGGTTCTGGGCGTGAAAAGTTCCGAGGATCTGCGGCACACCGAGGATTGGGAAGAGGGTGACCCGCTTTGGCGCGAGATGCGGCAACTGCCCGAGGCGCGGCGGATTGGTTTGGCCCTGCCGCGGTTCCTGGTCCGGTTGCCCTATGGCAAGCTATCGAATCCCGTTGAGCGGTTCGCCTTCGAGGAGATGCCGAACCGCACTTCGATGCATGCCGGATACCTGTGGGCCAATCCCATGTATGCGTGTGTGCAACTTACCGCGCACGCCTTCGCCGTCAACCGTTGGCAGATGCGCCCCGGGCAGTTTCAGAACATCGACGGATTGCCATTGCACGCTTATGTGGACTGTGGCAGCCCCGAGGTGAAGCCCTGCGCCGAGGTGCTCCTGACCCTGCAGGCGGCCGAACGGATGATCGCTCAGGGTCTGATGCCGCTTTTAACCATGAAGGGAACCGATACGGTCCGTGTGGGCATGTTTCAGTCGATTGCGGATCCGCCGGCACCACTCGAAGGGCGGTGGCGGTAACCGGCGGGGGATCCGTTTCGCTGTATACTAGGATGAAAGTTCTTAATGAATCAATCTGACAGAAAGAAGTTCCACGCGATGCTACTCGCCAAGCAGATCGAGTTGCAGAACCGGCTGGCTCGCCGTGATGACCTGGAGGTTCAGGTATCACCGGACGAATTTGATGCGCGGCTACAGTTGGTAGACCGGGAGTTTCAAAGCGGCCTGCTCCATCAGACGGCGTTGGATCTTCGCGAAGTTCGGGCCGCGCTCGTCAGAATTGACGACGAAAGCTACGGTATTTGCGCCGAGTGCGACGAACCGATCTCTTCTCTCCGCCTGCAGGTGATCCCCTGGGCCAACTATTGCGTCAAGTGCCAGGAGCAGATCGAGATGGAAAAACAACTCGAAGATCTCGACGAACGACCGCAGGAGTTAGTTCCGAGCGAGTAACTCTGACAGGATACTCGCCCGGCCCGGATAGTTAGTGACTGAGCCGGATCTGCTCGCCCTGTTGCAGACCGCTCAGGATCGAGGCGTGGGTGTCATTGGTCAAGCCAACGGTAACTTGGCGTGCCGCGAACCCCTGGCTGCTCTTGACGTCGACAAACGCTTTGCCATCCTGCTGGTAGAGGGCCTGCCGGGGAACAACCAGAGTGTTCTTTACCTGATCGAGAACTACGTCCGCCGAGCCGGATAGGTCCGGAATCAGTCGGGAATCGGAACCTTCGATGGCGAGCTTGAGCGGAATGCTCCGGATGTAAGGATTCTGCCGCCAACCGCCGGTGGCAATGGCTCCAATGCTGAAGACTTTTGCCTTCATCACCATACCGGGGAAGGCATCGAGGCGGATCTCGGCCGAATATCCCAGCCGGAAATCATCACTTTCGGCTTGGTTTATCTTGGTCTCAAGCATCATGCTGCTCGGATTGACAACTTTCATGAACGGCTGACCCGGTGTGACCTGATCGCCCTGTTCAATCGTGCGCATGGAACTGCCGCCCCAGACCGACTGCAACACCGCCAAGCCATCCATCGGAGCGCTGATTACAAAGCGCTTGACATCGGATTCGTGACGGGCCAGATGGCGCTTGTGCCGCTCCAGGGTAAAGTTGAGGATCGCCAGCTCAGAAGCCTGCAACTTCTTCGTGTTTTCGAAGTCCGACTGCAACTGCTTGTAGCGGGCCTGCGCCTCTTCGAAGGTGAGCTGCAGGAGTTGGCGCTCCACCTCGGTGCGCACTTCGGCGGCGGAAGCCTCCAGTCGTGCCTTGTCGAGATCAGCCTTGGCCACGAGGACCGTCTGCTCCAAGTTTTTCCAGTCAATCTCCAACTCCGCCTTGCGCTTCCGCACATCGGCCAGAGCGGCTTCAACCGTATCCTTTACGTCGTCAATATGGTCCTGCAGACTCTGCCCATCAATCCGCGCAATCACGTCACCCTGTTTGACCATCGCGCCCGAACTGACCATGCTGAGGAGAACCATGGGGCGGTTGCCCTCCGGCCCCCGGATCATCGGGGCGGTGATGGTTGCAAAGTTCTTTGCCGCCGTCGTGCCTGCAATGCGGGTGCGCTTTTCGAGGGCGCCTCGCTCAACTACCGTCGTCGGAATGACCACGGCAACCGTCTGCGCCTTCTTTGCCTCGAGCGGTTTATAGCCAAACTCGTAGCCGACCCATGCCGCTCCAGCCACCAACGCCACGATCAGGAATGGTTTCCAGCGGCCTCCGGCCGGAGCATCGGGAGGGGGGAGAGCCGGAGCCAGTTTGGCCGGTTGGCCAGACGGGGTCGGTTGGGGAGTGGGGTTCAGTATCGCCGACATAATTATGTTCACCAACGCCTTCCATCCAGATTAATCGCGTAGAGCAACCGCGGACGCACGGCTTCCCAGGGGACGACGCCTGAAACCCAGCGAAGGTTACGCCCTCTTCAGATTATCACCCGGACTACGAACATGGCAGGGGGTAAAGTTTTCCGCGGGGTTGGTCGATATCTCACCAGGATCAGGGTTACCGGAGTTTTGTTTATGCGCCATCTCAGCATCGGAGTGTTCTTTCCCGCGGCCCTCGTCTGTTGGGCGGGCGAGGGCCGCGTGTTGCCGCCCCCTTCCGTGGACGTGGCGCTGGAGCCGGAGAGTGGTCATCTGCTGGCGGTGGAGGGTGTGGCGGGACGTTTGAGTTTGGGGCGCCGGATTTGGGATGGCCCGGTCGAGTCGGTATGGCCGGCGGGATCGCGGGCGCTGGTGCGCAGCGCGGCCGGCTGGCAGCTTCTGACCTGGAATGAATCCCGGACCGTTACCGCTGTGCTGGACCTTGGATTTCAGGATTGGGTCGCTCCGGTCTGGAACGCCCGGGCTTCGGCCTGGCTCGCCTGCGGCGAGGGGGGTGGATACTGCGGCATTTACCGGGTGGAGCAGGGTAGAAAGGTGCGGGAGATTCGGCTCGCCGGCGGCTTACGGGCGCTCAGTTTGTCGGACGACGGGATCGTCGCGCTTCTTGGCCAGCAGGATCGTGCCGTGCTGTGGCGCGAGAATGACGACCTGGTTCCCGTGGCGACCGGCGAAAGCATCTTGGGCGCTTTTGCCCCGGGTGGCGGCCGGCTGGCTACGATCGATTCAGCGGGCACCCTCGCGTTCACGGAGGTTAAGAGCGCCGCCTCGCGCCAGGTGGAGGCTCCGCCGGGCGCGGTCGGACTGGTTTGGTCCAGTGTGGTGGGGGCTGGGGCTCTTCTGGTGACCGTTCATGGTTCCGGCGAGATCCGCCAGTGGGATGAGCAGGCCATGGAAGTGTTCGCCGGCAATTGCGGATGTCAGCCGACGGGGGCCTGGATCGCCGGGTCGGGTTTGGTGCGGCTGCATGACTCGCTCAAGCACATCACTCACTTTCTCGATTTCGAGCGGGGCGAAGCGGCATTTACCCTACTGCCCGCGTTCGCGCCGGAGGTCCGCTGATGCCGGTCAGTCATCGCAAAGATGTCTTGGCGGAGGAGCGGGAGTTCTCCCGGAGTCTTCTCGCGCTGGCCGGCGCCGTCGAAGAGTGCAGCTCGGGCCAGTCGCCGCTGAAGGCTGAGGGCGAACCTGTCGCCGAACCCGTCAAAGGGCTCTTTAAACAGCCGGGCCTCTTGTTGGCCCTCCTGGCGGTTCTGGCCGGTGGGCTTGCCTATCCTCAACCAATGGCAGGTCAGGCGATCCGCGATCTGCCCGGTTTCAAATCGCGCACGGTGCCACGTAACGATGACGGGTCCGGTCCCTTCGTGCCGCTGCCCTTCCCGATTAATTTTTTCGGCCGCCTGCGGGCCGGTTGCTGGGTGAACAACAACGGCAACATCACCTTCGACCGGTCGCTGTCCACCTACACACCGTTTGGTCTTGAGAGTACTCGCACCGAAATCATCGCGCCGTTTTTTGCCGATGTGGATACCCGCGGCGTGCGGTCCCGGTTGGTGACCTTTGGCGAGGATAAGGTTAACGGTCGCCAGGCCTTTGGAGCCAACTATCTGGACGTCGGGTACTTTGCCAGTCATGACGACAAGCTGAACCGCTTTCAGGTCATTTTGATCGATCGTTCCGATACTGGATCCGGCAATTTCGATGTTGAGTTCAACTACGAGCGGATTGTTTGGGAAACGGGCGATGCCTCGGGTGGCTCGGGTGGATTTGGTGGGGTTCCGGCCTCCGTTGGCTGGTCCAACGGATCCGGCCAACCCGGAACCAGTTTTCAATTGCCGGGTTCGCTAAGCTCCGGTGCGTTTCTCGACAGCGGTCCCCAAGCGCTCGCACGGCGCCGTTTGAATGTCCCGGTCATCGGCCGTTATCTGTTCCGGGCCCGCGATGGGCAGTTGAGTCCCGGCTTGCGCATCACCTCGGGCAGCCAACTGCCGAATGGACGGATTGGTGCGGCCTACTCCGCAGTCTTAACGGCCGAGGGTGGCTCCGGATACCAGTGGAGCCTTCTGCCCGATCCGGGCCAGTCCCTGCCTGGCCTCTCCCTCTCCCCGTCCGGGGTTCTGAGTGGCACGCCGACGGCGGTTGGTGTTTATCAATTTACCGTGCGGCTGACCACCCGCATCGAGGGGGTCGAGGAGACCTTAGCGCAACGGATAACCCTGGAAGTCCTGCCGGCAACGCTGCAGATTCTGAGCGGTACCTGCCCGCTGCCCGAGGCGACCGAAGGCTCCATCTACCGGCAAACGCTGCGTGCCGCCGGGGCGCCCGGCCCGTATCTCTGGTCCTGGGGCGAGAACGGCATGAGCCCGGTGGCTGGTCTGCAGTTGAGTGAGGATGGGGTATTATCGGGTACCCCGGTGACGGCCGGGTCCTATAATTTTATAGTCCGAGTAGCCGGTAACCCGCGGTCCGACGTGGAACCAGCCTCCCGCGCTTGTTCGTTGAACGTCCGGCCTCGCCTCACGCAGTTGACCGTGGCTTCCTGTCCGGCGGCATCGGGCACCGCCGGCGTTGGCTACGACGAACTGGCCCAGGCCAGTGGCGGATTGACGCCGTACCGGTGGACGGCCTTCGGTGCCCTGCCTCCGGGCATCGGCCTTTCCGGGGATGGGAGATTCGCGGGCATCCCGGCAGTGTCCGGACGCTTCGTCTACGCTCTTGAGGTGAATGACGCGCTGGGCCGCACCAGCCGATTGACGTGCGACCTCACTGTCGAGGAGCCCGCTTTGAATCTGGAAACAGCCTGTCCGCTGGCTTCGGTTGAGACCGGACAAGCCGTGCGGATTGCTTTAGAAGCCTCCGGTGGAGCGGCGCCATACTCCTGGAGCGCCGTCGGAAGCCTACCTCCCGGTCTGGTCGTAAGCCCGGACGGCCAATTACAGGGCACTCCCAACGCCGCCGGGGCGTTTCAATTTCAGATCGTTGTCCGGGACCGCGATGGACTGGGCGCGGGTAAGCCTTGTGCGATGGGGGTGCGCCGGGCGCCCTTGAGTATCTCCTCCTGTCCACTGCCGCCGGCCCAACTCGGCCGGTCGTTCGAAGCGGCGCTCGCCAGCGAAGGAGGCGTGGCGCCCTACGTCTGGACGGCGAGTGGCGCGTTGCCGGCCGGATTGACCCTCAGCTCGGAGGGTCGCTTGAGCGGTATCCCGGTTGCCCCGGGCACTGCCGTGTTCACCGTTGCGGTCCGCGACGGCAACGGGATCCTAGCCACCCAACAGTGTGAGCAGTTCGTCACCCCCAAGCCGCTCCGGCTCCTTGGTGACTGTCCGTTTCCCCCGGCTGCGGTGGGTTCCTTCTACCGGACGCAGGTGATCCCCGATGGCGGCGTCCCACCTTACCGCTTCCGCTCTGAGCGTCAGCTGCCGTCGGGCCTGGCTCTCGGCACTGACGGTTGGATCTCGGGTACCCCGCAGGTGCCCGGCAAAGCCGATCTGACGGTCCTGGTGGAGGATGCTCGCCGTGCCGCCGTCAGCCGCACCTGCTCGCTGACGGCGGAGTTGCCGCCGGTCACCGGCTTACGCCTGTCGGGGATGCCCGCCCTTGTCACGCCCGCCGGTGGCAGCATTCCCCTGGTGGTGCAGTTCGATCGGGCGTATCCTCTTGCCGTCGGTGGTACCTTGGCGCTTGAAATGCAGCCCGACACGGGCGCCGGGGACGCCCTGGTCAATCAGGCCGATCCCGCCGTGGTGTTTGCCGCCAATGGCCGCCGCCAGCTCAGCTTCTCACTCGCCGCCGGGCAGCGGCAGTTTGCCGCCACCATTGCCGGGCCGGGTACGGTTGCCGGTTACCTCACCGCGCGGGTCAGTCGGCTTGAAATTGCCGGCCAGTTGCAGCCGGCGGCGCCCGGGGCGGCCAGAACCACCGTGCCGCGCACCGCGCCCCAGTTGACCGACGCCTGCTACACCGGAACTGCCGGGCAATTGGCCTTGCGTGTCGCCGGCACGAGCTCGACGCGCGATCTCACGGCCATCTCGGTGGTCCTGAACGGCGCCGAGGTGAAAGACTTGAACATCGCCACCTACGCAGCCGAGTACTTTTCGAGCGAACTCAGCATCCGTACCGGAGGCGCCTTCCAACTCGAGATCCCCCTCCCGGTGCCCCCTTCGACCAATCTCTTCCGCGTCGACTCGCTCCGCGTCTCTCTAGGGAACAAAGTAGGTTCCTCGGGAGAAAGGGCTGCCCGGGCCTGCAATTAATCAGGAAAAAACTACCGACATCTAGGCACTCTTGCTGATTGGGCACTTGGCGCTTTCTTTCTACAATCAAAGAAAGATCAAAGCCAAGGAACCCCTTTCATGCTAGCTACTCGAGCATTCAAGTCCTATTATTCGGAATCCGAAGCTGCGGAAGCTTTGGGCGTTTCGATCGAGCAATTCCGCTCTCTCGTTCGCACCCATGTCGCCCATTCTGAAGAGGAGCAGCAGATGATCCCCTCGACCACCTTCCAGCCCTCGGACCTCGTTATCCTGCGGCTTCTCGCCAACCTCCGATAGCGATACAATAGCGGGGTTATGGCGAAACTCGGCTTTCTCGGATTGGGCATCATGGGTTATCCCATGGCCCGGCATCTTCTCGACGCGGGTCACGATGTGGCCCTTTGGTCCTACTCGACCTCCAAGGTCACCGACTTGGCCCAAGGCCGGTCTAACGCTCGCCCCTGCGTCACTCCCAAAGAGGTGGCAGAGAACGCAGATTGCGTCTTCCTGATTGTCGGCGACACCGCCATGTCGGAAGCCGTTATCTTCGGCCCCAACGGTCTGCTCGAAGGCGCCAAGCCTGGTACCGTCATTGTCGATGCCTCCACGGTTGCCCCCTCCTACAGTCGCTCCGCAGCAGAACGCTGCAATGCCAAGGGCGTCGAGTTCCTCGATGCGCCCTGCACCGGCTCCAAGCCCGGCGCCGAAGGCGGCACTTTAACCTTTATGATCGGCGGCGACCAGAACGTCTTCGCCGCCGTCAAGCCCTACTTCGAACCGATGGGCAAGCAACTGTATTACTGCGGCGGACCCGGCCTGGGCATGAACGCCAAGCTCACCCAGAATCTGATCCTGTCCAACCTCCTGCAGGCTTTCAACGAAGGCATGGTGCTCGCCACCAAGGCCGGCGTCGATCCCGACCTCATGGTCGATATCCTGAGCAACTCCGCCGCCCGCAGCGGATTAATCTCCTTCAAGGCCCCCTACGTCTTCCGCCGCGACTTCTCCACTAATTTTTCCGTCAAATGGATGCACAAGGACATCGGCCTCATGCTGGACTCGGCCAAAGAGATCGGCGTACCCCTCCCGCTCACGGCTTTAACCCAGCAGATGTTCCAGGCCGCCATCTCGCTCGGCTCCGGCGATGAGGATATCTGCAGCACAATCAAGGTCTTAGAGGGAATCGCCGGCGTCGAAGTGAAGAGCAAGACGAAGGCGTAGGCCGCCGTCTCCATTTTTTCAGAAAAAAACTCTTGCGATTCCAAAAATCATATTCTAATATTGAAAGTAAGACGGGGGGGCAACTCCCACCAAAGCGAGACTAACCTCAATATAGACCCCTGAAGCATCCCTCCCGTCGCCCTTCGGGGTTCCTTCTCTCCCGGTGCTTCCGACCTCCGAACTTCTCCTAACCGAGTGATACGATAGAGTTGTCTGCTTGGATGAAGACCCTCACCCTACTCGGATCGACTGGTTCGATCGGCACCAGCACCCTCGACGTTGTCCGGCGCCGTCCCGACGAGTTTTCCGTCTATGCCCTCGTCGCCGGAACCAACCTGGACCTGCTGGTCGAACAGATTCGCGAATTCGCTCCCGCCGTGGCCGTCGTCGCCACCGCCGATTTGTGTGACGAACTGGCCCGCAAACTCTCTGCCGCCGGCGTACGACCTCCAGAACTGACCCACGGCGCCGCCGGACGTCTCGCTGCGGCCATCGCCCCAGAGGTCGACATCGTCATGTCCGCCATCGTAGGCGTTGCCGGCCTCGAGGCGACCTACGAGGCCGTGCGCCGCCGCAAAATCATCGGACTGGCGAATAAAGAGGTCCTCGTCGCCAGCGGCCAACTCGTCATGGCCGCCTGCCGCGAAGCCGGTACCGAGATGATCCCGGTCGATAGTGAGCACAACGGCGCCCACCAATGCCTACGCGCCGGCCGTCGGGACGAGGTCACTAAGCTGATTCTCACGGCATCCGGCGGTCCGTTCCGCCGCACCCCGCAGGCCGACCTCGAGAAGGTCACCGTCGCCCAGGCCCTCAACCACCCCACCTGGAAAATGGGCCAGCGCATCACCATCGATTCGGCCACCATGATGAACAAAGGCTTCGAAGTCATCGAAGCCTGCTGGCTCTTCGATTTCCCCCCGGCCGAAGTCGAGGTCGTCGTCCACCCGCAGTCTTCGATTCACGCCATGGTGGAGTACAACGACGGCTCCGTCATCGCGCAGGTCTCCGCCACCGATATGCGGATGCCCATTCAGTACGCCCTTACCTACCCCGCCCGCGCCTCCGCCCCCGTGCCCCGCATGGACTGGAAAACCGCCCGCACCTGGGAGTTCGAACCCCCGGACCTCGACCGCTTCCCCCTGCTCGCCCTCGCCTACGCTGCCCAAACCGCCGGCGGGTCCGCCACCTGCACCTTGAACGCCGCCGACGAAGTCGCCGTCGAAGCCTTCCTGGCCGGCCGGATCTCGTTCCCAAGCATCGCCCGCATCGTCAGGGAAACCCTCGAAAAGGTACCCAATCGCACCCCCCGCACCGTCGAAGAGGTGCTCGAGATTGATTGCGCCAGCCGCCAGATGGCCCGCGCACTCGTAGGATAGCCAACTCTATGGTCTTCTTTCAAAACGTCTGGTGGGTCCTCGTCCTGCTGGGCATCATGATCCTCATTCACGAACTGGGTCATTACTGGGCCGCCCGCTACTTCGACGTCCGCGTCGAAGCCTTCTCGTTCGGCTTCGGTCCCCGCCTGTTCGGCTTCCGCCGCGGCGAGACCGATTTCCGCGTATCGCTGATTCTGTTCGGCGGCTACGTCAAGATGACCGGCGAACAGGCCGCCGATGAGGACTCCCCCGATGGCGCCGCCGCCGACCCCCGCAGCTTTCTCGCCAAACCCCGCTGGCAACGCATGATCATCGCCTTCGCCGGTCCCGCCATGAACATCCTGCTGGCCCTCGTCTTGCTGACCGGGCTCTTTGTCTACCGCTACCCGAAAATCGTCGGCGCCGACGGCCCGGCCGTCGTCGGCTTTGTCGCCAAGGACTCGGTTGCCGCTAAAGCCGGCGTCCTCCCTGGCGACCGCATCGCCCGCTTCGACGATATCGCCGACCCCACCTGGGAGGACGTAACCATCGCCGAAGTAGCCGCCACCAACCGCCCCGTCCCCGTCGTCCTTGTGCGCGGGTCCGGGCAGGTCATCGTCACGGTCACCCCGGCCCTCGATGAACAGATCGGTGTCGGCTCCCTCGGCTGGGCCGCGCAGCATGAGATTCAACTCGGCGGCGTCAGTCCCGATATGGAAGCCGCCCGCGTCGGCCTACGGGCCGGCGATCTGCTGGTCGCCCTCGACGGTGTCGCCCTGCGCTCCACGCAGATGCTGCTGTCCCTGCTCAAAGAGGGCCAAGGTACACCGGTTGACCTCACCTACAGCCGAAACGGTGAAATCCGCAAGGCGCAGGTGACGCCCCGCGCCGTCGGCGAGGGCGACGCCAAGCGTTACATGCTCGGCGTCCAGCTCTCTCCCCGTGTCACCTTCGTCTCCCTGCCCTTCGCCGAAGCCCTCCGCGAATCGGCCCGCCAGAACTACCGCAGCGCCGGATTGATCGTCCAGTTCCTCCGCGGCATGGTCGAGCGCCGCATGTCTCCCAAAAACCTCGAAGGACCCGTCGGCATCGCCCGGCTCAGCGGCGATGCCGCCCGCGAAGGCCTCGCCTCCTTCGTCGGCCTCATGGCCGCCGTCAGCCTGAACCTGGCTATCTTTAACCTGCTGCCAATCCCGATCCTCGACGGCGGCACCATCCTCATGCTTGCCATCGAGATCATCATGCGCCGCGATCTGAGTCTTCAGGTGAAGGAGACCGTCTTCAAGCTCGGCTTTGTTTTCCTCATCATGCTCGTCGTCTTCGTCCTTTATAACGACATCTCCAAACTGCTACCCGGCTAGAACCTGAGTCTCCCCTGCTAAAATATTGCTTGACAATGGATCGCGCAGATTCAATACTTGTAGTACACTAAAGCAGGAGGCAAAAGTTCTAGTCATGAGCAGAATCATTGGAATTGACCTTGGCACCACCAACTCCGTTGTTGCCGTAATGGAAGCGGGGTCAGCGGTCGTCATCCCCAATCAGGAAGGTGCGCGGACCACACCTTCCGTCGTCGGTTTCACCAAGGGCGGCGAGCGCCTGGTGGGACAGGTGGCCAAGCGCCAGGCCGTCACCAATCCGGAAAACACGATCTACTCCATCAAGCGCTTCATGGGTCGGCGCTTCGACGAAGTTGACGCCGAAAAGAAACTGGTCCCCTATAAGGTCACCCCCGGGGACAACGGCGATGCCCGTGTCGAATCGCAGGGCAAGAAGCTCTCGGCGCCCGAAATCTCTTCGATGGTCCTGACCAAGTTGAAGGAAGCCGCCGAATCCTACCTCGGCGAAAAGGTCAGCAAGGCGGTCATCACCGTCCCGGCCTACTTCAATGACGCGCAGCGCCAGGCCACCAAAGACGCCGGCCAGATCGCTGGCCTCGAAGTAATGCGCATCATTAACGAGCCCACGGCCGCGGCGCTCGCCTACGGACTCGATAAGAAGAAGAACGAGACCATCGCGGTCTTCGACTTCGGCGGCGGCACCTTCGACGTTTCGATCCTCGAAGTCGGCGACGGCGTCGTCGAAGTGAAGTCCACCGACGGCGACACCCATCTCGGCGGCGACAACATCGACGACCGCATCATGGAATGGATCGTCGCTGAGTTCAAGAAAGAGAACGGCATCGACCTAATGAACGACAACATGGCCCGGCAGCGGCTCAAAGAAGCCGCCGAAAAGGCCAAAATCGAGCTCTCTACCACGCTCGAAACCGAAGTCAACCTGCCGTTCATCACCGCCGACGCCAGCGGCCCGAAGCACTTGGTCATGAAGTTGACCCGCAACCGCTTCGAGCAGATGATCGACGACATTCTCCGCAGCACGCTCTCTCCCTGTGAGCGGGCGCTCAAGAATGCCAAGCTCTCGCCCTCCCAGATCGACGAAGTCGTCCTGGTCGGCGGCTCCACCCGCATCCCGAAAATTCAGCAGATCGTCCGCGACATGTTCGGCAAGGAGCCGAACCGCTCGGTCAACCCCGACGAAGTGGTCGCCATCGGCGCCGCCGTCCAGGGCGGTGTGCTCGGCGGCGAGGTCAAGGACGTCCTGCTGCTCGATGTCACCCCGCTTTCGCTCGGTATCGAGACCCTCGGCGGCGTCTTTACCAAGCTCATCGAGAGCAACACGACCATCCCCACGCGCAAGAGCGAGACCTTCTCGACGGCCTCGGACAACCAGACCTCGGTCGAAATCAAGGTCTTCCAGGGCGAACGCGCCATGGCGGCCGACAATCGGCAGCTCGGCGTCTTCCAACTCGGCAACATCCCGCCGGCGCCGCGCGGCGTTCCCCAGGTCGAAGTCACCTTCGACATCGACGCCAACGGCATTCTGCACGTCACGGCCAAAGATAAAGCCACCAACAACGAGCAGAAGATCACCATCAGCGGCTCGTCCGGCCTCAGCAAGGACGAGGTGGAGAAGATGGCCCGCGAGGCCAAGGAAAACGCCGCCGCCGACCAGAAGCGCCGCGACAGCGTCGAAGCCCGCAACAAGGCCGACGGCATGATCTACTCGGTCGAAAAGACCCTGAAAGATCATCGCGACAAGGTCAGCGAGGCCGAGGCCAAGACGGTCGAAGCCGCCCTTGAGGAAGCCAAAAAGGCGGTCCAGGAAGGCGACGCCGCCAAGATCAACGCCGCCATCGACAACCTCACCCAGGCCAGCCACAAACTGGCCGAAGTGATGTACAAATCGCCGGCCGGCGAGGGCGCCCCCGGCGGTCCTGCCCCCGGCGCCGAGCCCAAGGCGGAGCAGCCGGCCGATTCGGTGGTCGACGCCGAGTTTGTCGACGTCGACGACAAGGGCAAGAAGTAGCGACCAGTCACGGAACGGCGGGGCCGCTGCTGAGCGGCCCCGCCTCCGAGGTGTGCCATGCCGGAACGCAAAGACTATTACGGCACCTTGGGTGTCGAAAAGAAAGCATCGGAGGACGAGATCCGGAAGGCCTATCGCCGCCTCGCCCGCAAGTATCATCCCGACCTCAACCCCGGCGACAAAGCCGCCGAAGACAAGTTCAAAACCGTTCAGGAAGCCTACGACATTCTCAGTGAGCCCAAAAAACGGGCCATGTTCGATCAGTACGGCTTCTACTCCGATAGCGGCGTCCCGCCCGGCGGACCGCCTCCCGGCAGCGGCCCCGGCATGGGCTTTGAAGGCTTCGATTTCTCCGACTTCGTCAACCAGCAGGCCGGCCGCCGCTCCCCCCCCGGTGCCGACACCGGAGGCCGCTTCAGCGACATCTTCAGCCAGTTTTTCGGCGGCCGCTCCGGCGCTCAGCCCCAGCAGCCCGAAAAAGGCGCCGATCTGGAATACACCCTCAACATCGACTTCTGGCAGGCGATTCGCGGCACCCAGGTGCGTTTAAGCATCTCTCGCCAGGAGTCCTGCGCCACCTGCCACGGCTCCGGATCCGCCGGTGGCAACATCGCCTCCTGTCCGGAGTGCAACGGCACTGGCCAGGTCAGCCAGACCGCCGGCGCCATGAAGTTCAACCTCAGTTGCACCCGCTGCAACGGCGCCGGCCGCCTCCGCAACGTCTGTCCGGGCTGCCGCGGCGAAGGCCGCACGGCGAACATGGATTCGGTTGAGGTTCGCCTCCCGGTCGGTGTCGCCACCGGCTCGCGCCTGCGCGTAGCAGGGAAGGGAAACGCCGGGCGCATGGGCGGCCCGGCCGGCGATCTCTACATCACGGTGCGCGTCGAAGAGCACGCCTTCTTCAAACGAGACGGCGATACCATCGAAATCAAAGTCCCCGTCACGGTCCCAGAAGCCGTCCTCGGCGCCAAGATCGAAGTGCCCACCATCGACGGCCGGGCCATTCTCAAAATTCCCCAGGGCACGCAGAACGGCCAGAAGTTCCGCCTGCGCGAAAAGGGAGTCCCCAACTCCCGCAAGGATTCGCGCGGCGATCAGATTGTCGAAGTCGTCCTCCAGGCCCCGCCAGCCAACGACGAGCGCACCCGGGAACTGCTGCGGGAACTCGCCACGCAGTATCCGCCAGACCCCCGTAGCGAGTTGTGGACCAAGGTATAAAGGTAGAAGGCCAACGCGGATGCCGAAACGGAACAAAGCTGCCTACATGATCTCGGCCGTCGCCGAGCAGTACAATCTGCATCCCCAGACCCTCCGCATGTACGAGCGCGAAGGCCTGTTGAAACCCTCCCGCAGCGACGGCAATACCCGCCTCTATACCGAGGACGATGTCGAGCGCCTCGAAGTCATCCTCCAACTCACCCGCGAACTCGGTGTCAACCTCGCCGGAGTGGAAATCATCCTCAACATGCGGGAAAAAATGGAGGAAATGCAGCGGCAGATCGAACAGTTTGTCGCCTCGCTCAACTCAGAAATCGCCCAGCGCGTCCGCCAGCCCGCGCCCGGTCCGGATTCGCAGGCGCTCGTCCCCGTGATCAGTGTCGCTTCCCTCGTCCGCGTCGAATCGGAATCCGCTCCGGTCGAGCCCGCCCCGGCCGAGTTCCGAGTCCGCCGGAAGAAAGTCACCCTCTAGCCCCGATACAATAGTAGTCTTCATGCGGATTGCCTTGGGGCAGATCAATACCACGGTTGGCGACCTGGTCGGGAACGCCAGCTTAATCCTGCGCTATGCGCGGCGCGCGGCCGAAGGAGGCGCCGAAGTGGTCGTCTTCCCGGAGTTGGCGCTCACCGGCTATCCCCCCCAGGACCTCCTCGAACGCCCCGCGTTCCTCGAAGCCGCCGAAGCCGAACTCAACCGCCTCGCCGTCGAAGCCGCCCCCCTGCGCATCGCCATTCTCTGCGGCACCGCCGAAGTTGCCCCATGCAACGAGGGAAAACGGGTCTGGAACACCGCCGCCCTCCTCCAACGCGGCAAAGTCCTCTTCCGCCAGCACAAAATGCTGCTCCCCACCTACGATGTCTTCGACGAGCAGCGTTACTTCCGCCCCGCCGAAAACCAGTCCCTCGCCACCATCGGCACCACCCCCGTCGCCATCACCATCTGCGAAGACGCCTGGAACGACCAGCACTTCTGGCAGAACCGGCTCTATCAACGCGACCCTGTCGAAGAGCTCATCGGTGCCGGCGCCAAAGCCATTCTCTCCATCAACGCCTCGCCCTACCACCTCGGCAAACGCGCCCTCCGCCAGCAGATCTTCTCCGCCACCGCCCGCCGTTATCAAACTCCCCTCGTCTACGTCAATCAGGTCGGCGGCAACGATCAGTTAATCTTTGATGGCTCCAGCTTCGCCATGGACTCGACCGGCAAAATCATCGCCGCCGCCTCCAGCTTCTCTGAAGAACTCATCTTCGCCAACTTCCATACCGGCACCGGCGACCTCCACGCCTCCCATCCCGAAGAGATCGACGCCGTCTACCAAGCCCTCGTCCTCGGCACCCGCGACTACTTCCGCAAAACCGGCTTCCGCAAAGCCCTCCTCGGCCTCTCCGGCGGCATCGACTCCGCCCTCGTCGCCTGCCTCGCCGTCGAAGCCCTCGGCAAGGAGAACGTCACCGGCGTCGCCATGCCCGGACCCTACTCCTCAGACCACTCCCTCACCGACGCCCACGCCCTCGCCGCCTCCCTCGGCATCTCCTGCCCCACTGTCTCTATCAACCAAGCCTACGCCGCCATGCTCGATACCCTCGGCCCGGTCTTCGCCGGTGCCCCGCCTGACGTCACCGAAGAAAATCTCCAATCCCGCCTCCGCGGCCTCACCCTCATGGCCCTCTCCAACAAAACCGGCGCCCTCGTGCTCACTACCGGCAACAAAAGCGAAACCGCCGTCGGCTACGCCACCCTCTACGGCGACATGTGCGGCGGCCTCGCCGTCATCAGCGACATCCCCAAAACCCAGGTCTACGACCTCTGCCGCGTCGCCAACCGCCGCCTCGCCAACGCCATCCCGGAATCCGTCTTCGTCAAGCCCCCCTCAGCCGAACTCCGCCCCGACCAGAAAGACTCCGACTCCCTGCCCGAGTACCCCGTCCTCGACGCCATCCTCGCCCTCTACGTCGAACAGATGGTCTCCCCCGCCCGCATCGCCGAAAAGCTCAACCTCCCGCTCACCCTCGTCCGCGATGTCACCCGAAAAGTGGATCGAAACGAATACAAGCGCCAACAGGCCGCGCCCGGCCTCAAAGTAACCACCAAGGCCTTCGGCTTCGGCCGCCGCCTTCCCATCGCCCAGGGGTATAGCGAATGAGAACTCTTCTCCTCACCATCAGCGGCACCCTCCTTGCCGCCTTCCTCCTCGTCTCCCAGTCCGGCGTCACCGAACGCGTCGGCCCCCGGCCCGATGGCGCTTTCCTCCTCAACAGCGGCGCCCTCCTCACCCCCGCCGGCCGCCAGCAGGCCACCGACACCTTCCCCATGGCCTCCGCCCTGTCGCCCGACAAGCGCTGGCTCCTTGTCCTCCACGGCGGCTATAATCCCCCCGCCGTCGTCGTCTTCGACGCCCAGTCCATGGCCGAAAAAAGCCGCGTCAACCTCCCCGACGCCTGGCTCGGCCTCACCTTCTCCCCCAACGGCAAAATGGTCTACGTCGGCGGCGGCAGCCAGGCCAACGTCCACGAACTCAGCTTCGACCCCACCGCCGGCGCCCTCCAACTCCTCCGCTCCATGCCCATCGTCCCCGCCGCCGACCGCAAGCACACCGACTTCATCGGCGACGTCGCCCTCTCCCCCGATGGCCGCCTCGTCTACGCCGCCGCCCTCTTCCAAAACGCCGTCCACGTCATCAACCCCCAGTCCGGCCGCGTCATCGAAACCTGGAAAACCGGCCGCCGCCCCTACCGCATCCTCTTCCACCCCGACGGCCAAAGCTTCTTCGTCTCCCACTGGGCCGACGCCTCCGTCGGCCACTACGCCGCCAATACCGGCGTCCGCCTCGCCCTCCTCCGCGCCAGCCAGCACCCCACCGACATGCTCTGGAGCAGCCGCCAGCCCGACGCCGACGAAGGCGACGCCCCCAAACTCGCCGGCCGCCTCTTCGTCACCAACGGCAACGCCAACTCCGTCACCGTCATCGGTGTCAACGACAGCAACACCGCCACGCCTCTTGAATCCATCAACGTCTCCCTCTCCCCCGAACAGCCCGCCGGCATGACCCCCAGCGCCCTCGCCCTCAGCCCCGACCAGAAGCAGCTCTACGTCGTCTGCTCGGACGCCAACGCCGTCGCCGTCGCCGATATCAGCCGCTCCCGCAGCCGTGTCCGCGGCTTCATCCCCACCGGCTGGTACCCCCTCGCCGCCCGCGCCCTCGATTCCCAACTTCTCGTCTTCAATGGCCGCGGCCCCCGCAGCTACCCCAACCCTAAAGGGCCCAACCCCACCCTCCGCCCCGCCCCCGTCCACCAGGGCAACGTCGCCGTCGAATACGTCGGCCGTCTCCAGCGCGGCTCGGTCTCCCTCATTCCCCCCTTCGACGACGAACAACTCGACAAGTGGACCACCACCGTCCGCCAGAACCTTCCCTACGAAGACCGCCGCCTCTTCCTCGCCCACTCCAACACCACCCTCGCCCCCGTCCTCCCCGTCCGTCCCGGCGATCCTTCCCGCCTCGAACACGTCATCTACATCGTCAAAGAAAACCGCACCTACGACCAGGTTCTCGGCGACCTCGGCAAAGGCAACGGCGACCCCTCCCTCACCCTCTTCCCCGAACGCGTCAGCCCCAACCACCACAAACTCGCCCGCGAGTTCGTCCTCCTCGACAACTTTTACGTCTCCGCCGACGTCTCCGCCGACGGCCACAACTGGACCACCGCCGGCATCGCTCCCGACTACGTCCAGCGCATGTGGCCCAACAGCTACGCCGGCCGCCGCCAACACTACGACTACGAAGGCGGTGAACCCGCCGCCCTGCCTCCCGCCGGCTACCTCTGGAACAACGCCCTCGCCGCCGGACGCACCGTCCGCAACTACGGCTACTTCGTCGAAAACACCCCGCTCAAGGACGTCACCGGCTCCACCCCCCACGTCAAACTCGTCCGCGACCCCGCTCTCCTGCCCCACACCCATCACCCCTACCGCGGCTTCGATATGGACTACCCCGACGTCGAACGCGCCAAAACCTTCCTCGCCGATCTCGCCAACCTCGAAGTCGCCGGCAAGTTCCCCCACCTCTCCGTCGTCCGCCTCGGCAACGATCACACCAGCGGCCTCGCCGCCGGCAAAATCTCCCCCCTCGCCGCCATGGCCGACAACGACTACGCCCTCGGCCTCATCGTCGAAGGCCTCTCGAAAAGCAAATTCTGGGAGAAAATGGCCATCTTCGTCATCGAAGACGACGCCCAGAACGGCCCCGACCACGTCGACTCCCACCGCTCCCCCGCCTTCGTCATCTCCCCCTACACCAAACGCGGCGCCATCGACAGCTCGTTCTACAACACCACCTCCATGCTCCGCACCATCGAACTCATCCTCGGTATCCGCCCCATGACTACCTTCGATGCCGGCGCCCGCCCCATGACCGGCGCCTTCCAGCTCACCCCCAACGTCAGCGCCTACTCCGCCGAAAAGCCCCGCTACCCCCTCGACGAACGCAACCCCGGCCAGGGCGCCCTCGCCGCCCGCTCCGCCCGCATGGACTTCGACGAAGCCGACGAAATCGACGACGACGAACTCAACGCCATCCTCTGGGCCGCCCTCAAAAAGACCCCCTACCCCGTCCCCGTGCGCAGCTACTTCGGAAAGTAACCCGCATGGCCCAAATCGATCTCTGCTTCGTCTGGCACATGCACCAGCCTTTCTATAAGGATCTGGTCACCGGCGAATACAAACTGCCCTGGACCCGCCTCCACGGCCTCAAAGACTACTACGGCATGGTGGAGATCCTCGCCGCCTTCCCCTCCGTCCACCAGACTTTTAACCTCGTCCCCTCCATGGTCGCCCAGCTCGACGAGTACGCCGCCGGCGCCGCCGAAGACCCCTTCCTCCGCCTCGCCCTCAAGCCCGCCGAAGAGCTCACCGAAGCCGACCAAGCCTTCCTCCTCCGCTACTTCTTCCAGGCCAACCTCGCCCGGATGGTCTACCGCTACCCCCGCTACGGCGAACTCTACGAACTCAGCCTCAAAGCCGGCCGCTTCTTCGGCGTCCAGGAGTTCCGCGACCTGCAAATCCTCTCCCAAATCGCCTGGTTCGACGAAATCTTCCTCGCCGCCGACCCGGAAATTCGCGATCTGGTGGCCAAAGGCCGCCACTTCTCCCTCGCCGACCAGAAACTCATGGGGCGCAAACAGCTCGAAATCCTCGGCCACGTCGTCCCCGTCTACGCCAAATACGCCGCCACCGGCCAGATCGAAGTCTCCACCACCCCCTACTACCACCCCATTCTCCCCCTCCTGTGCGACTCCGATATCGCCGCCGTCGCCCACCCCCACGTCCCCCTCCCCACCCCCTTCCGCTACCCCGAAGACGCCCGTCACCAGCTCCTCACCGCCCGCGACTACATGCAGAAGCGGCTCCACCTCACCCCCCGCGGCCTCTGGCCCTCGGAAGGCTCCGTCTCCGACGAAGCTCTCCTCCTCGCCGCCGACTGCGGCTTCGAATGGTTCGCCACCGATAACGGCGTCCTCGCCCGCACCCTCGGCCGCGCCGCCGGCGCCGCCGAAACCTACCGCCCCTATCTCTGGCAGCACCAGGGCCGCCAACTCCACTGCCTCTTCCGCGATCACTACTTAAGCGACCTGGTCGGCTTCGTCTACTCGAAAATGGCCCCCGAAGAAGCCGCCGACCACTTCCTCGGCCGCATCCGCGAAAACTGCAACGGCCGCGACTCCCTCGTCCCCATCATCCTCGACGGCGAAAACGCCTGGGAGTACTTCCCCGAAAGCGGACGCGAATTCCTCCGCCAACTCTACACCCGCATCGCCGCCGACCCCGGCATGCAGGCCGTCACCGTCAGCGAAGGCATCGCCCGCCACCCCGCCCACACCCTCGACCGCATCTTCCCCGGCTCCTGGATCAACGCCAACTTCGATATCTGGATCGGCGCCGACGAAGACAACCGCGCCTGGGAGTATCTCCGCCTCGCCCGCGCCGCCTTCGACCAACACAAAGACAACGTCACCCCCGAACAGCGCGACCTCGCCTACGAAGAGATCCTCATCGCCGAAGGCAGCGACTGGTGCTGGTGGTACGGCCCCGAACACGAATCCGCCAACCGCACCGAGTTCGATCAACTCTTCCGCGACCACCTCGCCAACGTCTACCGCGCTCTCGAACTCCCGCCCCCCGCCGAACTCTCCCGCCCCATCCTCCGCCTCGAGTTCCTCGAACACCACCACCTCCCCACCACCCACATCCAACCCACCCTCGACGGCCAGATCAGCAGCTACTTCGAATGGATGGGCGCCGGCGAATACCACGTCGACCAGCGCCAGGGCGCCATGCACGGCGGCCGCGTCGGCCTCCAGCAACTCCTCTACGGCACCGACGGCCAACGCATCTTCCTCCGCTTCGACTTCGACCCCCTGCCCGACTGCACCCACCTCGAAATCCGCATCAAAGCCGGCGACGCCGAAACCACCCTCCCCCCCGGCCGCTTCGCCGTCGGCCGCATCGTCGAAGCCGCCGTCCCCCTCGCCAGCCTCGCCCTCGCCCCCGGCTCCCTCGTCCGCTTTCAAGTCTTCCTCTGGCTCTCCGGACTCCCCGTCGAATCCCTCCCCCGCCAGGGCACCTTCGAATTGGATACCCTTACCCACAAAGACTGGAACTGAACAACTTATGAACGTCTCCTGGCACGGCGTCTACCCCGCCCTCACCACCCAATACCGCCCGGACCTCTCGGTCGACCTCCCCGCCACCGCCGCGCACCTCGAAAAACTCATCGCCGCCGGCATCCACGGCGTCATCCTCCTCGGCAGCGTCGGCGAAAACACCGCCCACGAATATGAAGAAAAATTAATTATCCTCCGCGAGCTCAAAGCCGTCGTCGCCGGCCGCATCCCCGTCCTCTCCGGCGTCGCCGAAAACACCACCATGGTCGCCGCCCGCTTCGCCCGCGACTGCGAAAAGCTCGGCCTCGACGGCCTCATGGTCCTCCCCGCCATGATCTACAAAGCCGACCGCCGCGAAGCCAGCGCCCACTTCCGCACCGTCGCCCAGTCGAGCGGTCTGCCCGTGATGATCTACAACAACCCCCCGGCCTACTACGTCGACATGCCCCCGGACGCCTTCGTCGAACTCGCCGAAGAGCCCACCATCGTCGCCATCAAGGAGTCCTCGGACAATGTCCGCCGCATCACCGACCTCCGCAACGCCGTCGGCCGCCGCTTCATTTTGTTCAGCGGGGTGGACGACCTGGTCCTCGAAAGCGCCCTGCTCGGCGCCGAAGGCTGGGTCTCCGGCCTCGTCAACGCTTTCCCGGACGAGAACCGCGTCCTCTGGCAGTTAGCCCAACAGGGCCGCTGGGCCGAGGCTCGCGAGCTCTACCAGTGGTACACCCCGCTCCTCCACCTCGACACGAAGATCAAGCTCGTCCAGTACATCAAGCTCTGCATGGCCGAAGTCGGCCTCGGCTCGGAACTCACTCGCCCGCCCCGCCTCCCCATCGCCGGCGCCGAAAGAGAGGAGGTGCTCGGCATCATCCGCCACGCCCTCACCCACCGCCCCGATCTCACCCGCTACGCGCACCCCCATGCGAACGATTGACGTCATCGACTCCCACACCGGTGGCGAACCCACCCGCCTCGTCCTCGCCGGCGGCCCAGACCTCGGCCCCGGCTCCATGGCCGAACGCTTGGCTTCGTTTCGCAAAACGCACGATCGGCCCCGCCGCCCCGGCCTCACCCCCCATGCCAACGATTGACGTCATCGACTCCCACACCGGCGGCGAACCCACCCGCCTCGTCCTCGCCGGCGGCCCCGACCTCGGCTCCGGCTCCATGGCCGAACGCCTGGCTTCGTTTCGCAAAACGCACGATCGCTTCCGCGCCGCCGTCGTCAACGAGCCCCGCGGCTCCGACGTCCTCGTCGGCGCCCTGCTCTGCGCACCCGTCGACCCCACCTGCGCCGCCGGCGTCATCTTCTTCAATAACGTCGGCTACCTCGGCATGTGCGGCCACGGCGCCATCGGTCTCGTCGTCACCCTCGCCCACCTCGGCCGCATCTCCCCGGGCCGGCACCGCCTCGAAACCCCGGCCGGCGAAGTCGCCGCTACGCTCAATCCCGACGGCTCGGTAACCATCGCCAACGTCCCCAGCTACCGCGCCGCCCAAACCGTCGTCGAAGTCCCCGGCGTCGGCCTCGTCGCCGGCGACATCGCCTGGGGCGGCAACTGGTTCTTCCTCTCCCACTGCCCCGGCCTCGGTCCCGTCGACGCCCTCACCGAATACGCCTGGGCCCTCCGCCAAGCCGTCAACAACCAAGGCTACCCCGAAGTCGACCACGTCGAACTCTACGACGGCAACCGCAACTTCGTCCTCTGCCCCGGCAAAGCCTACGACCGCTCCCCCTGCGGCACCGGCACCAGCGCCAAACTCGCCTGCCTCGCCGCCGACGGCCTCCTCGCCCCCGGCGAAGTCTGGGTCCAGGAAAGCATCATCGGCAGCCGCTTCCACGCCACCTACGAAGCCGCCGGCGACCGCATCCTCCCCACCATCACCGGCACCGCCTTCGTCACCGCCGAAGCCCGCCTCCTCATCGACGACCGCGACCCCTTCGCCTGGGGCTTCGGCCCGCCCCCCGCAACACCGTGACCACCGACGTCCTCATCGCCGGCGCCGGCATCGTCGGCGCCGCCCTCGCCGCCGCCTTCCGCGCTGAGGGCGGCAAGTGCCTCGTCGTCGAGCCGGACCTCGTCGGCGGCGGCGCCACCGCCGCCGGCATGGGCCACGTCGTCGTCATGGACGATTCGCCCGCCCAACTCGCCCTCACCGCATACTCCCGCCGCCTCTGGGACAACCTCGACCTGCCCTCCAACGTCGAACGCGAACACCGCGGCACCCTCTGGGTCGCCGCCGACGCCGAAGAAATGGCCGAAGTCGCCCGCAAGCACGCCCTGTTTCCCGCCAGCGAAATCCTCGACGAACGCGCCCTCTACGCCGCCGAACCCGAACTCCGCCCCGGCCTCGCCGGCGGCCTCCTCGTCCCCGGCGATAGCGTCCTCTACGCTCCCTGCGCCGCAGCCTGGCTCCTGCGCCTCACCCCCGTCCGCTACGCCGCCATCGCCGAACTCACCCCGGACGGCGCCCGACTCTCCGACGGCACCACCGTCTCGGCCGGGCTCACCATCCTCGCCTGCGGCGCCGGCATTACCCGCCTGCTCCCCCAACTCCCCATCAAACCCCGCAAAGGCCACCTCGCCATCACCGACCGCTACCCCGGCTTCCTAAACCATCAGCTCGTCGAACTCGGCTACCTCAAAAGCGCCCACGGCCACAGCGCCGAAAGCGTCGCCTTCAACGTCCAGCCCCGCTCCACCGGGCAAATCCTCATCGGCAGCTCCCGCCAATACGGCGACGAGAGCCCGGGCATCCGTCCCGAACTCCTCTCCCGCATGCTGCGCCGCGCCGTCGACTACATGCCCCGGCTCAAAGACCTGCAAGTCATCCGCACCTGGACCGGCTTCCGCGCCGCCACCCCCGACAGCCTCCCCCTCATCGGCCCCGTCACCGACCGCCTCTGGGTCGCCGCCGGCCACGAAGGCCTCGGCATCACCACCTCGCTCGGCACCGCCGCCCTGCTCCTCGACCGCCTCCTCGGCGATCCCCCCGCCATCCCTCCCGAACCCTATCTCCCGGACCGCTTCGCATGATCCCCGTCACTCGCAACAGCCCACCCCCCGTCCTCGCCCCGATGCACCCGCCGCGTCCCACCCGCCGGAGTGCGCCGCATGATCTCACCCGCAACAGCCAACTCCTCGTCCTCATCCCAACGATTTCCCCCGCGTCCCACCCGCCGGAGTGCCCCGCATGATCTCCCTCACCGTCAACGGCCAGCCCCTCACCGTTCCCCCCGGCACCACCGTCGCCGCCGCCGTCATGCGCATCCAGCCCGCCTTCCGCCGCTCCGTCACCGGCGAATCCCGCGGCCCCCTGTGCGGCATGGGAATCTGCATGGAGTGCCGCGTCACCCTCAACGGCCACCCCCACGAGCGCTCCTGCCAGCTCCTCTGCGCCGCGGGCATGGAGATCACCACCCCATGACCCGCACCCTCGTCATCGGCGGCGGCCCCGCCGGCCTCGCCGCCGCCTGGGCCGCCGCCCAGTCCGGCCAAGCCGTCACCCTCCTCGACGACAACCCCGCCCTCGGCGGTCAAATCTGGCGCGGCCACATCCCCGCCCGCTACCGCCGCTTCCTCGATCCCCGCATCACCGTCCAAACCGGCGTCCAGATCCACTCGGCCTCCCAACTCCCCCCCGCCGACCGCATCATCCTCGCCACCGGCACCCGTGAACTCTTCCTCCCCTTCCCGGGCTGGACCCTCCCCCACGTCCTCGGCGCCGGCGGCCTCCAGGCGCTGGTCAAGGGCGGCCTCCCCATCGCCGGCAAACGCGTCGTCGTCGCCGGCTCCGGGCCCCTGCTCCTCGCCGTCGCCGCCTACCTCCGCCGCCGCGGCGCCAAAATCCTTCTGGTCGCCGAACAGGCCCCCTACCCCCGTATCGCCGCCTTCACCCGCGGCCTCTGGCGCCACCCCGCCAAGCTCCTCGAAGCCGCCCAACTCGGCTTCGGCCTCCGCTACCGCCCCGACTCCTGGCCCCTCCGCGCCGACCCCGGCTCCGTCACCCTCCAGGGTCACGGCGTCCTCCGCTGCGACTATCTCGCCTGCGGCTTCGGCCTCGTCGTCAATACCGAACTCCCCGAACTCCTCGGCTGCCGGGTGGAGAATGGCCGCGTCCTCACCGACCCCGACCAGCGCACCACCGTCCCTCACATCTACTTCGCCGGCGCCGGCAGCGTCGACCGCTCTCTCCTCGAAGGCCAGATCGCCGGCTTCGGCCCCGCCCGCGGCCGCGCCCTCCACGCCGCCCGCGCCGCCGCCGTCACCTTCGACCGCTGCATCGACATAGCCTTCGCTCTCCGCTCGGAGCTCTTGAGCCTCACCACCCCGGAAACCATCGTCTGCCGCTGCGAAGACGTCCCTTTCAGCGCCATCTGGCCCCAGCGCGACTGGCGCTCGGCCAAGCTCCAAACCCGCTGCGGCATGGGCCCTTGCCAGGGCCGCATCTGCGGGCCCGCCCTCGCTCACCTCTGCGGCTGGCCGGCCGCTTCCGTCCGGCCGCCCATCTTCCCCACCCGCCTAGAGAACCTTCTCGATCTCCGGGATTAACTCCGCCGCCGTCATCTTACCCGGATGATACATCCGGACCACGCCGGCCTTGTCGATCAGCACCAGCGTCGGCGAGGTCGACGAGCCGTATAACTTAAAATTCTCGTTGCTCAAGGGCGCCGGCACCCGCGTGAGATCCGGGTAATACTGCGCCCGCACCTTCTCGATATACGGCACCTCCACCGTCGGCCCCGCGTCCTCGCCGTTGGCCACATAGCCGTAGGTCTGCGTCGGAGCCACAATCTGCAGCGCCGGGTACTTCGCCTTCAACTCGGTCAGCACCGGACCCTGCTGCTTACAGTCGCCGCACCAGTGCGCCCAGAAGAAAAGCACCACCGGCTTGCCCTTCAGTCCCCCGAGCGCCGGCAGCTTCGGGCCAGACAGACACCGCGCCACATCCAGCGCCGGCGCCGGCTTGCCCACCAGGCTCAGCAGATGGATGTTCTTCTGAATCCGCGTCCGAATCGACGTAGTGTAGTAAGTCTTCAACTCCCGGTTCAGCATGGCGAGCGCCTCGCTCAGCCGCCCCGTGGCGGCCAAGGTATGTCCCTCCACCTCAATCGCCGCCCCCAGCGCCAGCGGCACGCTCTTCTCGGCGTCAAGCGGCCGTTTCTTCAACTCCCCCTGCACCAGCCGCCGTGTCTCGGCCGAGTAGGCCGCCGCCTTGTCCCACATCTTATTGGCCTGCGCCCCGCGCCCCAGCCACGAGTAGGCTTCCACATACTCCGGCGTCACCCCGTTCTGCTTCCGATACGCCTCCAGCACCCGCTCGCCCCCGGCGAAATCCTTCGCCGCCAGAGCCCCGCGCACCGCCGTCACCAACTGCGCCGGCGCCAGCCCCGCCGCCATCAACATCACCAGAACAAGCCGCATCATAACTTAGAGCCTAACTCAGATTCCGCAGCCATTGGATCGACGCTTCGAGGTCCTCCCGCTCCTTGGCCGCGGCCAACTCCTTGGCCACCGCCGGACGCGCCGCCAGCGGCTTCCCCTTCTCGGCCAGCGCCGCAAACCGCGCAAACTCCCACGCCGGCGTCGTGCGAAACGCCTCCCAGAACTTCGGATCGAGATACGGAAACGGCCGCGTGCCGGTGACGATAATCTCGAGCGACAGCGCCTTGCCCGGGCACAACTGCGCAAACCTCTTCACCCACCCGCCGATGTCCACATTGCCCTCGCCCATCCGCGTCCACTGCATCGCCGCGCCCTCCGGCGTCCGCCACACGGCCGAATCGCGCACGTGGCTCGTCAGCACGTAGGGCGCCAGCGTCTCGAGCGTCAGATGCGGATCTTCAATCGCCCAGGTCGGATTGCCCGAATCGATGCAGGCGCCCACCACGTCCCGCCCCGCCTCCTCGATCAGCATCTTCAACTCCCGCGCCTGCAGGTCCCCGCCGTGGTTCTCGACAGCAATCCGCTTGCCCGCGTCCATCGCCCGCGTCCGCACGGCCCGCAGCGTCTTCACCGTATTCTCGATGCTCTGCGCCAGCGGCGTCTTACTCGCCCGGTCGCGCCAGTCGCCCAGCACGCAGCGTACGAGCGGCGCCTCCACCACCTTGGCCGCCTCAATCATCCGCTTCAACTGCTCCTCGGCCGTGCCCTGCGCCGCGTCAAACCGCGCCGCCGTCGGGCAGATCGACAGCATGCCGATCTCGAGCTCAATCCCTAGCCGCCGCGCATGGTCCCGCACTTTTTCAAGATGCGCTCTTTCTAGACCCCCCAGAAAACGGATCTCGGAAAAATGGACTACCTTCGCCCCCTGCCGCGCACAGTAATCGAGCAGCTCAAACGGACTCCAGCCCTGCGAGCGCAAGCTGAACAGGTCGATGCCGAACTTGGCCGGAAACGCGCTGCCGGCGGCCAGCATCGGCGCTGCGGCCAGACCGGCCTGAAAGGAACGTCGGGACACCATACTCATTAGCCTCGCAAGCATCCGGCGATCTCGGCAAGCCGCTCGACGGGTTGCTCCGGATGCATTCGATAATATAGCCTCCCCGTCGTCGCCGCGCCCAGCGCCGTCAGCCACCCCTCGGTGTGCTCGGGCGATCCTTCCACCCGCAGCAGCGCGCCGAACTGCCGCGCCATCTCCTGCATCTGCCGCACCTCGGCGCCCAACTCCGCCGGCACCCGCACGGTAATCGCCTGCACCGCCACGTCCTCATCGCGCACCCGCCGTAGGATCACCCGCACCTCCTCGGCCGTCCCCGGCGTCCCTTCCTGCAGATTCAAATTGATGTCGAGAAGCCGTGACTCCCGCCGCAACGCCACCGCCCCGGCCAGGTCTGTGGCCTCCCGCCGCGTTACGCCCAGCGCGCTGTAGCCATCCCGCCAGCCATGCCGCGCCGCCGCCCACGTCAACTCCACCCCGGCCTCGGTTTCAAACGCCGCCACGTTCACGCCGTACTTCCGGATCACGGCCCGGAACTGGGCAAACGCGGCGTCCGGCGCCCCCACGGCGGCCACCAGCAGCGACTCGCTCCCCTGCGGCCGCGGCTGAATCGTCCGGTCCAGCCGTTCGGCGTAAGTCTTGATCGCCTCGATGTGCGACGGTCCAAACGGAATCGCATTGACCACCACTTCGACCCCGCCGGGCGTGCGCATCCGCCCGATCAGCGTCGGTTTGGGAAACAGCGCGCTGGCCGGAGATGCCTCCGAGGCAATGTGCAGCAGCCAGGGCTCCTTGGCGTCCACGGCAACGTAAACGGTACGTGGCGCGCTCGGGTCGGCGGTCAGCGACCACGGCAGCACCGTAAAGCTGGCGAGTGACAACGAATGCAGGCGGGCTGCCAATTGGTGCCGTGCGGCGTCGGTAACCGGCCCGCGGCCCGCCACCTGCAGCACCAGATCCGCCAGCGCCGCCGCGTCGGCCGCCCGCACGGGAAGAGTCAGCGGCACGGCATTCATAGCGGCAGCTTCTTGAGATACTCGCGGAACGGGCCTCCCAGATCGAAACGCTTCAAGGCAAACTCCACCGTTGCCTGCAGAAAACCCAGCTTGTCGCCGGCGTCAAAGCGTTTGCCTTCAAACTTGAAGCCGTAAATGGGCCGGCTGCGCAGCAGATGTTTGAGCGCGTCCGTCAGCTGGATCTCGCCCCCCTTGCCCGGCTCAATCGACTCGATCGAGGTAAAGATCTCCGGCGTCAAAATGTAGCGGCCGATAATCGCCAGGTTCGACGGCGCCTCCTCGGCCTTCGGTTTCTCCACCAGATTGCGGATCCGGAACAGCCGCCCACTCCCCCCTTGGTGGTCAATCGGCTCGGCATCCACCACGCCGTAGGCCGAAATGCTCTCTCGCGGCACCTCCATCAGTGCCACCACCGAGGCCCCATAAAACTCGTAGATATCGCTCATCTGCCGCAAACACGGAATCTCGGCATCGATGATGTCGTCCGAAAGCACCACCGAGAACGGCTCATTGCCCACCAGTTCCTTGGCCCGCAGCACGGCGTGGCCCAGGCCGAGCGCCTCTTTCTGCCGCACGTAGCTCACATCGATCATGTCCGAAATGCTGCGCACCTGCTGCAGCAGATCTTTCTTCCCCTTCGATTCAAGCAGGTGCTCCAGCTCAAAGCTGACGTCGAAATGATCCTCAATCGCGCTCTTGCCCCGTCCCGTGACGATGATGATGTTGCTCATCCCCGAGTGCAGCGCCTCTTCGACGCCATACTGGATCAGTGGCTTGTCCACTAGAGGCAACATCTCTTTGGGCATCGCCTTCGTCGCGGGAAGGAATCGGGTTCCCAATCCGGCAGCGGGAAAAACTGCCTTGCGTGGTTTCGCAATCATTTGATTTTTCATCTCCTCATTTCTGACCTGATCCGGGTTTGGGCTTTTGCAGGCGAATGGCACAGTCGGTACTGGTACGAATCCCGCCGCAGTACTTACCAAAAGTGCAATTGCATCCCGGCACTTGGCCCCGCACACTATAGTAACTTCCCCGCGCATGGAGAAATCGGAAAACCATCTTTGGCCCTCCCGTGAGGTCGCACGGCTCCTCTCACTCGTCGAGGCCGACCGGCGTTACTACGAGGATATCCTGACGGTCTTGCCCGTCCCGGTAGCCATTGTGAAAGCCCACGGCCAGTTCGTTTCGGCCAATCGCGCCTTTCTGCGGCAGCACCAACTCACGATCACCGAACTCGGCGCCCTGTCGCTCCCGCGCGTCCTGCCCGCCGTATCGCCCGAGCCCGGCGTCCACGGCGACTGGCACCTGCTCCGTATCGAACGCTGGGACGATGAAGCCTCCGACCTCGTGCTGGTGCACTGTCCGGCTGCCGTTGCGGCGGAGACGCCCGCGGCCGGAGCGGCCCTCACGGCCTTCGCTCTGCAGGAGGCCGCCACCCTCGCCTCGGCCAAACTGGCGGGCCGCGTGCTTCACGAAGCCAACAACCTGCTCATGGTCCTCTCCGGCTACGGCGAAGAGATCCTCGACGCCCTGCCCCCGGCCAGCCCCCTGCGCGAGGACATGCGGGAGATCCTGCGCTCCACCGACCGGATCAAAGGCATGTCCGCCCAACTGAATTCCCTCGCGGCCCCCCCCAAAGCCGTCCGCACCTCCTTCGATCTTCCTGCGTTTCTGCGGGCCGTCTCCGCCCGGGAGCCCGGTCTGGCGCTGACGAGCGCGCTCCCGTCGCTCAGCGTGACCGCCGACCGCAGCCACCTCGAGCAGGTCTTCCTTACCCTACTGCGCTACGCAGCCCGGCCTGTGCAAGTTTCCGTCCAGTCTCGGGAGGCCGTAGTCCTCTCCGGCCTGCCGGGCTCGCTCGCCGAGGACCTGGAGCTGCTCAGTCCGGCGGCCCGGGCCTCTAATGGCGCGCTCTCGGCCGTGCCCGCCCTCCTGCTGGCCTCGCGCGTCCAGTGGCGCGTTCTCCTGGTGGCCGGCGAATCCTCGCTCCACCTCGCGTTTTCAAACGATGCGGTCAGCGCCGGCCCCGCCAAGCGCATTCTGGTTGTGGACGACGAAGAAGGCATCCGCACGCTGGTCCGGAAGGTGTTGGAGCGCCAGGGCTTCCAGGTCAGCGAGGCCGAATCGGGCGCCGCGGCCCTCGGCTTGCTCGAACGCGAAGGCGCGGCCTACGACCTGCTGATCAGCGATATGATGATGCCCGGCATGGATGGCCGCACGCTGGCCGGCCGCATCGCCCAACTGCGGCCCGGTATCCGCACCCTGTTCATGTCCGGCTACACCGACGACGCCGAGGTGCAGTCCGGTCGTCTCCCCGCCGGAACCGGCTTTCTCCCTAAGCCCTTTCCGCACTCGGCACTGGTCGATGCCGTCAACCGCCTATTGGCCTAGCACCACCCGCCGTTCCTCAATCCGCCACGGCCTCGTGAACAGCCGCCGCAGTGCCTCGCTGTAGATCCGATGTTCCTCGGTCAAAATTCGCCCCGCCAGCGTCTCCGCCGAATCGCCATCCTCCACCGCCACCGCCGCCTGCAACACAATCGGCCCGTGGTCGAGCTCTTCATCCACAAAGTGCACCGTGCAGCCGGCGACCTTCACCCCATAGGCAAACGCCTGGTGCTGCGCATCCAGCCCGGGGAAGGCCGGCAGCAGCGATGGATGGATGTTCAGAATCCGCTGCGGGAACGCCCGAATGAACCCGGCGCTCAAAATCCGCAGATAACCGGCCAGGATCACCCAGTCCACCTCATGCTCGCGAAGAGCGGCTTCGAGACGCCTGTCGTACTCTTCGCGGTCCATACCTCTCGAAGGCAGGGACAGCGCCGTGAAACCCCGTTCCCGCGCCGCCGCGAGGCCAGCTGCCCCGGGCCGGTTCGAAATCACCACGGCGATCTCCGCCGGCACCCGCCCCTGCTCGATCTGATCGGCAATCGCCAGAAAATTCGAGCCGCGGCCGGAGAGAACAATCCCCAGTCGGGTCATACGTAGCGCACGCGCGCGCCGCGCCGCACCGGGTCCACTCTCCCGATGACAAAGCACGGCTCACCCATCGCCTGCAGTGCCCCCATCGCCTTGGTCGCCTGCTTGGCGCCCACGCACAGAATCATCCCTACTCCCAGGTTGAACGTCCGGCGGTAATCCTCGTCCGGCACATTCCCAAGTTCGCGCATGTGTGCAAACAGCGGCGGCACCTGCCAGGAGTTGAGTTCAATCGTCGCGCCCAGACCCTTCGGCAGCATCCGGGGCGTGTTATCGCTGATGCCGCCCCCCGTGATGTGCGCGGCGCCTTTCAGTAGTTTAGCCTTGAGCAGACCCTGTATGGCCTTCAGATAACTGCGGTGAACCTTCAGTAACGCATTAGCTACCGTGCCGCCCAGCGCGTCAACATGCTGATCCGGCCGGTAACCGGCCACATCAAACAACAGCTTCCGCGCCAGCGAGTAGCCATTGGTATGCAAGCCCGTCGAGGGCAGGCCGATCAGAACATCCCCGGCCTCGATGCTTTTGCCGTCCAGCATCTTGTCCCGCTCCACCGCGCCCACAATGAACCCGGCCAGATCGTACTCTCCCGGCAGGTACATCCCGGGCATCTCGGCCGTCTCCCCGCCGATCAATGCACAGCCATTGGCCTTGCATCCGCGGGCGATACCCTTTACAACATCACCGGCAATGCGCGCTTCCAGCTTGCCCACCGCAAAGTAGTCAAGGAAGAACAGCGGCACCGCACCCTGCACCGCGATATCGTTGACGCAGTGGTTGACCAGGTCCTCCCCCACCGTGTCATGCCGCCCCGTGACAAAGGCCACCTTCAGCTTCGTGCCCACCCCATCAGCCGAACTGATCAGCACCGGCTTCTTCCAACCCTGCAGCAGATAGCCGGCGCCAAAAGCGCCGATGTCCGTCTTTACGGAATCGGTAAACGTCTTACGGGCGTGGGAACGGATCAACGCTACCGCTCGATCGGCTTCGTCAATATCCACTCCCGCGTCTTTGTACTCAATCGGTTTCAAACTTGCCATGCGATACGGAAACTTCTAGGGTACCGTATACCCGCTAATCGACAAAACCACGCCAGGCGTTCCCCCGCTCATCCCGCAGCAGAATCGCATGACCATCGGAAATCCCGGACATGGTGGACCCCTTCGGACTGCGGAATCGGTAGCGCGTGATACCACCATCCTGCATCTCTGCCGTGCCCGCCCACTCCATGCCGTACTCGTCCCGTAGTCGGACTACGCCCTCAATGCCGAATCCCGTTAACTTCGCCTGTCCGCGGACATTCTCAAACCGGTAACAGCCGTCGCCCATAGACGAACTCTTCCTTGAGCGCTTGTAGATCATACTGAGAATTGTCCAGATATCCTGCCCGTACTGCAATAAGGCAAAGCCCTACGCCAGCTCAAGCGTTCCCCTTAGATCATCTTCGGCCGAATAACCCCCACCCCCACGCTCGCCAGTTCGCGCCGCAACAGCTCCAACTGCCCCTCGCTCTCGTACAGCCCCACAATCGCCCCCCCGGAACCAGCAAAGTTGGCCGATACCCCGCACCCCCGCGCCACCCGAATCATCTCCAGGTTCCCGGCGCCAATCTCATACAACTTCGTCCGCAGATCAAAGTTGGCATCGATCAACGCATGCAGTCGCGGCCGGTCGCCCGCTAAGATCGCCGCCCGCCCCTGCTCAGCGTAGGACGCCCAGGTTCGCATCGCTTCGACCACCTCCGGTTCTCCCCGCCGCCAGCGCTCCCGGATGTTGTTGTGAAACAGTTCGGTCCCTTCGCTGAGCGAAGTTCGGTAGGCAACATAAACCTTATTGAGAAGCGCCGGGTCCAGCGGTTCGTAATAGCCATAACCCTGGCGTTTCATGAGGGCTTCTTCGAAGTCCATGTAGACCAGGCCGCCGTAGGCCTGAATCACGCGATCCTGCAGCCCGGCGCTCACTCCCAGTTCGCGCGTCTCGGTCTCGAGCACCAGGTTGGCCTGGATCGGCGCCGGTATCTCGATGGCGTAGTACTGCATCAGAGCGCGGAGCGCCGCCGTGATAATCGCGCTGCTGCCGCCCATGCCCAACCGCAGTGGCACCGTCGATTCATACTCCAGCGTGAAATTGCGCTCAGGCAGTTCGAACCCGTTCTCCTTGCAGTAGTCCATAAAGCGGACAATTAGCGCCTGCACAATCCGAATACCGCCGTAGTAACCTCGCCAACGGGTGGAGGTATAAAGATCGTCCAGGCTCTCAAAAACAGGGAGATCGGTCTTGGCCGGCTTTATCTCCAGCCGCGCACTCGGATAGAGCAGCACGCGCGCCCGGAAGTTTCGCACCAACAGCGAGATTGTTTTACCGAAATACCCGTCGCTGGGATTACCGAGCAGGCCGGCGCGGGCGTAAGCATAGGTCTCGATCATCTGGCCTCTCATGATCCCCCGGCCGACCCACGCCACGCAACCGGCCGGGCATACTGGAATCCTATGCGTGCTCTTCTCCAGCGGGTTCTCCGCGCCGATATCAAGGTCGATGGGGTAGTCACCGGGTCCATCGGCCCCGGTCTGTTGGTATTCTTAGGCGTCGGACAGGGCGACTCCGAGCAGGATGTTGACTACCTGGTCGACAAAATTCTGCACTTGCGAATATTTTCTGACGAAAACGGCCGCATGAACAGAAACCTTTGCGAGATATCGAACGCCATCCTAGTTGCCTCGCAGTTCACCCTGTATGCCTGCACCAGACGGGGAAGAAGGCCCGGCTTTGACCTCGCCGCTCCGCCCGACTTAGCCCGTCGCCTCTACGAATGCTTTCTCCAGCGCGCAGAGGCGGCCGGGGCCAAGGTGCAGTCCGGAGTCTTCCAGGCTCATATGTCCGTCTCTTTGGTCAATGATGGTCCGGTGACAATTTTGATTGACTCGCTTGACAAAACAGGATCAAAGCTTGACAAAACGAAGGTTAAGATCGAACCTAATAACTAATAGTATGGCTAAAATAAACCTGCTCGTCGACAATGTCGCGCTGTACGAAGCGGCTCTAGAAGGTTTGGAGCTGCAAAAACAGCGCATCGAGGAACAGATCCGGCAAGTCCGGGCTGTCCTGAGTGGCCGGAAAGGCACCACCGTTCCGTCGGATGCAGCGCCTGCCGCTGCCGCAACCGAAAAAAAGAAGAAAGTTAGCGCTGCGCCTTCTGCCAAGAAGCCGCGGAAGCGGGTCCTCAGTGAAGAGGCCCGTCAACGCATCGCAGCCGCTCAGAAGAAGCGTTGGGAATCCTTCCGCGCTGCGCAGAGCAACTAAGTTTCTTCTGCCTCTCAAACCCTCTCAACCACGCGCCAGCGATAGCGGGAACCCAACTCGGTAACCATGCCGCTATCGCTCACGCGTCCGTCTCTCAGAAACACGCCCCGCTCCGTGGTAGCCTCCGCAAAGTCCATATCGTGTGTTGCGATCAACTTAGCCTGCGGCAACTCGCCCAACAGCGCGATCAGTTCTCTCTGCCCCGGCGGATCGAGAAACGTCGTTGGTTCGTCCAACACCAGAATTGCCGGCTCGAGAATCAACACCCCGGCCAGCGCCACCCGCTTCTTCTCCCCCGCGCTAAGTTGAAACGGTGCCCGGTCGCGCAGCTCTCCGATTCCCAGTCGGTCCAGCATCCCCTCGGCCCGCACCCGCGCCTCCTCGGCGCCCATCCCCCGCTGCCGCAGGCCAAAGGCCACGTCCTCCCACACCGTCGGCATAAACAACTGATCATCGGAGTCCTGAAAGATCAGCCCCACCTGCTCTCGGATCCGCCCCATCGTCGCCGTCGTTAACTCCTCGCCCGCTACCGTAATGCGCCCCTCGCCCCGCAACAGCCCGTTCAGGTGCAAAAGCAGCGTCGTCTTACCCGAGCCGTTGGCGCCCAGCAGCGCCACACCTTCCCCGGCAGCCACCGACAGATCCACCCCGGCCAACGCTTCCCGGCCATTGGCATAACGGTGGCGCAACCCCTCCACCCGCAAGATCGTCTCCGCTCCTATCTTCTCCGCCATAGCCTGCTCTCCATTCTACTTGCCGGACCATCCGTGCGAGACCGACCGTGCGAGACAATAAGAGCGTGATTCTCTCTGTTGGTACCGACCTCGCCGAAGTTCCTCGCATTGCCCACGCCCACGACCGCTTCGGAGACCGCTTCCTCCACCGCGTCTTCACCCCCGGCGAGATCGCCTACTCCCTCCGCAAAGCCAACAAACACGAACGCCTCGCCGCCCGCTTCGCCGCCAAAGAGGCCCTAATGAAGGCCATCGGCACCGGACTCACCCACGGCGTCACCTGGCAGGACATCGAAATCGTTAATCTGCCCTCCGGCAAGCCCACCCTCCGCCTGACCGGCCAGGCCGCCCGCCACGCCGAACGCCTCGGCACCCGCCAAATCCATCTCTCCCTCACCCACACGGCCGCCTACGCCATGGCCGTCGTCATTCTCGACGATCAGGCCCCGGCTATCTGACCGCCGCTCCGCTCTTACTCGCCGGCCGTAGCTGAGCCTCTTCCAGCCGCTTAGCTTGTTGATAGGTGTAAATCATCCGATGGATCACGGTCAGATTCGCCAAAATGGCAATTACCCACAACACCGGCGCCATGCGGTCAAACAACGCCCCGATGATCAACAGCACCACCCGTTCCGGACGCTCCGCAAAGCCTACTTTACACTGCGGAATCGTATTCTCCGCCCGCGCCCGCGTGTAGCTCACCATCACCGATCCGGTCATCACCACCGCCGTCAACACCACATAGAAAAACCGGTCAATCGAGGCGTAGTACACCAGCAGGCCCATAAGTAGGCCTAAATCCGAATACCGATCGAGTACGGAATCAAAAAAACCGCCAAACATCGTAACTTGGTTCGTATGACGAGCTACCCGCCCATCCACCATATCGAACAGCCCCGCCCCTAGCACCACCAATCCCCCGGCGAAAAATTCGCCCCGGCCCAACAACACCGCCGCATAAACATTAATCAGCAGACCAATGAAGGTCAGCATATTCGGATGGATTTTCGAAAGGGCCAAGCCCCGGACGATCAACAGAATGATCCGGTTACAGGCCTGCCCGATGGCGCGCGTTACGGTCATTGGAATTTAGCCCTCCAGAGTCTCACCGTGGATGGTGACAATCCGCACTACTTCGTATTCCAGCGCCCCGCCGGGAACCTGAATCTTGATCTCCTCACCCACCCGCCGGTTCAGCAGACCCCGCCCAATCGGCGAACTCGTCGACACCATGCCCTGCTTGGCGTCAGACTCCTCGCTCGTCACCAACCGGTACTCAAGCTCCACCGATTTGATGATGTCATACACCACCACCGTCGATCCAAACCCCACCCGGTCCTTCGGGACCTTCGTCAGATCGATCATCGACAGCTCCGCCAATCGCTTCTGCAACTGGCCCAACCGGGCATTCACCAGCCCCTGCCGCTCCTTGGCCGCATGATACTCCGCGTTCTCGCTCAAATCGCCCAACTCCCGGGCACGCAGGATCTCCTTGGGCAACTCGTTGCGGAACTCGTACTCGAGCGCCGCAATCTCTTCCAACAGTTTTTTCTTCAGGGCTTCCATGGAGACAACGTCCGGTAAAAATCGGTCTTTTCAGTATACTCCTGCCGCCGCCCGCGAACCGCAGACTACAATTCTCCCCTACAGGCCAGTCCCCCTACAGGCCAGTCCCCCTACAGGCCAGTCCCCCTACAGGCCAGTAATGTAGGCCCGCGCCTCCGCCGCCCCGCACCGGATCAGAAATACGTTGTCCACGTCCCGTCCCGGTCCCAGGCGCACCTTCACCTGCACCAGCCCCGGCGCCAGTCGCGGCACCCGCTGCACCTCCACTACCGCGCCCCCGCCCTCTTCCACAATCACCCGTGGCTCCTCGCTTATCGCCGCCACCCCAATCGCGTCTGTCGTCACAAACCACAGATCCAGAGTCGAACCCGCCTCGGCCTCGGCTGTTGGATAGGGCAGAAAGGTGATGTTGGCCGCCTCCGGCCGCGGCACCCCGTACCAATAGGGAATCCGGATTACCTCCTCTCCGCTTTCCGCTCGGCGAATCAGGAGCCGGCCAAAATGCGCCCCCGCCCCCAACCCGCCCGGCCAACTCAGCCGCAGCCGCGTCGCGCTACCCGCCGCCAGATCAAACTCGGCCGGCTCCACCACCGGAACGCCTCCCTGGCCCGACTCCACCACCGCCGTGAAGCGCCCCGCCTCCTGGCCGATGTGCTCGATGGCGATCTCCGCCGCCCCCGGACCGCCGGCGCCGCCCGTGCCCAGGCTCAGCACCGCAGGCTCCGCCGTCAGCGGACTATCCAACGCCCGCAGCAGATCCAGCCGTCCCGCCCCTACCCGCTGTGGCACGTCATCGGTATCGTCCAGCCTCCTCGCCGGCGCCGTCGCGTTGATCAGCAGCGATCGGTACTGCCGGGCGCGAAAACCCGGTCTCGCCTGCTTGAGAACGGCGTAGGCCCCCGCCACGAGCGGCGCAGAAAAACTCGTCCCCCCCATAATCCGATATCCGCTCGGGTCATAGACCGCCCCCCGCGGCTCCGCCGTCCCCGCCGCCGTGGCCAAAAACTGCCCCACCGCCACCACATCCGGCGCAATCCGCCCTTCAATCGTCGGCCCGCGCGAGGAAAACCCGCTCAAAGGCGTCCCCGGCAAGGGAAACGCCACCGTCGGGAAAAAGCTCAGCCGCACCGCGGTATCCGGAACCTCCTGCAGCCGCCGCTTCAACCAGAGACCGTTCGCAAAGCCCACCATCAAGGCCGGCAACCGGGCGTCGCCCACCCCCATGGGGAACGGATCAGGGTCCAGGCCATGCGTGTACACCACCGCCGCTATCGCCCCCGCCGCCTCGGCATTTATCAGCTTCTCACTGAACAGGCAGGTCCCCCGCAGAATCAGCACTACCGCCCCGCGCAAAGCGTCTCCCGCCAGCGGCCCGCATGCCAGGCCCGAAGGGTCTGTCACGCTCACATCCACCAGCCTACCCGGCACCGGCTCCCGCGGCCGCGCCCCGCTCGAGGCGACCGCCACCAGGTTCTCTCCCCCTTCAATTGACACTGCCTCAGCAAACGCCCGGTTGTTCCGGATCGCCCCCACGGCGATCCCCACCCCGGCCACCGTCGGCGAATCCACCGAAGCGATATCGGGTCCCTCGTTGCCCGCCGCCTTCACCACCATCACCCCCTTCTCCACGGCCCGTTTCACGGCATCGGCCAGCGGATCAATCTCCTCGCGAAACGGCGGGTTGAAGCCCAGGCTCAGGTTCACCACGTCCATTCCGTCGGCCACCGCATCGTCCAGCGCCTGCAGCAGCGCCGCTGAACTCCCTCGCCTTCCCTCCACCCCGCCAAACACCCGGTAGGCCCCCAGCCACGCCCCCGGCGCCGCCCCCGCCATCTCCCCGTACGGACTCCGCACCCGCGCCCCCGCCGCTACCATCGCCACCGCCGTCCCGTGCCCCGCGCCATCGACCATCGACTCCGGCGTCCGGTTCAGCGCATCGTAGCTCCGCTGCACAATCACCTTGCCGTTGGTTGCCTCCCGGAACGCCTCGTTCGAGACCTTCGGAAAACCCTCGGGCGCCTGCATCCCTTCCCCCAGAAACGCCGGGTGCCGGGCGTCGATACCCGTATCGAGAATCCCGATCTTGATGCCCGCCCCCGCCTTTCCCGCCTCCGGCAGCCGCTCCCACGCCGCCCGAATCTGGTGCAGCTCCACCGCCCGGTCCAGACTCGTCCGCAGCTCCACCACCGGCGTCACCCGCCGCACCCCCGCCATCCGCCCCAACTCCTCGCCCGCCGCCGACTCCACCACCAGCGCGTTCGCCACCACCTGCACCCGGCTCCGCACCCGGTGCCGCGTCCCCATCGCCCGCGCCACCCGGTCCTGCGCCGCCCGCCGCGCCGCCACCGTCGCCCGCGGGCCCTCCGTCAGTTCGACGATATACCAATTGGGAACAATCTGCGCCCCCGCCAGGGCGGGCAACAGCCAGATCATCAGGAAACGCAGCATCCCTACTCCTCTAGCGAACCGGCAGCGAGGCCGTCTTCGCAGCCACTCCATTCATAGTAATCACAACCGGCTGAATCCCCGCCGGCACGTCCATGGGGACCAGCGCGTTCACCTGATACAAACCCACAAATCCCGGCGCCAGACCGGCAAACAGTACCGTCGCATTCCGTCCCCCAATCGTCACCTGCGGCGCAATCCGGCACGTGGCCAACGGCGAGGACGGCGCCGCCTCCCCCGTCGCCGGCTGATTGTCCACCGGCCCCAAGCCGTTGGCGTACATCTGCACCACCTCGCCCCGCGCCACCGGCGCCGCACTCGTCACCAACTGAAACCCCTGGTTCAACGCCGCAATCAGCTGCCGTCCGCTTCCGGCGTCTGTATACTCAAAAAACGCCGGCGATACTTCGTTCAGCACCACCGTCAGCCGCGCACTCGAATACAACCCGTTGCTGACCTTCAATTGCACCTGCGACTGCCCGGCCAGCTCCCACGGCACCTGCACGTTGATTTGCCCCGGGCTCACAAACGAGATCACCCCCGGAAAGCTCCGGTTGGTCTGCCCCGGCACATCGAAGCCCACGCTCACGTCCGCCAGCGAGAGCGGCAGATAGTTCGTTCCAAATACCCGCGTCTGATCGCTAAACGAAGCCCCGAACAGCGAAATGTAGGACCCCGGCGCCAAACCCCGGCCCAGCTGCCCGCTCGCCGCGTTTACAATCCCGTCCGCCCGCAACGCCGGCTCCTGCACCACCCGCCCCCCAAACGTAACCTTCGGATCCCCGCCGCTGACGGGCTCCACCGAGAACCGGTGGTCCCCCAGCGCCGAACCCACCACCACCCGGGCCTCGGCAATCCCCAGCTCATCAGTCGCCTCCGTCGCTTGGTTAATCGTACCCCCGGTCTCGGCGCGAAAACGAACCCGCAGGTTCGTCACCGGCGCCCCGAACTGATCCACAAACTTCGCCGTCAGCCGGTGCTGCCGCCCCGGCGCCCGCGTAAACCCGTCGCCCTCCAGAGCAAACGCGTTGAAAGCGACATTGTCACTCACCACGTAAAGGTAGGGAATCCGCAGCGCCGTCTCTCCCCCCTCCACCCGGATCACGCCCTCGTACAGGCCCGCCCGCGGACGCGTACCCTCGAGACGCAGCGTAAACACCGCCTCCTGCCCCGCACCCGCCGTCGCTGAGGCCGCGCTGAGCGTCACCCGCGCACTGGCATCCGTATCCCGCGGCACCACCGTCAGCCGAAGATTCGCCGCCGCCGTTGCCTGATTCCGCAGCCGCAGCGTCCGCGTCACCGGAAACGGCGAACTCGCCGTCACCTGTCCAAACGACACCGTCGCCGGGCTCGCCAGCACCGTCGCGCGCAACGCGCTCGCCGCATCCAGTTTCCCCGCGCCCATCGCCACCGCCCGCGCCTCCATCGCCCGACCTTGATAGTCAAAATCCGTCACCCGCGGATCCGCCGTGTTCACCACCGCCGATTTCAGCCCCGCCGGCGCTAGCCCGGGATTCCGCTGCTTGACCAGCGCCACCGCCCCGGCCACCATCGGCGCTGAAAAACTGGTCCCCTCCACGCTCCGGAACCGCGAAACGTCGAACATATCTCCGTTCGGGTCGTAGTTCTGCGTCGCCGCGTAAACATCGGTGCCCACCGCGACAATCTCCGGCTTCACCAGCGCATCGCCAATCGAAGGACCCTGCGAACTGAAAATCGCCGTATCGTCCGCCGTCGCCTCCACCGCCCGCAGCGCGGCGTCAAAACTCACCCGCGCCCCCCGGTTGGCCGCCACGTACTCCTTCAATCGCAAGCCGTCCCGGTTGCCGATCATCGCCAGCGGAATCGTCGTGCCCTCTAAGCCGGTAGCCACAAACACCGCGTTGCTGCTCTGCTGATAGACAATCACCCCCACCGCGCCCGCCCGCTGCGCGTTCGTCAGTTTCTGTAAGAAGGAGCACTCGCCACGCACCACCAGCGCCACGGCATTCGTTAAAGCCCCGGCGCCCAGCCCGCTGCACCCCACCCCCGTCGTATCGAGCGTCGCCACGTCCGTCACCGGCTCCGGACCCGCCCCGAACGTCTGCGCCCCGTTGCCCAACCGCGCGTCAATCTGCCGCAGATTCGCGGGCCCGTTCTCCACCCGCACCGTCTGCAGCAGCACCCGGCTATTGGTCGTCGCCCCCACCGTAATCGCCGAAGGCGCGCTGCCCGGCGAGGCAATCGTGTTCCGCGCCGGCACCTGCGCACCGATGTCGCCATCGTTGCCCGCACTCACCACCACCGTCATCCCGGCCCGCGTCGCGTTCTCCACCGCCTCCACCTGCAAATCGCACGCCGCCTGCCCCTGCTTGCCGCAAATCGATCCCCGGTCGTTCGGACTCCACACCGCTGCCTGCCCCAAACTCAGCGAAACAATGTCCATCCCATCGGCGAGCGCCGCTTCCATGGCCCGCAAAACCGTGAAATCGTCTGAAAAGTCATTGATGCCCGGCGAACCAAAGACCTTGTAGTTGCCCAGGTAGGCCTTCGGCGCCACCCCCGTCACCCGCCCACCCGGCCCCTGCATCGCTCTTCCCGCCGCCAGCATCGCCGCCGCCGTCCCGTGGCCCACCCGGTCCCGCGGCGTCAAATCATCCGGCCGCGTATCATCCGGGTAGCTGTAAACGAGCAACTCGACAAAACTCCGCGCCGCAATCACCTTCGTGCTCGTGAAGTTGCACGCCGCGCCGGAGCACTTCGGGTATCCCACCGGCATCGTCAGCCCCGGGTCCTGCAACGTCGGATGGGTGTGGTCGATCCCCGAGTCGATGATCCCGATCTTCACCCCCGCCCCCGCACTGGTCTCCCCGCCGGCGATCGCCCACGCCGCCGGCACCCGCGCCAAGTCCGCCGCCGGCTGGTCCAGGCGCTTGTAGCGCCGCAGCCGCTGGACATACTTCACCCCGGGCAACCCCCGCAGCTCCGCGGCCTGCTCCTCGCTGGCCTCGAGGAATACGGCGTTGACGAGCGTCTCGGTCGCCCCCATCTCCCGGACCTTTATCCGGCTGAAGTTCCGGCGCAGGCCGTTCTGGGCTTCGAGCACCCGGCTTCTTCCGGCCCTCGCCACCGCAACCGGAGGCTCCTCGAGAACCACGGCGTAGCGTTCCTCGGCAAAAGCAGCGGCACTGGCGGCCAAAAGCAGCAGCAATCTCATAATTCCCTCGACGCTCCCCGGACTCCGTTCGTTTCAAAACCCCGTGTTATCATAGCGTTTAGGAGTTCATCGATATGGCCGCAAAACCCGCATTCGCTACTGGCGCACAAGTAGAACATCCCAAATTCGGCCTCGGCAGCGTGGTCCTGTGTACCGAAGATCACATCACCATCAAGTTCGACGATAGTGGCGAAAAAAAGTTCGTCCTCTCGATCGTCCTGCCGAACCTGACCAAATCGAACCGGACCCCTCCGCCGGAAAAGAAGCGCGCCGCGCGCAAAAAGGCCGCCCCCGCTGCTGCTGCCGCCGCGGAATAGCTCACTTCCCGATACAGAACGTCGAAAAGATCCGGTTGAGGATGTCATCCGCGGTGGTCGCTCCCGTCACGGCGTCGAGCGCCCAGAGCGCCTCGTAGAGGTCGAGCAGCAGCATCTCGTGGGGCACCCCGTTGCTGGTTGCCTCCCGCGCCCGCCCCAGCGCCTCCGCCGTTGTGCGGAGTAGTTCGGCCTGCCGTAGCGAAGTGATAAAGGGTGCCTCCAACTCATTGGCGGCAGCGTGGCCAATCGCCGTCAGAATCGCCTCCCGCACCTCCTCCACGCCCAGGCCGGTTTGCGCCGAAACCCGCAGGCCCTCCTGCTCGGTGCCCGGCTCCAGGTCGGCCTTGTTCAGCACCACTAGATGCCGCCCCTGCCGCGCCGCCCGCTCGAGAATCTGCTCATCGTCCGCCGTCAGCGCCACGCTCCCGTCGAGCACCACCATCGTCAGGTCGGCATCCGCCATCGCCTGCAGGCTCCGCTCGATCCCGAGCACCTCCACGCGGTCCTGCCCCTTCCGGATGCCGGCGGTATCCACGAACCGCACCGGAATCCCGCCCAGACTCGCCGTCTCCGCCACCAGATCCCGCGTCGTGCCCGGAATTTCAGTCACAATCGCCCGCTCCTGTTCGAGCAGCCGGTTGAACAACGAACTCTTTCCCACGTTTGGCCGTCCGACAATGGCCAGCGTCACCCCGCCCTGTACCAGCCGCCCGTAGGCAAAACTCCGCGCCAGGCGGTCGGTTTCGCAGGCGATCGGCTCCAGGCGCCGCAAAATCTCGGCCGCTGGCGCCACGCTCACATCGTCCTCGGCAAAGTCGATGCCGGCCTCGAGCAGCGCGATCAGTTCGAGTAACTGCTCCTTCACCGGCCGCACCACCCGCGCCACCGATCCCTCCACCTGCCGCGCCGCCACCCGCGCTTGGTAAAGCGTCTCGGCGTGAATCAGGTCCCGCACCGCCTCGGCCTGTGGCAGGTCGAGGCGGCCGTGCATCATCGCCCGCAGCGTAAACTCCCCCGGCCGCGCCAGCCGCGCCCCCGCCGCCACGCACCGCTCCACCGTGTGGCCCAGAATCACCGGCGCCCCGTGACAGGAGATCTCCACCACATCCTCGCCCGTGTACGAGTGCGGCGCAACGAAGTAGGTAACTAACACCGGGTCTAACAGTTTCCGCAGCGTTGCCACCCGCGCCGGACCCAACGCCGCGCCGAGCACCCGCTCGGCAATCGGCCGGGCATCGCTGCCTGACAAACGGACTACTCCGATGCCGCCCCGCCCCGGAGGCGTAGCCAGGGCAACAATCGTCTCCACTTCCGCCCCGCTACTCGTCGCGGCGCGGCCGCGGTCCCCGGCGCGGTCCCCGGTCTCGCCGGTCGCCCCGCTCCTCGCGGCTCCGCTCGGTGGGAGGCGCGCCAAACGGCCGCCGCGGCGGCGGCGGCGGCAGCAGCGGAATATTCGGCTTCGGCTGCCCCGCCAGGTAGATCACCACCTGCCGGGTTGGACCCGTGCCAAAGCTCTCGCTTGTTAGCGCGGTCTCGCTCCGCAGCGCCATGTGCACAATGCGCCGTTCCCGTGAAGTCATTGGCGAAAAACGAAATGGTTCGCCAGTTTTTTTTACTCGTTCCGCGGCGGCGAGGGCGCTGAGCCGCAGTTCTTCCATCCGCAGGATCCGGTAGTCGTTGGCGTCGAAGCAGATCAGCGAATGTTCGTCGGAGGGCACCCGGAGCAACTCGAGCGTTAGATGCTCGAGCGCCAGCATGAGCTCGGCCCGGTTTTCAAGCAGCATGTCGACGTCCTTGCCGCTGAACTTTACCATCAGATCCGGGTTCTCGATCTCCGGGTGCAGGCTCGCGCCGGGCGTTACGGTGAAGCCGAGTTCCAAGCCGGCCTTGGCCACCAGATCGCCCAGAAACTGTTCGATGCGCGGACCGTAAGACTCTACCGTGTACTTCTTTGCTTCACTCATCGGCGTTGGCTACTTACCCTTTTTTTTCGGGGCGGCCGGCGCCGCCGTCACTCCCGTCGACGGGGTCAGCTGATTGAAAAACAGCTGCTGGACGATCCCGACGACGTTTCCGGTAAGCCAGTATAACACCAGGCCGCTCGAGGCATTCCAGAACAGAAACGCCATCATTACCGGCATCATGAACATCATCATCCGCTGCTGGGCGGGGTCGCCGCCGGTGGAAGGCGTCATCTTCTGCAGATAGATCTGCGAGCCGAGCATCAGCAGCGGCAGAATCCGCAGAGCAATTGTTTCTGGCCGCGACAGATCCGTGACCCACAGCCACTCGGCCCCTCGCAACTCGGTGGCCACTGAAAGCACTTTGTAGAAGCCGATGAAGAACGGAAACTGGAGCAGCAGCGGCACGCAGCCGCCGGCCGGGTTTACGTTGTTCTTCTTGTACAGATCCATGATTTCGGTGTTTTTGTCGTTGGCGCGCGGATCCTTGAGGCCGACGCCTTTGTACTTATCGTTGATGGCCTGAATCTGCGGCTGCAGCAGCGCCATCTTCTTCATGCTCTTCATGCTGCTGAGCTTGAGCGGGACGAGCGCGACATTGATCAGCACCGTTACCGCCACAATGGCCCAGCCCCAGTTGCCGCCCGTGTAGGACTGCACCCAGCGCAGCATCGCAAACAACGGGCGCGCAATCCAGCCAAACCAGCCCCAGTCCACCACGGATTCGAGCCGCGGATCGGTGGCCTTCAGGAGTTCGAGATCTTTCGGGCCCACGTAGAGACCAAACTCGTTCCGTCCCGCCGCGCCGACGCCGGCGCCGACAAACGGCAGAAAGTCCTTCGACCCGGCCGGGTAGGGCAGCTTGTCGGTGAATGTTTTGATCTCGATCGTCTGACCCGCTTTGGGCAGGAACAGCGCGGCGAAGTAGGCGTCCTGCAGTCCGGCAAAGCGGTAGTTGCCGGCGTTGGTCACGGGACCGCTTTCGCCGGCGGCGCTTTCGAGCGTCGTGGGATAGTTTTCATTCGGCTCCTGCCGCAGCGAGAACTGCGCCGCGTAGGCCTTATCCACGCTCTGGTCGCCGAAGCCGCCGCGCCAGAGGAGCAGGTGCGAAAGCGGCGCGCCGTTGACGGTCACATCGCTTTCGACGGCGGTCAGATAGCTCTTGGGCTCGAAGCGGAAGCGCTTGCGGGCCGAAACCTTGCCGTCGGAGTAGGTGAAGGTGATCGACCGCCCATCGGCGCCCTTTTCAATGGCGAACAAGGCTTTGTTGAGATCGGTTGGCACGCCCTGGTCCTTCACGTCGTAGGCGAAGGGGCGCAGCCCGATGAGCGTCGTATTGGCGGCCGAAACCAGGTCGAGCGGCCTACCCGTGTTGTCCTTGAAGTTCTTCAGCACCCAACTGAGGACGACCGCGCCGCGGTTGGCGAACTGGATCCGGTACAGGTTGGTGTCGATGAAGGGGAACTCCTCGCGGGTAGCGAGGGTTGCTTCGGCCGGGGTGTTGGGTGCTGCTGGCGTTGTTGGCGCGGCCGGAGAGTTTGTCGCCGCTGGCGAAGCGGCTGGCTTAGCGGGGGCCGGGGCTTCTTTCTTGGCTGGCGGCGGAACCGGCGGCTTGGGAAGCAGATACTGGGAGGCGAAGATCACTACCCCCATCAGGACAAAAGCCAGCAGCAGCCGCTGCTCCATCGAGAGCTCTTTTTTGGGGTTTGGATCAGCCATATCGGTTATTGTCCTGGAACGGGATCAACTCCACCGGGGCAAAACGGATGGCAACGGCCTAAACGGCGCAAGCCCAGCGCGATGCCGCGCAGGGCGCCGAACCGGGAGATTGCCTCCATCATGTACACGGAGCAGGTAGGGTGAAATCGGCAAGCCGAGGGGAGCCAGGGCGAGATGCCCAGCTTGTAGAGACGCAGAGCGGCGAGGCAGACGGCGGCGGTGCTGAGCGGGTGGATCACGCGCTGCATCGGGCCAGTACCTTATCCAGTTCGCGCGCCAGCACGGCAAAATCCGCACCGTAGACGGAACGGCGTGGATTGAACACTATATCGCAGTCCACACTGACCCGGTCGATACGGGAACGCAGCAATTCTCGCAACCGACGCCGGATCTTATTGCGGACGACCGCCTTGCCGACTGCGCGAGGGAGGGTGATTCCGAAGCGTGGTCCGCTTGCGCGGACAGCCGAATCCGGTTCCTCACAACGATGCCGCAAGCAGAAAGCCACGAAATAGGTACTCGGATACCGCACCCCTTGATCATAAACCCGGCGAAAGTCGCCGGGTTTCCGCAAGCGATGGGCAGGGAGGGAACCGTTACTTGGCGGCGCGGACGGCGGGCTCGTCACTGACGGTGAGCTTCCAACGGCCCCGCGCGCGGCGGCGAGCCAGTACGGCACGGCCATTCTTGGTTTTCATGCGCTCGCGGAAGCCATGCACTTTGGCACGCTTGCGATTGTTGGGCTGAAATGTACGCTTCGGCATTGTCTTTTAGATTCCTGTAGGCATAGGCGCACGAACGCACACCCTGTCCAATTTTTCATTATAGGCACAGTTGGTTGGTAACGCAACCGGTCAAGGCGTGAGCAGCACCTTCAGGCAGCCCTTTTCCCCGGCCCGCGCGAAGGCCTGTTCGGCCTCCCGCAGCGGAAACCGGTCGGCGATCATGGGCTGCAGCAGCAGTTTTCGGGCTGCGAGCAGGCGCATGGCCGGGGCAAACCGTCCGCAGCGCGACCCGACGAGGCTGATCTCTTTGACGATCACGGGAGCCATGTCGAGGCTGACCGGTTCGGCCACGGTGGATTTCATGACGACGCGGCCGCGAGGGCGGGTCATGCTGACGGCGGTTGCCAGTCCGGCCGGCGACCCGGTGGCGTCCACGGCGACGTCGAACTCGCCATCTCCTCCGACCTGCACCCCCAACTGCGCGGCAATGGCCATCTTGGCGGAATGCCGCCCGAACAGATGGACGCGGGCGCCACCGAGGTGCAGCACCTGGGCGATGAGGAGGCCCAGTTTGCCATCGCCCAGGACGGCGACGCGTTCGCCCCGCAGGCGGCCCAACTGCTCCTGGATCTCGCAAGCGGCCGCGATGGGCTCGCAAAACACGGCCTCTTCGTCGGGCACCTGGGCGGGGACGGCGAGGAGGTTTTCTTCGGGCAGGGTGAGCCATTCGGCGAAGGCTCCCGGATGTTTGACGATCCCGAGGACGGTCCGCGCCGGACAGTGTCTTCCGAGGCCTCGCGCGCACCAGTCGCACTTTCCGCAGGCCAGGTTGATCTCGCCGACGACGCGCTGGCCGAGCCAGTGCGCGGAGTCGGCCTCTTCGACCACGCCGACGAACTCATGGCCCGGCCGGCCGGCGAAGCTGTAATAGCCGCGCAGGAGCTCCAGGTCCGTGTTGCAGATGCCGGCCATGGTCATGCGGATCCGGGCGAATCCGCGGGGGCGCCGCGGGCGGCTCGCCTGTTCCACCCACACTCGTTTGTCGCCGATTCGGACCGCTTGCACCCTTCTATTATCGGGCCATTCCCTGGTGGCCGGATAGGAGGCACGTTGGCCGGTGGGGGTGCGGATGTGGGGGTTGGCGGGTAGAGGATGGGCCGCTGGTTTGGCGGGTCCTGGCTAAATGAGGCGGCTTTGGGGTAACGGTCCGGCCGATTCGGGGAGTCCCAACAGGCTGGGATGGTCGGTGGTGGCCTGCCAGGCGGCGAGGCCCAGGGCCATGACGAGGTCGTCGTGCTCGGATTGGTGGCCGGCGGTTTCAAAGTGCAGGAGCTCGCGCTCCAGGATCTCCAGGCCCGGGGCACAGCGCTCCAGCTTGAGCTGCCCCCGCTCAAACAAGAGCTTCAGACGGGTCAACAGATCGCTACGGGGGATGCTCAGGTAGCTGTCCTTGAGGTGCTTGGCTGTCCGGCCGCTCGAGATACAGACCGGCAGCAGCCGGAGACCGTGCCGCTCGCGCCGGAGTAGTTCGATGACGGCGTGGCCGTTGCCCGTGGCGTCCACGAGCAGGGTCTGCGGCACTTTTGGCCGGCCGAATTCGCCGTCAAAGCGCTGGGTCGCAGCGCGCACAAAGCCGGGGATGCTGACGAGTTCCGTATCGAGGGCCAAGCGCGGGGCGTAGCGGACGGTCAGCGTCGGGTGCATGGGGGTTCGCTGCGTGGCCGGGTCCTTGACGCCGTATTGCCAGGTGAGTTCGAGGACGACTAAGGCGGTATGATCCTGCCGCTTGCCGAGGTCGAGGCCGTAGTAGCGCTCGGTCTTCTCCCATAAGCCGAGGACGGGAACGGGCGCGTGGTCGATGAGCGCGGCGGCTACCTGTTCGCGGGTCAGCAACTGGAGGCCGTGGCTGATGAAGCGGCAATCATACTCCTGGGCGTACGAGAGTTCGCCGTGCAAGCGGAGTTCGGAGGCCAGAAAGTCGGGGGTTAGCCGGGGACAGTCCGTGGCGCGGATGGCAAAGCGGGTCCAATCGGCTTGGTGATCGTGCCAGATTTCGGCGAATAGGTTGTTGCGGCCATAGGGGGTGGACAGCACCCATAAGTGGCCCTGCGAGACGGCCAGAATGGGCGACAGGGCCCGGTAAGCCGCGCCGTGGACAAAGGCGGCTTCGTCGATGATGATGAGCGAGGCTTTCGAGAAGCCGCGGACGGAGCGCGCGACCGCCGAACGGGCGACGATGCGGGAGCCGTTGGGCAGTTGCAACGAGCGAGGATTGTTGCCGTCGCCCCGGAGGGGAAAGTCCAGCTCCGCGGCGAATTCCTTGAGTTTCTGGAGAATTTCGCCGGCCTGGGTATGGATGGGCGCGACCATGAAGATGAGCGATTTGGGTTGATGGACTGCGATATAGAGTGCGCGCAGGGCCGCGATGGTGCTTTTGCCGACCTGGCGGGCGGTTAACAAGATGACCCGGGGGTCGGCGCAATCGAGGATGGCGGCTTGTTGGGGATCCGGAAGGAAGTTGCAGCGCCGGGCGGCCCATTCGGAGGGTTTGAGCGGCGCCGGCGGGTCGGGCGCCGGGTCCCGGGCTGGCGGACCGGGCGGATGGGCCTCCGGCTTGGCCGACAGGCACCATCGGGGCATCCATTCCAGGAGCGACATCGCTTCAGGCCGCCCGCGGCAGCCGCGGAATTTCGAGGCGGCCGTCGATTGTTTTGCGATTGTCGCGGCGAGCGATGATTTCGACTAACTCCTTGTTATTCAGCAGTGTGTCGACCCATTCGGGGGCCCGATAGCTGGGTTCGCTCTGGACGCGGGCGGCATGCTGGATGGCTTGGTCGACCATCATGGTCGAGGGAAGTTCGGACTGGTCGGGCCGCATTTCGCGGGCGACGCTGACCGGTTCCGGCGGCACGAGCGGGATATCCCGGCGCAGGGTCCGGAAG
>JAPKZB010000063.1 GCA_026393985.1 Acidobacteriota bacterium
GAATGCAACGCCCTGTTTACACTTTGCCCGTGTTGTGATCGCGGCCAACGCTATTGTGGGTCTGCTTGCCGACAGCGCGCTCGTCGCGCACAAGTGGCCGCCGCCGGGCGGCGTTATCAAGCGTCAGACGCAGGAAGGGAAGCTCACCGTCAGCGACAATCTCTGCACCGGCACCGTTCCTCCGAGCCGCGCGTGACGCATCAAGCTACCCTCCCAATCACTTGCCCGGCGTCGAATGGGGCAGAACGCCTATCCCGGTGCTCCGTCTGCGGCCGCACCAGCAGCTGGCATGATCCCTTCTATCCGCTGCCCCAGCGAAGATTAAAACCCCGGCATGCGCGGCCTCGGGCAGATGCTCAAATTTCTACGTTTTCTGATGACCGTTAACATGCTGGCTAAAGCTATAACGTGGAATCCTCGATGAAACCTGCCGTTCGCATCCAAGTCCACGATTCCAGCAGTCTCCGTGAGCGCCTGATTGAACTTGCCGGTCTGCTTCAGCCCGAAGTATGTATTGAGTGCGGCACGCACCGCGGTCTTGGCTCCACGCGCATTCTCGTCGAGATCGCGGCTGCCTGCCGCATCCCCCGCATTTACACCATGGAGATCTCCCGGAAGCTATTTGAAGAGTCCCGCCGGAATCTGGCGATCTTCCCCCAGGTGGAATGTCTATGGGGGCTGAGCGTGGACAAGGCGGAGTCAATCGAGTTCATTCAATCCGATCCACTGCTGTTGGAACGCGGCCAGGATCCGGATATCTATATTGACTTCCTTCCGGATCCGGTCTCCGGGTATCTCCGCGAACTGGAAGGCGCGCTCGGCGGGGATCCATCGCTTTCGCCACCAGACCGGTTGCTCCATACGTGGGTCCCGTCCTTCGCCCACCGCCGGCCCCTATTCTGCCTGGATTCGGCGGGAGGCGTGGGCCTGTTGGAATACCAGACGGTCCGCCGGTTGATGGGCGAGTTACCCTTCATCGTCTGGATCGATGACGTGAATCACGTCAAACACTACCGTAGCCTGCTCCATCTGCAGAGCGATCCGGCTGCTTCCCATGTGAGTCTGAATTGGGATGAGGGGTGGGGCGTGGCTCTCGTCAACGCGAATTCGAAATGAAAAAGGCCGCCCCGAAGGGCGGCCTTTTTGTTGGTGTTTGGTCAAACTACCAGAGCAGCTTAAGTCCGAACTGGATCTGCCGCATGGGCGAGACCAAGCCGGTGATCGCGCCCACGCCGCGGACCTGGTTGGCCTGGCTCGGATAGTCGATCCCGCCGGATGCGTTGCGGGCCGGCAGGAAGCTGCCGCCCGTATTTAAAGAACCGTTCGGACGCGCGAACTGCGGCGTGTTGAACAGGTTATACATTTCGGCGCGGAACTGGAGGCGCACGCGTTCCACGATCTGGAACTTCGGCGCTCGCGAGAAATGACCCACCCCTGCTCACCAAAAGTTGACCACCAGTCAGGACCGGATTCCGCGATATCTGCGCCGAGTGAGGTCTCGTGGCGCGCGGCCGCGCCGCGCGGATGAGAGCGCCCCCGCGCACCCCTGCGGCGGGGGTGATGAACCGACGCTCGCCGTGCCGTGCCACGTGGCAACGGGTGTTTTCGACGTGGTCAACTCTATCCGAGCAGAAGTGGTCAACTTTGGGTGAGCGCCGAGGATCTGGAAGTGGCCTAGACCGAAACGGGGTTTCGCGCCAGGCTGGGGTTGGCCGTGCGCATACGCTGAGAAAAACCCTTCATAAGGCAATCCTGGGGGAAATCCTGCCACAACGCTGCGTGTCGAGGCGCAATAGGATCAACCTGCGCGGCGTAAAGCGAAAATGAACAATTACCCGTTGCGCCCTCGCAAGCGGCAGCCAACGTAGGGTATCGTGCCACCGATTCGGATCAGAAGCCATTAAGTGAACAGTATTGAAGTTAGGCCTTTTGCGCCGCCCGTCTTTCGGCGGCCAGCTCGTTTTCCAGTTGTTGCAAACGGTCTCCATTGCGGCGGCCCAGTGTGCGCAGCGGATTGCCAGCCACGAGGGCGAAGGCGGGTACATCCTTCCGGACGAGACTCAACGCGCCCACCGCGGCTCCCTCGCCGATCGTGACACCAGGCAAAACGATGCTGCCGGCGCCGATCAATCCGTGCCGGCCCAGTATGATGTCCCCGCCTCGAACCTTGCGGTACTTCGCCGGAACGGTCGGGCCCGTCAGGTACCCTTCCCGGAAATCGTCGGTGGCCGTGTAGAGAGTACTGCGAGACGCCATACCGGAGTATGCCTGCAGATGGATCCTGCCACGCGCGCCGACCAGAAAACAATAGGCCGACAGATGCACGTGCTCATCGAGCACAATCCCATCCGAACCCGCGCTTAGAATACAGAATCCATCGATTCGCACGTTGTCACCGAGAAAGACATTCTTCGGTGAATAAAACAGGACCGACCGGTTCACCGCGACATTCTCTCCCACGGCCCCGAGCATATCCACCAGCTCCTCACGGCAATACAAGCCCCCCAACTCGTTTGCAGTCACCCTTAGATGATACCGCGCGGGTGCCACTACCGGAAGCGCTCGCCCGTGCTTCCAATTACCCACAATTTAGGGAAATGCCAGGAAGCTGGCATGGAGAGCCTTCAGCTTTCAGAAGCCGCGCCAGATTACGATGTTGCCTGTGGCGGTTCTTTTTTCCAGGCAAAACAGCCCAGCTTCGCGACTTTACGGAGGCAGAACTGCGCTGTGAAGGAACGGAAGCGTGTGAGCAACCTTTCGATTACCCACCATTCCAAAGCCCCCGATCGGGCGGCTGGACCATGGGAGTGACCATGGGAGGGGACGCGTCGTTGGCAGACATTAGGTTCTTCGATTCAATGAGATACACTCATCAGCAGGATGACACAGCAAGCTTCTCCCCCATTGCTGTTTGGTCAGGCTACCCTCGATCCCACATGCCACTCTGTGGCAGGCGGACAGTGGGTGGAAGACGAACTCAACCTCAGCCGTTGCCGGGATCAGCGGTTTCGACAGCGAGGGTATCAACCGCTGCAGCAACTAGCCCGCTTTTCTCACAAACCCATCGTTTGAGCGCCCGTTTGGACCCCGGCGGGGGCGGTCCGAGCCGGTTTTGACGCTTTTTCCCAGCTAGTCCCTCGCGTAGACGAAGCTTCGGGCGATTCCAGGCCGCTCCATCGCCAAGGCGGGGCGCTCCGGGCCCGCTGCGGACGTGCGCCCCCCGCCAACAGCGCAGACACTGCCCCCTTGGTCGATCTGCCGGACTCAATCCTGTCTCGCTCCGCCGCCTCTCGGCAGCGCAGTTGGTTCGCTACTCGCCAGTGCAAACCCTGCAGCGGAAAGCTCCCCGCCATCTGCACCCACACCCGACGCGCCGTCAGCCGCACCTGCGCACCAATCTGCAACAACCGCAGCCGGATCATCGTCGCCTGCGCCCGCGCCAACTCCGCCTTCGCCAACCCCATCCGCCGCAACGCACTCAGCGCTACATACACCGCGCTAGACAAGTACAACTGCACCTGGTTAGCCCGCATCGTCTCCGCACTCATCCGGTCCACAAACAGCGATAACTGCTCCTTGATCCGGTTTCCCATCTCCCCCCGCGCGCAATACAAGTCCTCGTACAGCCTCCGCCGGCCCCACCGACGCCCTCGCAACGATGTCACTTCGTACCACAAAAAACCGCGGATTCTCCTTGTCCCCCCACACCTCCGCCTTGGCAACGGAGCGGCCTGGAATCGCCAAAGCTTCGCCTTCGCCAGGGGCGAGCCGGGGAAAAGCGCTAAAAACGCCCCGGACCGCCCCCGCCGGGGTCCAAACGGGCGCTCAAACGATGGGTTTGTGAGAGAAGCGGGCTAACAGTGCCAACTGCTTGCATCGTTCGGCGATGCCGACAGAACGCCATTGGAAACGACAAGCCGGAATTTCGGCAAGGAACAACACGCTGCCAGTGTCTAGGCCTGATCCCATCGTGTCCATATCAGCAGGCAAGCCGAACCTTGCAGCTTGGTTTCAAGAAGGGGGTTCCCACGAAACGCCGGGAGCCTTGGTTTTATTCAATACGTTGGGGTCAATCTGCTTTAGTCGATCCTTTCCGCTTTGACGATGAATCGATCAGGTGCGGAGCCAACGTAGAAGAACGGATGGCACGTGACAAGCGTCAGACTCTCCGTGCCACCAGAATCCAATACGGACGTTTCGGTGGGAACCACGACTCGGGTAGACACGACTCGGTAGTTAAACTTACCGCCTAACGTCGTCAGCGTGATGATGTCGTTCTGACGAACATCTTTCAGCGGCCGAAAGAAAGTGTCGCGGTGCCCGGCCAGCCCAACGTTCTCAGCGTGTCCCGGTAGCCCTGTCCCGCGAATGTGGCCGACTGCACGCCGGAGAGTGGTCGTGTCGGTTCCCTCCGCAATAGCCGCCAACAACCCGAGCCGGGGGATCTCGATACTGCCGATTACCTCACCAGGTGCCATCGCGTCGGCCGCATCGGATGAAGCGAGTCGGGCGCCACGCGGTGCCGTTGACGCGGCATGGAGCCGGTAATTCATTTCATCCCGAGCCCGTTGCTGGAAACTTGAGGCGTCGATCCAGGAAAGCCCACAATAAGCGATCATCGCGACGCCCACCGCAAGCAGCGTACCTCGCGCCCACCGCAACACCTCCCTGAGCGACGTTTGACAAGCTACGGCTTTCACCGCGCGTCCTCGCGTTGGGTGGGTTCGGAATCCCCGGCGGCGATATACCCGGCCCGCGTGCGTACGACCAGCCGGCCCCGTCCAGCCCGTCTGGCGGCCACCCGCACACTCCGATAGGTCCCGGGGTTCGCTCCGCTGGCCGGTGTGTATCCAATGGTGTATTGTGTGCGAATGTCCCGGGCGATGTGCTCGCAGATCGGTACGACTTCACTGAGTCGGCGCGGAAAGAATGCCTGGCCGCCTGTTGCCCGAGACAAACGCCGCAGGACGTCCGGGTTGCGATCCGGATCCTGGTCATCGAAGGTGCCGATTGTATAGATGAGAGCGTTGGATTGCCCGGCCAGCTGCAAAACGTCGGACAAGCCGCGGGTGCTGGCATTGTCGCCACCATCGCTGATTACGATGAGTACCTTCTTGGCGCGGTGGCCCACCGCAAGCCTCTTCAATCCCGCGATCACTGCGTCGTAAAGAGCCGTCTGTCCGGTGGTTGGCGCCTGCAGGATGGCGGACTCAAGCTCCCCGGAATCATTCGTGAAGGCAGTAGGGTCCGCCAAGCCCAGCGTAACCCGCTCATTGAAGTTGATGACGAACATCTCGTCCTCCCGATTACTGAGCCGAACGAAGGTGCGGGCGGCGCCAATCACATCGTTGAGCTTGCGGCGCATGCTACCGCTGTGGTCGACCACGAGTCCTACCGTCACCGGAACATCCTCGCGACGGAACAGCCGGATAGTCTGCCGGGTACCCTCCTCGTAAACCTCAAAAGCCTGCGAGGCCAGATCGACGACCGGGTTTCCTTTTCGATCGCTCACTGTGGCGTGGAGCAGAACCAGGTTTACGTCCACCGCAATCTCGAATGGCTTCTGCGGTTGGCCCGATTCCTGGGCCCATCCCTGCGATAGGACGTTCAGCGCGAGAGCAATCCCTATCCAGAGCGCGAGCCTGCCATTCATCACCCGTTTGAGGCCGCAGCCCTTTATGCTGATCATCACGATCCTCGACTTGCTACTTCATTCTCATTGGAGTTCCGACGGCACAGTCGCGCTAAGTCAGTCGCTGACTCTCCAAGCCTCCTGTGGAATCGTCACTCTGGGCTCATTCTGATTGCGCTCGTTCTGATCGTGCGGCGGACCGGGAAACCGGCGCGCCGCACGACAGCATTGTTGGCGCCCGCTACGCGAAGAGCTTGGCGGCAATTCCGATCGTAAAGGCGGCGCCAAGAGCCATCACGCCCAGCAGCCCGACAAGCGGCAGTGGGCTCGCCGTGGCGGGGAGTTTGTTCTCCGCTTGCATGGTGGCTGGGGCGGGCGTCTCTCGTGTCTCCGAGGCGGGCGGTGGCGTTACTACCTGCGCGAGTTGCACCTCTTGCCCGGCAGGCGTAACGGCCTGGACAGGGGCTTCTGTCAGTTCCCTCGCCACCGGCTCAGCATTTGCCTGAACCGGTTGGGCAGCAGGCTTGATCGGCTCGGTCACCTCACTGGGGATCTCGGCTGCCATAAACAGGACCGGCTCATTCGTGGCCTTTGCCAGCTCAAATGCTCGAGCCTTTGGATACACGAACTCCTCGCCCCAAGTGCGGCCTGGATAGAACCAGGCCCGAAGGGCCTGCGGCTGGCCTGCCGGCCGCTCCCGGAAGGTGATAACAGTCTTGTCTGTCGAGGTGAGACGTACATTCGGGATGGCTAGAATCGTCGCGTAGATCGTTCTCTCGTCTTTGCTGAAGATTTGGACTATGTGGCGGTTGGATTGCGAATCCAAGACCTTAAACACATACGTGCCAGCAGGCAACACCCCCCAGCCTTTGAGGTGAACGCCTGGGATTTCCACCGGGGCACTAAAGGTCATGGTGGTCTTTCTGTTCCAATCATCGCCATTTGCCGTCGGGGCCACAAAAGCTCCCAACAGCGCCAAACAACACACTGTCGTTACTGTTTTGAATCTCATCTGATTACTTCCTTTTCTCCCACGTTTTCCGGCGTGGGCTTATTTGTTCGGCCTTGGGTACAGTCCCTTGTCGGATGCTCCGCGCCGTAAGGACGTGGACCTTTCCGCCCTCCATCGTTAAACTACCCTGCGACCTTGGATTACCTGGATGAGAACGACGACTAGCGCCACCACGAGTAATAGGTGGATCAGTCCACCCATCGTATATGCCGTCGCCAAACCAAGCGCCCACAAGACCAGCAAGATCAAGAAGATCGTCCAAAGCATGAGCTGCCTCCTTCAGGGAAAAGGGTTTCGTCCCAACCTTTGGTACCGCAGGTTGGGGGCCAAACCGCAGTCGACCCCGAATCACCGTGCGAGCAGCAAAGGCGCTCCCGATTTCGAGCACAGCCCCGCAAGTGAGTAACAAACACCCAGTTGCTTGCGGATGATTGCGCAGGGTACGGGCCGACTTCCCAGAAAATCGTCGGTGTTCCCAGGGCGCGAACCGGGAGCGCGAACCGGGAGCGCGAACCGATAGGACGCTGGACGGAATAGACCGGCAGACGTCTACGCGGAGGACCGCGGCAACGCTCCGCCCGCATCGGGTGCGGTAAGATTCGCTGCGCAAACAGGGCATTGTCTCCCGCCACACGATGATGCCATCATCTTATGGCACCTTAGTCCGGAGGCAGACCCTGAAAAACCTCCATCTTCAAAAACCTCCATCTTCCGCTACCAGACCCCACGGACACCCCGCTCAGAGCCGAGACGGATAGCCTTCAATTGCCCGCCGCCACCCTCGCGCGCGAAGCGAGCAATCGCTGGCTCAAAGCCCAGGTACGGCAAGCCAGACCCAGCGCCATCTCCGCGTTCGCCGCCGAACTCGCGGCTACCGAACTCGATTTCAACCCCGTCCCAAGGCGAAACACCACCTCGCCAACTATCGCCCCCCGCCCCCGCCCTCCGCAGAGCGGCCTCGGGAATGCAGATGTCCCTGTGCTGCGTCCTCGTCCCCAAACTGACGCTACCGGCGGCCAGCTCCACCCGGCTCGGTTTCCATGTGCCGCCATCCGCCCTGAGCCATCGTTGTCGCAGGCGGGCTGCCCACAACACCGTCGTGGACCTTCCTCGCACTGCCAGATGGCCGCCAAGGATCTGCGTGACTTTCCTCAGTATGGTTTCGTTGGTAGCAAAGCGCCGGTAAAGAGAGTCAAAGTCCATCGTCGTTGCCGGCGCCCCTTGGCGCGCGGCGCCGGCGTTGCAGATGACGATCACCTCCCAGTAGGCACTGGCGAAGGGATCGGCGATTTCGACAAGGTAACAAACGCCGCCGCAAGGGAAGCGCAAGGAAAAAAGCTGACCACCCTTCACGCCTACCCCGCGGGCCTTACCCGCCCCTCCGCGGCGTCCCGGGGCATCGAGCCCCGGGCCACCGCCCTGCCCTCCCCCGCCTATCCCACTTGGCAAGCCCTCCCGCGGCCGCGGTAACACCTCCAGACGCCACGGCCACACGCCCTGCTATGCCGTTTTCCGACGCCGCGGAATCGGTCTTCACCATCCATCAGAAAATTTCTCCCCAATAACCACGGGCCTCCCCCGCTAGCCCCGCCCGGATTCCCCTCCTCCGCCTGCCAACCTGAAGGCGTCCCGGAGGATCATTCCCATGCCCCAGATAAAACTCATCTCTCCAAAACGCAATGCTTCCCGTTGGCGCAACGGGCACGGCCCGGCGGGGCATCGAATCCCGCCGGGCCCTATCAATATACCGCGCGTGCGCGCCTCACGCACGCGTCACGCGCGCGTGAGGAAGAACCCGAGAAGCATCTCAAAAGAAAGAACTTACAGGTTCGGTTCTTTCAAAAACCGATCCCCACAGAACCCAAACAGAACCCAACTGGAACCCAAGAGAACCCCACAGAACCTAAAAACGGCCGCCAGCTTTCGCCAGCGGCCGTTCTCAGACCTGCCTGTTCGCGGAACGCGCCGCTTACTTCGTGCGGTTCGATTCGGCGCTATTGCCGCCCTTGCTCGCAATCACGGCTTGCGCCGCCGCCAAACGGGCAATCGGCACCCGGTACGGCGAGCACGACACGTAGTTCATGCCCACCTTCACGCAAAACTCCACCGAGCTCGGCTCGCCGCCGTGTTCGCCGCAAATGCCAACCTCCAGGTCCGGACGGGTCTGACGGCCCGCCTTCACTGCCAGGTCAATCAACTTGCCAACGCCCGTCTGGTCGAGCACCCCGAACGGATCCGCCGCGAAAATCTTCAGGTCCTCGTAATGCTTCGAGAACTTCGTATAATCGTCGCGGGAAAGACCCATCGTCGTCTGCGTCAGGTCATTCGTGCCGAAGCTGAAGAACTCAGCCTCTTTGGCCACCTCATCCGCCGTCAGCGCCGCCCGCGGAATCTCAATCATCGTGCCGATCATGTAATGCTGATCCGGCACGCCGGCCTTCTCAAACACCTCCTTGGCAATCCGCGTGGCAATCGCCTTCTGGTGCTCAAGCTCCTTCACGGAACCAATCAGCGGAATCATTACCTCCGGCACAACCTTCATGCCCTTCTTGGCAACCTTGGCGGCCGCTTCGAAAATGGCCCGCACCTGCATCTCGGTGATCTCCGGATAGGTGATCCCCAGACGGCAGCCACGGTGACCCAGCATCGGGTTGAACTCGTGCAGCTCCTCAACGCGCTCGAGCAGCTCGGGCAGCTTCTTCTTCAGCTCCGGCACCGGAATGCCGTAAGCCTTCGACATCTCCTTCTTGGCCTTGGCATCCGCGTGCGGCAGCTTGGCGATATCCACCATCAGATGCTCCCGCTTCGGCAGAAACTCGTGCAGCGGCGGGTCCAGCGTCCGGATCACCACCGGGAAGCCGTTCATCGCCTTGAACAGACCCTCAAAGTCGCTGCGCTGCATCGGCAACAGCTTCTTCAATGCCGCCTTCCGCGCCTTCTCATCCCGGGCCAGAATCATCTCCTGCACAATCGGCAGCCGCTCTTCGGCAAAGAACATGTGCTCGGTACGGCACAGCCCAATGCCCTCGGCGCCAAACGCCCGGGCCACTTTCGCGTCCCGCGGAATGTCGGCGTTCGCCCGCACGCCAAAGCTGCCGCGGAACTCGTCCACCCACCCCATGAACTTGCCGAACTCACCCGAATTCGGGTCCGGCTCGTTCGTCTTGGCCTGCCCGGCGTATACCTTGCCCGTCGTGCCGTCAATCGAAATCCAGTCGCCCGCCTTCAACGCAACCGACTTGCCGCCCGACTTCACCACGGCCGTACCCTTGTGCTCGTCAATCACCAGGTCGCCCGCGCCCACAATACAAGGCCGGCCCATGCCACGCGCCACCACGGCCGCATGCGAGCTCTTCCCGCCAATCGCGGTCAGAATGCCCTTCGCCGCGTCCATGCCGGCAATATCGTTCGGGGTCGTCTCTTTCCGCACCAGGATCACCGGCGACTTCTTCGCGGCTTCCACGGCCGCCTCGGCCGAGAACGCAATCCGGCCCACGGCCGCGCCGGGGCTCGCCGCAATACCCGTCGTCAACACCGGCAGCGTCTTCAGCGTCGCCGCGTCAAACACCGGGTGCAGCAGCTGATCCAGCTGATTCGGCGCCACGCGCAAAACGGCCTCTTCCTTCGAAATCAGGCCCTCTTCGCACATCTCCACCGCCAACTTCACCGCCGCCGGGCCCGTACGCTTGCCGTTGCGGGTCTGCAGCATGTACAGCTTGCCCTCTTCGATCGTGAACTCGAAGTCCTGCATGTCGCGGTACTGCTGTTCCAGCTTCTGCGTGGTCTCAAACAGCTGCTGATACACCGCCGGCATCACATGCTCCAGCTCGGCAATCGGCGACGGCGTCCGAATACCCGCCACCACGTCCTCGCCCTGCGCGTTGATCAGGAACTCGCCATAAAACACCTTGTCGCCGTTGCCCGGGTCGCGCGTGAAGCCCACGCCCGTGCCCGACGTCTCGCCCAGGTTGCCGAACACCATCGCCTGCACGTTGGCCGCGGTACCGATCGAATCCGGAATCTTCTCCATCTTGCGGTAGTAGATCGCCTTATCGTTCCACCAGCTGCGGAACACCGCATCGCGCGACATCTTCAACTGCACCAGCGGATCCTGCGGAAACGGCTTGCCCGTCTCCTTCTGCACCAGCTTCTTATACTCGGCCACCACCAGCTTCAAATCTTCCGCGTTCAGGCCGGTGTCCAGCTTCACCTTCCGCTTCGTCTTCTGCGCGTCGAAAATATGGTTGAACTTCTCCATATGGATCTCGAGCGCGACCTCGCCGAACATCTGAATAAACCGGCGATAGCAGTCGTAGGCAAACCGCTCGTTCCCCGTCTTGGCCGCCATCCCGGCCACGGACTGATCATTCATGCCGAGGTTCAGAATGGTGTTCATCATGCCCGGCATCGAGAACTTCGCCCCAGACCGGACGCTGAGCAGCAGCGGGTCCTTCGCGTCGCCCAGCTTCTTGCCGGTCTCTTTCTCAAGACGGGCCAGGGCGGCCGCCATCTGGTCTTCAATCTCTTGCGGAACCGTGTTCTTGTTCTCGAAGTAGATGTTGCAGACTTCGGTGGATACCGTAAACCCGGGCGGGCACGGAATCTCGGCCTTACACATCTCGGCTAGCCCGGCGCCCTTGCCGCCGAGGATGTCGCGCATCTTGCCGTCGCCGTCGGTTTTTGCACCGAAGCTATAGACGTATTTCTTCATCCATTATCTCCTGACTGAGAGCTGAAACTACTTGGTGACGATCTCCGAAAAATCGGCGATCGAGGAAAACTCATTGATGAGTTCATTGAGCAGGCGCAGGCGATTGTCGCGGACAGCGGGGTCCGGGTCATTCACCAACACCTGGTCGAAAAAGTGATCAATCGCCGGCCGCAGTCCGGCAATCCGTTCAAGTTGCGCCGGGTAGCCGCCGTCTTTGATGGCCGCCTGCCGCGCCGCCGCCGCTACCCCGGCTTCGGCCTCGTTAAACAGGCTCGCCTCCGGCGCACCCGCCGGCAGCGTACCCGCCTGCGTCAAAATGTTCTTGATCCGCTTGAAGGCCGCCGCCACCGGCTCAAAGTTCGGCGTCGGACGAACTGCCTTCACCGCCTCTAAACGCAACGCCACATCCTTCAAATCGGCCCAGCCAACCGCCAGCACGGCGTTGACTTCGTCGTAAGCGTAGCCCTTTACTTCCCGGAAGTAGTGCTTCACCCGCTCAAGGAAAAACTCCTCGAGCTTGCTATCACCCGCCGCCAACTGCTGCAGCGACGGCGACAGTTCACCCTCCACCAGAATCTTCACCACGCCCTGCGCCGCGCGCCGCAACGCAAACGGATCCTTCGATCCCGTCGGGATCATGTCCACCGCAAAGCAGCTCCGCAGCGTGTCCACCTTGTCCGCCAACGCGACCGCCTGACCGGTCACCGTCGACGGGATCGTGTCCTCCATCGAAAGAGGTTTATAGTGCTCGTAAACAGCCTTCGCTACGTCCGGCCTGCCGCCCTGCGCGGCGATATACAGCCCACCAATAATCCCCTGCAGGTCGGTGAACTCCTTCACCATCTCGGTCGTCAAATCGGCCTTGGCCAGGTACGCCGCCTCGGCGGCCGCCTCTCCGCCCAACTCCTGCGCCAGCGCCACCATCCGCGAAGTCTTCTCGAGATACGACCCGATCTTGGCCTGAAACGTCACGTTCGCCAAATCGGCCACGCGGTCAAGCAGCGGCCGCTTCTGGTCCACATCGTAGAAGAACCGCGCATCGTTGAACCGCGCCCGCAGCACCCGCTCATTCCCGCGTACGACGTGCCCTTCCGGGTCCGCCGGAATATTCATCACCGCGATGAAATGCGGGGCCAGCGAACCGTCCGCCGCGTTCACGGCGAAATACTTCTGGTGGAACCGCATCACCATCGTCAGCACTTCCTGCGGCAGCGTCAGGTAGCTTGCGTCAAAGCCGCCGCGGATCGCCGACGGGTACTCCGTGATGAACGTCAGCGTCTCGAGCAGCTTCGGGTCGCTCTGCGCGTTGCCGAGCCCCGCCACCTCCCGCTCAATCTTCGCCCGGCGCGCCGCGCTCGATACGATCACGAAGTTCTTCTCAAGCTCCGCCTCGTAGTTGGCAATCGTCACCGGAATCGGACCCCCGGCTCCCAACTTCCGGTGCGCGGAACTCTCGTTGCCCGACTCGACGCCCGCCAGCGTAAACGGCACCACCCGGTCACCGAGCAGCGCGACAATCCACCGGATCGGCCGGATGAACTTCGGGCCCCCCTTTCCGGTCCAAAACATCGTCTTCGGAAAGTACAGCTTCTGAATCAGCTCCGGCAGCAGTTCGGCCAGCAGCTCGGCCGTCGCGCGGCCCGCCACCTGCCGCCGGAACGTGTAGTACTCGCCCCGGGCCGTCGTCTCCACCTGCAGATCGTCCACGCTCACGCCGCTCTTCTTGGCAAACCCCGCCACCGCGTTCGGGTTGGCGCCCTTCGGCGGGCCACTCACAATCTCCACGCTATCGGCCTGCCGCTCCACCAGCCCTTCGGCCCACAACACCAGGCGGCGCCCGGTGCCGTCGGTCCGCGTTACCCGGCCTCCGAGCTTATGCGCCTCGAGCAGACTCTGGAAATCCTTGCCGAGCTGTTCGAGCGCGGCCGGAATCATCCAATCGGGAATCTCCTCGGCGCCTACTTCGAGAAGGAACGGAAGCATTACGCCACCTCCTTCATCGTCCGGAACGGTTCCTGGTCCACCCATGCCTGCGCCACGCCCACCGCGATCTTCCGCACCCGCGCAATCACACCGACCCGCTCGGTCACGCTAATCGCGCCCCGCGCGTCCAGCAGATTAAACAGGTTCGAACACTTCAACACCTGATCGTAGGCCCCCAGCAGCGGGAACCGCCGCTTCTCGGCCGGATCTTCCACCGTCTTGTACTGGTCAATCAACCGTTGCGCTTCGGCCTCGTGCCGCGCAAGCGCCTCCCACAACATCGCCACGTCCGCCGACTCGAAGTTGTAGACCGAGAGCTGCAGCTCATCAAAATAGCGCACCTCGGAATAGGGCACCCCGGGCGCCCATTCGATGTCATAAACCGACTCTTTGCCCTGCAGGAAGCTGACAATCCGCTCGAGACCATACGTAATCTCGGCCGGGCACAAATCGAGGTCGATGCCGCCGCACTGCTGGAAATAGGTGAACTGCGTGATCTCCATCCCGTCGAGCATCACCTGCCAGCCGATGCCCCAGGCGCCTAGCGTGGGCGACTCCCAGTTGTCTTCCTCGAGCTTCAAATCGTGCTTCGAAAGATCGATCCCGATCGCTTCGAGCGACCCCAGATACTGATCAATCACATCCTTCGGCGTCGGCTTCAGAATCACCTGCAGCTGCTGATGCTTATACAACCGGTTCGGATTATCCCCGTAGCGCCCGTCGGCCGGCCGCCGGCTCGGCTGTACGTAGCCCACCCGCCACGGCTTCGGCCCCAACACCCGGAGAAAGGTTTCCGGAGACATCGTCCCCGCGCCGACTTCAATATCGTAGGGCTCCTGGATCACGCATCCGCGGTCGGCCCAATACTTCTTCAGCTTAAAGACAGTTTCCTGAAACGAGTCCATACTCAAAGGGTTTCCAGCATCTGCGCCGTCACAAGACGGCGCTCCACTTGTTGTTCAATCGTTGTGATGAGAAAGCGGCGTAGATCGCGGCACGTCGTACGGCTCCAATCCCGGGCCGCCAGGCGCTGGATCGGCGTCGTCAGCATCTCGCGAGCCAGTTCGCGCGACTCCTCGCTCACCCGCAAATCGGGTAGAAAGCCGGAAAGCCGGACGGCCCACAAAGAAAAATACTGGATCGCCGTCCAGGTCGCTTCTTCCGTGCGGTCGGGCGGCGTTTGCCGCAAATGTTCGAGCGTCGCCACTACCAAGCGGAAAAATCTCTCGTTGGGTTCGGCCGCCGGCAGAATCTGATCACACACTTCCGCAATGAAATCCAAACCAACGCTGGCCGTGTAATTGTTGGCAAGAGCGAATTGAGACTGGAGCATTTCACAGCCGTCCATCTTACAAAGTTCCACATTCTCCCGCTGGAAGTACTGCATATTCACCTGCGAGAGCCGTTCCAACCCGCTCCCGAAACTACTCCTGGGCCGCCGCGCCCGGCGAGCTATGCCGCGCAACCTCCCTTGATCGCGCGTAAAAAAACTGACGATCAGGTCTGCTTCCCGGTAGGGATAGGATCGGAGGACGAATGCTTCGCTTACCTTTGACGGCACCGGAACGGTGTTGAAATTTCAGGGTACCATAGCAGGGCTGACCATCCTGAATATGCCCCGGCTCATCGACCTGATCGACCCCACCGCCGTACCCGTTGCCCGCCTCCTTGGAATCACCGAAGAGCACCGCGCCGAGGGCCACGCCACCTTTAGCATGGAGGCGCGCGCGGAGCACCACAACCCGCTCGGCACCGTGCACGGCGGCATCTATGCCGACCTCGCCGATATGGCCATGGGCATCGCCATGCTCACCACCCTCGCCGACGGCGAGGCCATGACGACCATCGAACTGAAGATCAACTACTTCCGCCCCGTTACGACCGGCCGCCTGGTCGCCGACGCCCGCGTCCTCCACCGCGGCCGCACCTCCGGCTTCATCGAATGTGAAGTCCGCGACGCCGAGGCTCGCCTCGTGGTCAAGAGCACCTCGACGTGTGTCCTGCTGACCGGCGACCGCGCCGCCGCCATCTTCTCCCGCTACCAGTCCTAGTCCCCGCAGCCCAATGCTCCTGTACGCCCTCACCATCTTCCTCTCCTCATTCCTACTCTTTCAGGTGCAACCGATCCTGGCCAACGTGATCCTGCCCTGGTTTGGCGGCTCGGCGGCGGTCTGGAACACCTGCATGCTGTTCTTTCAGGCCGCGCTGCTGGCCGGCTACACCTACGCGCACCTCCTGTTTGAACGGGTCCCGGCCCGCCTGGCGGCGCGGATCCATACCGGACTGCTGGCGGTGAGCCTGCTCGCGCTGCCCATCCTGCCTGGCGCGGCGTGGAAGCCGGCCGGCGGCGAAAACCCGGCGCTCCAGATTCTGGGCCTGTTGGCGGCCACGATCGGCCTGCCGTACTTCCTGCTCGCCACCACCGGTCCTCTGCTCCAGGCCTGGTACGCCCGGCAGCACGCCGGCGCGACGCCCTACCGCCTCTTTGCTCTGTCGAACGCGGCCTCGCTACTCGCCCTGCTCTCCTACCCGGTGCTGGTGGAACCGCGGCTCGATGTGCAGACGCAGGCCTGGGTCTGGTCCGGCGCGTTTGCTCTCTTCGCTCTGCTGTGCGGGCGGGTGGCCTGGACCGGCGGTGGCGATGCTCCGCGGAATGAAGACACCGAACCGGCCCCGAAGGCGCCGGCCTGGAGCTTGCGCCTGCTCTGGATCGGACTGGCGGCGGTGCCCGCCATTCTGTTGCTGACCGTCACGACGCATCTGACGCAGGATGTTGCCGCCATCCCGTTTCTCTGGATCGTCCCGCTCGTGCTCTACCTGCTGACCTTCATCCTGTGCTTTGAGACGAGCCGCCTTTACTGGCGCTGGTTCTATTGCGCGCTGGCGGCGGCGGCGCTCGGGGCGGTGGCCTGGTTTGCGGTCGACGGTCATAGCGATCTCTCCCTGCCCAAGAGCATTGCCGGATACGCCGCCGCGATGTTTGTCTGCTCGATGGTATGTCACGGCGAACTGGCCAGTCTGAAGCCGCACCCGCGCTATCTCACCTCGTTTTATGTCGCCGTCTCGGTTGGCGGCGCGCTGGGCGGGCTGGTGGTCGGGTTGGTGGCGCCCAACTATTTTGACGCCTACTATGAGTTTCCGCTGGGCTGGGTGCTAACCGGTCTATTGGGTCTGGCGGCGATTCTGTACCGTTACTGGGAGTTCTTTGCCTCCCGGCGGGGCTTGGCCGCCGCCATCGTGCTGGTGGCGCTGGCCGGCGGCTACGCCGGATGGTGGGTGCATATCGAACGCGGCAAGATCAGCGGATACCGTCACGTGCAGCGCAATTTCTATGGGATGCTGCGGATTCAGGACGAAGGAGACTTTGCCGATCAGACGCGGGTGCGCCAGTTGCTGAACGGGGTGATCAACCACGGTCAGCAGTTTCTGCATCCGGCGCGCAGGAAGGAGGCGACCACCTACTACTGCGCCGAGTCCGGGGCCGGACAGGCGATTCTGACGCGCACCGAGGGGGTGGCGCAGCGGGTGGGGGTGATCGGCCTGGGCGCGGGGACACTGATGAGCTACGGCCGCGCCGGCGATGAGTATCACCTTTACGAGATCAATCCGGCGGTGATCCGTTTTGCCGAGGGGGAGTTCAGTTTCCTGAGCCAGTCGCCGGCCCGGAAGCAGATTCATCTGGGCGATGCGCGGTTGACGCTCGAACGGCAGCGGCCGATGGGCTTCGACGTCCTGCTGGTGGACGCCTTTTCCGGCGACTCCGTGCCGGTGCATCTGCTTACGGCAGAAGCGTTCGGCCTGTATTTCCGCCACTTGAAGCCGGATGGGGTGTTGGCAGTCCACATCTCAAACAGGTATCTGAATCTGGAACCGGTCGTCGCGGCCAACGCCGGACGGATGGGGCTGACAGCGCTCGAGTTCAGCGACGACCGACCCGACGGCGACGAGACGTGTTTCGGCACAACCTGGGTCCTGCTGCTCACTGGTCCCGGGTTCTCCGCGCACGCCTCGCTGGGACCAAAGGGCAAGCCGATGACTGAGCGGCCTGGATTCCGCCCCTGGACCGATGCGTTCTCGAACATGTGGTCGATTCTCAAGAAGTGAAGTTTGTTACACTCGCAGAGAGGAATTGTTGTGGTAGAGAGCGGTGGGAAGGTAAAGACTCGCCAACTGCGGATGCGGGCCTGTAACGAAGCTACCGCGGGTGGTAAGTTCTGCCTCGGTCACCTGAAGCGTTGGTACGGATGCGGCCCGGAGTTGGCGGCGCGGTATGGCCCTGCGGCGGAGTTATACCGTTGTGAGCGTTGTCACACGGTGTACCTGCCCCATCCTGAGGAAAAAGCGCGCACGGGCACACTAGCCTTTTGAGAGCGGGGCGGCTTGGAAACGCCCCGCTCTTAGAAAACCGCATCGGGAAAGGAACTTGTTGTGGCAAACCTTTTCCGATGCGGTCACCCCTTGGCCAGTTGGAGGAACCGGAGGGGATCGCAATCCCGGAGCCGCGACGCGGTTGGAGAGAGTGTCCGCTATGTGCACTCCGTTGCCGGCCAGGTCCGCGTCCAATCAGAGTACTGACCGATAACGCCAACCCGTGCGCGGTACAGGGATCCATGAAGAAGAGGTCGATACGAATTGGTTAATCGGATAAAAAATCCCTCTGATGCAATTTCGATCGGATTAAAGGAGCAGTTCGAACTTGTTACCGGCTCCCGCAAGCACGCTTTCAGTCAGCCCACTCGCTTCAATCCAACTTTCCACTGCCTCAGAGGGCGGGTTCAAAGGTGAACTTCATCAATTCGGGTTGGTACCCAGCATTTGGATTACCAACGTCCCTATTGCAGCAAACGGTTGAAACTAAATCAAGTCCGCCGGACGGGAAAACATCCGGACCCTGCCGGGCAACCCACCGGTGTGTCAGTGTGACACAATCATCAGGGTGAGTAGCTTTTCGCGCCGAACGATTCTGGGTCTTCCCGCGATGGCGGTTGGCCTGTGCGGCCAGAACGAAGAGGACTTCCAGGTCTACACGGAGCATCCGCGTCTGCTGTTGCCGGCCCGGCGCCGGCGACTGCTCGAAAGGGAGCGGGAGAGAAGTTCGGTCCGCTGGCAGCAGTTTGAAACGCTAGTGGCCGGTAAGGTACAGATGCCGGAGGCGGGCTTGGCCTGGGCGCTCTACGGGCAGATCGCCAAGAGCGAGGCGTTTTCCCGGCAGGCCATCGGCTGGGCTTTACAGGCCGGCGATATGCGGCAGGTGGCGCTGGTGCTCGACTGGTGCCAGGCGGCGCTGCGGGAGCCGGAGACGGCCTCGCTGCGGGCAAAGCTCGAAAAGCTCCTGGTGGCGCCCCCGCGCACCCGCTCGCTGCCCGTGATGCGGGACCGGGTGTTTGCCGCGGTCGTGCTCGGCGGCGAAACCGGCAAACGGGAACTGGCGGCGATCGTCAAGGGCTGGTGGCGGACCGAGTGCGCGCCGGCGATCAAGGCCGGCCTCTACCGCTATAGCCGCGAGGAGAGCCATGCTCTGTTTGAACTGCTGCACGCGGTACGCGACAGCATCAACATCGACCTCCGCGAGGACGCCCCGAAATACTTCAAAGAGCTGCCGGCGTACCACATTCTGAGCTACTACCCCGCCTCGTTCCCGGCGGCCGAGAACGAGTACCGGATTCCTTTCTACGAGGGCTCGGGCGACCCGGACCTGCGCGTCGCCGCGCTGGCGCGGGCGACCGACCTGAGCATGGTCGCCTTTGATACCAACGCCCAAGAGACGCAGTTTGTGCAGGGCTGGCTGATCCATGACCGGTTCTTAATGCGCGGCGCCTTTGGGATCCCTTACGAACTGCTCTGGGCCAACCCGTATCAACCCGGCCTGAGCTACTACCATCTGCCGCTGGCGATGCACCAATCGACGGCGGGCCGTCTGGTGCTGCGCAGCAGTTGGGAGGACGACGCCACCTGGTTCCACTACGGCGAGGGCAAGGTGCAGGTGTTTGAAGAGGGGGTGCGGAAGGACCGGAGCATGAAGTCGCCGGCGCCGATTGACGTGGCGGGAACGATTGTCCAGTTCGGCCGCGACAGCATGGAGTTCCGCGTGGCCAGCGACGAGTTGCAGAACATCTACGTGATTGGCCTCGAAGCCAATGCGCGCTATGACGTCGAACTCGACGAACACGAAATCGCGGAATGCATCACCGACGCCGGCGGCATTCTGAACTTCCAGTTCGCCAAGGAAGGCGACCGGGCCGTCCGGCTGCATAAGCCGTTTCGCCTGAAGTCATAGACCGGCGATGAGAGCGTTGAGTCCGCGTTCGTAGCCGCCGCGCGGGCCGCTCTCGCCGAACTGCGCCGCTGCTTCGAGCGTCGCGACCCTGCACATAGGCCCACAAGGCCACGGCCATCGCGGTATCATCGGCCCGGCCCGTGACGGGTTCGACCGCGGCCAGCAACAGGTTCCACGATCGCTTCGACTCCGGCCCGGGCTTGGCCAACAGCATGGCGACGAGCGCGGGTTCGGTGCGGCTGTAGGCAAGATACTCGTGAGGGATCGCCTTCAAGGCGGCGGCCCCGGGCCGGCCCTTCCGCGCGGTATTGAGGCGGGCGGCTAAGTCCGCCGCGACGAGTTCGGAAACGGCGCCGGCCAGGCTTTCACGGTCCGGATAGTAGCGGTACAGGCTGGGGGCCCGGACCCCGAGGCGGGCGGCGAGCGGACGCCGGGAAAGCGCCTCCCGGCCGCTGGAGCGCACGAATTCCCGGGCCGCCAGGGTCGCGGCCTATGAGTGGCTCGGCGGAGCGTGGCTCCCCTTTGCGCCCTGTTGCTGCTGCCGGATCTATCGATGCTGGCCTACCTCGGCGGCCACCACCGGCCCACCGCCCTCGCCGCTGTGGCTCGTCTGGGTGGCGCATATTGCTCTCGACCGCGCCGCCGGCTTTGGGCTGAAGCAGACGGAAAGTTTCTCCACCACGCATTTGGGGTCGATTGAGCGGCTCAGTCGGTAAAGATCAACTGGCCGAAGCGCTTGGGGTTGTGCGGATTCGGTTTCGCCATTTCCGAATCCGACCACTGGCTGAGGCGCCGGGCGGGTTCGGTGCCGTCCCAGCGGTTAAGATTCGCCGTCCACACTTCGCCGGGCGCGGGCGGCTTGCCGGTGCCGAGTCCTTCAAAATCGGCCCAGGAGAGCGCCAACTCAAGCGACCAACCTTTGGCGGTGCGGGCGGTGCGGACGCGGACATCGGTGAAGTCGAAGCGTTTGAGCAGGAACTCGGGGAACAGGTAGAAGTAGTCGTAGAGGGTGCCGCGGGCGTTCATCTCGAGGCCGAAGTAGTTCGACTGCGAGGGCTTGGGGTTGATGAAGAGTTCGACGGCGTCGTCGCGGTAGGTGGGGTCGTCGCGGTGTTCGAGTGGCGCGGTGATGTCGGCGTCGTCGCACTCATAGGCTACGTAGAGGTAGCGATCATCGCGGAGGAGCCGCGCAATCGTCATTTGCTTGGCTCCTTTCTGAAAGGCCCACGGGAAGATGAATTCGATGGGAGCGGCGGCCCGCCAGGCGGCCTCCTCCACTTTGCCGTCGATGGCGATGGCGCCGGTGGCGCGTTTGACTTCATAGCGCAGCGGCTGGGCCGAGGCCGCGGCCGTGAGCAGGATCAGCAACGAGAGTTTCCGCATTATTGCACCGCCAGGGTGACGTCCGGCCGGCTGCTGGCGCTGCCGACGTTGACGACGATGGGTTGGGGACCGGACGGGACACCCGCCGGGATCCGGACGTTGACCTGCATGACGCCGGCCACCAGACCGGGCGCACCGCCGGCGTAGAGCACCGGAGCATCGAAGCCGCCAATACTCACCGCGACCGGCAGGCGGGGCACGGGGAGCGGTGCGGCGGCGGGCTTGCCGTCGACACCGGCCGGGTTGGTGACGCCTTCGCCGGTCAGGTAGACCACGACCACGCTGTTGCGGGCGGCGGGGTTGGCCGCGGCGTTCGGCGCACCGTTTTGATTGAGAATGGCGCCGGGGCCGCGGCCGGAGGAGTCGGCCGTGAACAGCGCGGGAGCGGCGTTGACGACCGGCAGGGCGATGGTGTTCGACCGGCGGCCTTCGAACTCCACCTGCACTTGCGTGGTGACGCGGCCATCGACGCTGTAGGGGACGACGGCCGTCAACTGGCCGGCGCTCGTGTAGATAAGCGGCGCGGCGGCGCCGTCAAACAGCACGCGGGTCCCGGCCAGGGAGTTAGCGACCAGACCGGCGCTATCGAGGCGAAGTCCGGCCAGGGCGGCTGGGCCCATGTTCTGGCCGAAGAAGGTGACCAGTTGACCGGGCGCCAGGCCACCCTGTTCGGCGACGGGACGGAAGCTGGCCGCGTTGGCCACGCCGGCGATGGAGATCTGCGGGGCGGGCGGGGCGACGGGCGGGGAGAGCGTGATGGCAGCGGTGGCCGTGCGCTGGGGGTCGGCCACGCTGGCGGCGCGGACCGTGACCGTGGCGGGGGCGGCAATGACGGCGGGGGCGCGGTAGAGGCCCGCGGCAGAGATTTCGCCCGTGGCCGGCGAGAGCGACCAGGTGACGGCCGTACTGGCGGCGCCCTGGACGGTGGCCGTGAACTGCTGAGTCTGGTTGGCCAGCAGCGTGACGGCCGCCGGGGTGACCGCGACCTGGACGCGCTGCACGAGGGTGATAATCGCCTCGCTGATCTTGGTGCCATCGGCCTGCGAGACGGCCGAGACGGTAACGAGCGAGGAGCCGGTGAAGCTGGCCGGGGCGGTGTAGAGCCCGGTGGGGGAGATGGTTCCGAGCGGGGGAAAGATGTTCCAGCGAACGGCCGGATTGCTCGTGTTGGTCACTTCGGCGACGAACTGCTGGGTATCTCCGGCGCCGAGGGTGACGGTGGCCGGGGTGACCTGGACGGTGAGTTCGGCATAGCGGACGACGAAGCCGTCGGTGGCGCCGCTCAGGCGGCTGGCCGGGGCGCCGGGGGTGGCCGGCAGGTTGGCCGATTCGGTGGAGCCGGCACCCCAGATGCGGCCCCCGCTTTCGAGGGCGATACTGTGGAGCGCGTCGGCGCCGGCGCCGCCGAAGTGCGTTGCAAAGATGAGGGCGGTGCCGCCGAAGTTCATCTTGGCGAGAAAGCCGTCGAAGCCGCCGGCGAGGGCGGTGGAAAGCAGCGGCCCATCGTTGCGGACGGGGAAGTTGGGCGAATTAGTCTGGCCGCCGATGTAGGCTTCGCCCTGCCGGTTGACGGCAATGGTCAACCCGACGTCTTCATTGTCGCCGCCGAGGTAAGTGCTGTAGAGCAAGGCCGCGCCGGACGGATTGAGCTTGGCGACGAAGGCATCGGGCCCCTGGGTGGAGAGGCGCTGGTAGGCCTGCGGGGTGAGCGGAAGTTGGCTCGAATAGGTCAAGCCGGTAAAGTAGGCGTTGCCGGCAGCGTCGACGGCGATGGCGTTGGCGGCTTCCTGCGCTTCGCCGCCGTAGTAGGTGGAGTAGGCGAGGCCGCTGCCGTCCGGCCGGACGCGGGCGACGAAGGCGTCGGCTCCACCGCGGCGCGCGGTTTGCAGGGCACCGTCGGTAACCGGGAAGTTCTCCGACCGGGACTCGCCGGCGACGAACGCCGCCCCGGCGGCATCGAGGGCGATGCCGTTCCCGGTGTCGAGCGCGAAGCCGCCGAGCAGGAGCGAGTAGACGAAGGCCGTACCGGTGGCGTTCAGCTTGGTGACAAAGGCATCGCCACCGCCGCGGGCGGGGAGGGTTTCGCGGCTGGTGTTCGGGAAGTCGGTCGAGTCGGTGCGGCCGGTGACGTAGACAGCGCCGGCGGGGTCGACGGCAAGGCCGCGGACGAGGTCGCTGAGGGAGCCGCCGAGAAAGGTGGCCCAGGCGAGGGCGCTGCCATCGGGGTTGAGGCGGAAGATGACGCCGTCCGTGATGCCGCTGCCGCCGCCGAGCGTGCGCTGCGGGGCGTTGGCCGAGACCGGAAAGTTGGTAGAGGCGGTGGAGCCGGCGCCGTAGACGTTGCCTTGGGCATCGACGGCGATGGCGAGGCCCGTGTCGAAGCTCTGGCCGCCGAGGTAAGTGGCCCAGAGAATGGCCGTGCCGGCCGGATTGAGTTTGGTGACGACAATGTCCTGGGAGCCGAGGGTCTGGCCGCGGGTGGTGCCTGCATAGTCCGGCGACAGGGACGAGCCGATGAGGTAGCTGTTGCCGGCGGCGTCGACGGCGATGGCGCGGGCGTCATCGGTGAGGCTGCCGCCGAGGTAGGAGGCGTAGCTGAGGACGGGGTCGATGAGGAGGGGCTGGGAGCGGTTGTAGGCACCGAGGGTGAAGCCGAAGCGACCGGGTCCGCGTGCGGTATAGGCGACGGGTACGGGGGTGCGGCCTTGGGAGGCGACGGGCCTTTTCCAGGTGAAGCCGCCGGGCAGTTGGAGGTCGCCGTCCGGAGAGAGGATGGCGCCGGGCAGCGAGAATTGAATCTGGGCGGCATCGGCGTGGGGAGTCAGTTCGAGGTCGAATTCGAGGGCGCCGGCGCGGCTGTGGTAGACAAGATCGATGCCGGAGTAGAGTTGCCGGGCGCGGGCGGTGGTGAAGGCCGGCAGGTTTTGCCGCCAGGCGGTGGAGTCGCTGCCGCGGAGATCGTGCAGGAGGGTGGGGGCGAGGGTCTCCCCGCGCAGACGCGCGGCGGGCCGGGCGCCGTGCCAGCGGAGCGTGCTGGTGGAGCGGGGAGAGCGCAGGTGGAGATGGTGAGCGGAGAGTTCGAGCGTGAACTCGGGCCCGCGCAGCAGATACTGGCCTGGTTGGCGGGCCGGAGCGAGGAGGGTGGGCAGGGGGGAGGCGAAGGCGGCCGAAGCAGCGACCCAGAGCGGGAGAGCGTGGGCGAGGGAAAAGCAGAAAAGCCGAGCGTTGGTCTTCATCCTAGCTCTTCAGTATACTTTTCGTGGGTTCTATGCAACGTCGAAACTTTCTACTCTCTTCCCTGGGCGCCGGCGGCGCCGCGCTGGCGCAGAAGCGGGACTGGTCGCAGCCGGGCCGGTATCCGGATCCTGATCTGGTCTCGCTCGACAAGCGCTTTGACAAGTATCGGTTAGGAAACACGCCCATTCGCCGGCTGTATACAGGCTGCCTGTGGGCCGAAGGACCGGCCTGGAACGGGGTTGGCCGGTATCTGCTGTGGAGCGACATTCCGAACAACGTGCAGATGCGCTGGCTTGAGGAGAACGGGGCGGTATCGACCTTCCGGCAGCCGGCCGGGAACTCGAACGGCAACACGTTTGACTTTGAAGGCCGCCAGATTTCTTGCGAGCACGGCACGCGGCGCGTGACACGCTATGAGTACAACGGCGGGGTAACGGTGCTGGCCGAGAAGTACAACGGGAAGATGCTGAACGCGCCGAACGATGCGGTGGTGCATCCCAACGACGGGAGCATCTGGTTTACCGATCCGGGCTACGGTTCGCTGATGAATTACGAAGGGAATAAGGGCGAACTGCTGCTGAAGGAGGCCGTCTACCGGATCGATGCCAAGACCGGGCAGGTGACGATGCTGACCGACGAGATCTTCAAGCCGAACGGGATCTGTTTTTCGCCGGACTACAAGAAGCTGTATGTGGCCGACACCGGGGCGACGCACTATCCGCAGGCGCCGCGGGTGATCAAAGTTTGGGACATTGTCGACGGCAGGCGGCTGGCCAACGGGCGGACGTTCTGTGCGATGAAGCTGGACGGGGTGGGCGACGGATTGGCCGACGGGATCCGTTGCGACACGGACGGCAACATCTGGGCCAGCGCCGGGTGGGTGGGCGATGGCTACGACGGGGTGCACGTATTTGCTCCGGATGGACAGCGGATCGGCCAGATCAAGCTGCCCGAGATCTGTTCGAACGTCTGTTTTGGCGGCGCCAAGCGGAACAAGCTATTTATGACGGGGAGCCAGAGCCTCTACATGGTGTACGTGGAGGCGCAAGGGGCGCACATTACCTAGCAGGTGTTTCCGGATAGGTAACGGATTCAAGGAAGAGGCCGCTGGCCGGGGCGGTCCAGGCGGCGACGTCGAGGTGTTGGGCGGGTTGGCCCTGCAGGAGTTGTTCGAACTGCTGGGGGGTCACCTCGCCCGCGCCGATTTTGACGAGGACGCCGACGATGCGGCGGACCATGCGCCAGAGAAAGTGGGAGGCTTCGAGGCGAATGGAGAGGAGGTGGTCTTGTTCGTCGGCTTCGGCGGAATGGAGGACGACGATGGTGGATTCGTGGGGTCGGGAGGGGTCGTGGGCGGCGAAGCGGACGAAGTCGTGGCGGCCGGGCAGGAGTTGGGTGGCGTGCTGGATGGCGGCGAGGTTGAGCGGGTCTTTGATCCACCAGACATGACGTTTGAGGAAGGCGGATTTGCGGGTGGCGATTTGGTAGATGTAGGAGCGGGCGGTGGCGTCGTGTCGGGCGTGGAAGCGGGGGTGAGCGTCTTCGATGGCGAGGATGGCGATATCGGAGGGGAGGCGGTCGTTCCACTCGCGCTGAAGCTTAACGTTAGGGGGGAAGGAGGAGCGGCGGTCGTTGGGGTGGAGCTTGACGTGCATGACCTGGCCGAGGGCGTGGACGCCTGAATCGGTGCGTCCGGCCCCCATCAGTTCGACGGAGGCGCCCAGGGAGGGTTCGATGACTTCGCGGAGGGCGCCCATGACGGAGCGAGCGTTTCGTTGTTCCTGCCAGCCGTGGTATCGGGTGCCGTCAAATTCGAGGGTTACTTTCCAGGTTTTCATGAAGTCATCAAGGGATGGTGGGGACCAACTCTTGATGATAGGCTTTTGGGCGCTTGCAGCGGGCGAGGCCGGAGAGCATGGCGTCGCCGATGCGTTCGAGGGGTAGGGTTTCCGAGACGGCGCCGGCCTGGATAGCGGCCAGAGGCATACCGTAGACGACGGCGGTGTTTTCGTCCTGGGCAATGCACCAGGAGCCGACATCGCGCATTTGTTTGAGTCCGGCGGCACCATCCGAGCCCATGCCGGTAAGGATGACACCGAGGGCCTGATGGCCGGCGACGGCGGCGACGGAGCGGAACAGGACGTCGACGGCGGGGCGTTGGTAGTGGACGGGAGGGCCTTGGCGGAGGCGGACGCGGTATTCGGTGCCGCTGCGGACGAGAACGAGGTGGAAGCCGCCGGGGGCGATCAGCACCTGACCGTCGGCGACCAGGTCACCCTCTTCGGCTTCTTTGACCGATTGGGGACAGAACTGGTTGAGTCGTTCGGCGAAGCTTCGGGAGAAAACTGGGGGGATGTGCTGGACGACAACCATACCCGGGATCGTGGGAGGCAGTTGCTGCAGCAAGGCCTCGATGGCCTGGGTGCCGCCGGTAGAGGCGCCGACGGCGAACACGCGGGTGCTGGGGGTGCCGGCGACAACGGGTTTGGCCAGGACTACCGGCGGGGTGGCGATGGGGGCCCGGTAGCGGGCCCCGGCCGCGCCGAGCACCTTGAGCAGGAGCTGCTGCCGGAAGGCGGGGATATCCCGCGCTCCGGCCGGCTTGACCAGGGCTTCGACGGCGCCGAGGCGCAGGGCCTCGACCACGGCCAGCGAACCGCTGTGGCACAACGTGCTCACGACGATGACGGGCATCGGTAGTTTCGCCATCAGCTTGCCGAGAAAGGTGATCCCGTCCATGCGAGGCATCTCGATGTCGAGCGTGAGTACGTCCGGACGGAGAGCGACGATCAGGTCCCTGGCCTCGTAGGGATCGGCCGCCGTACCGACGACCTCGATGTTCGGGTCACTCGAGAGGGTGTCAGTCAAAAGACGCCGCATGTTCTGCGAGTCGTCGCACACCAACACCCGGATGCGTTTGTTTGCCATGAGCAGTGGTCCTTTCCCGGCACCCTGGTGCCGGGGGCGATCATTAGGCGCGGGAATTGAGACGGTCCCAGCTCAGAGCCAAAACCATCATGCCGTTGTCGAGTTCGAGCGACCGGCGCAGTGTGGCCACCTGCGTCGGCAGTTCGCCCGCCGCACCCAGAATCTCGGGCTTGGAGAGGTCATACAGCTCCTCGGATTGGTGTTTGCTCAAAAAAGAGCCACACACCATGTTGCCCAACTCGTTGACAACATTGTTCACCTCTTCTTCGCTGGGCACCTCGCCCATCGGCAGGCCGAGGAAGTTCGCCGTTAGCGCCTCCGCGGTCTCCCGGGGCATGCTCATGTGCAGCATCCCGGTGCTGGAGCCCTGAAACTCCACCTTCACCGTCAGCGGTTTCTCTGGCGGTTCCGACGGCACGTTTCCGTTCATCACATCGGTAAAAAACATCATGCCCAGTACTTCACTGGCGGCATCGACCAAGTCAGAATCAGCACAACGCGGCAGCATAGTCCCTCCCAAGAATCTGTTCAACTTTCAGCCGGATCATCTCCGGCGCGCACGGCTTACTGATGTAACCCCGCGCCCCTAACTCTCGCAACCGCAACACGCGCGTCTTGGTGGCGTCGGTGGAAATCACGAGCACCGGAACCTCCTTCAAACGCTCGTCCTGTTGAAGTTGCGTCACGAACTCTTCGCCGTTCATAACCGGCATGTTGATGTCGGTAAACACCAAGTCCAAACCCGCTCCCTGCAAGTGCTCGCGCTCGAGAACCGCGATGCCCTCTTTGCCATCGCCGGCCTCAAAGACCGCACTCAGGGCCAGACCAGACATCTGGAGCGTTCGCCGGATGTAGAGCCGCATCGCCGGCGCGTCATCGACAATTAATACTCGAAGTGCCATATCCCGTTTCCCTCTTCTCAATCCTCATCGGAAAAATTCACCATTCTTTTAACAAGAATTCCAAAAACCGCCTGGCTGGAGACTAGACTGCGATCGATCCGGGTTCCGGCGAGGTCACCCAGAACTCGCCCGTGCCCAGTGTCAATCCCAGCGTCCGTCCCTGACCGCCGCCCACGGCCTCCCCTTCGAGCATCAAACCGCTCCGCCACAGGAGTTTCCGGATGGCGAGATAGTTCTGCTTGCCCACTCCGGTCCCTTCCCCCGGTAAAGGGGCGCCGAGGCCGGCCAACTTCTGTGAGCCGATGATCGCCGCTCCCCCGGCAATCCGGATCAGCGACCGTTTCGGATCGCCGCCCAGCCGGGTGATCTTGCTCAGTAACAGCTGCAACCCCGTATCGGCAAACATCGCCGGATGCGACTCGGCCAGTTCGCGGTCCATCGAGGAGTCCGGCAACTGAAAGTGCAGGATCCCCCCGACGCCCGCGGTCCGGTCATAAGCCGCTACACCAATACAGGAGCCGAGCGCGTAAGTCACCAGATAACTATCCCGGTCCTTACTCGCGCGGCACTCGGAAACCCCAATTACAATCGCATTTCTTCCCTTGGGTACCATTCTTTACTCCTCTCACCTTCTCCTAAACACTACCCTGTCCGATCGATTAACCGGGTCCAGCCAATCGGTAAACGGAAGGTTGCACATAATCCAGTTGGACGTTCAAGCCATTAAGACTCTCGGCATGACCGACAAACAGATAACCTCCCGGCTCCAAGCGCGTGCGCATCTGGTTGACCACAAGGGAGCGGGTTTCCGGATTAAAGTAAATCATCACGTTGCGGCAGAAGATGGCCGGGAAAGGCCCCATCAGCGGCAACGACTCAATCAGGTTCAGCCGCCGGAACTCCACCATGCGGCTCAACTCGGGCTTGACGCGAAAGTAGCCCTGCCATTGGCCCTCGCCGCGAAGAAAGTAGCGGCGGCACCAAGCCTCCGGCAGTGGCGCCAGACGCTGCGCCGAGTAGACGCCGCGCCGGGCCTGCTCGAGTATGGCGTGCGAGATGTCGGTGGCGATGATCCGCACCTGCCGGTAGGCGGACTCGCCGAGCGCCTCCACCGCATGCATGGCCATTGTGTAGGGCTCCTCGCCTGACGAGCTCGCCGCGCACCACACCTGCAGTTCGGGCCGGTGGCGCAGAGGCAGCAGAACCTGCTGTTGCCAGAACTCAAAATGGTTTGCCTCCCGCAGAAAATTGGTGTGGTTCGTCGTCAGACTGTCAATGAACTCGAGCATGGCCGGACCTTCGGGGTCCCGTTTGACATGCTCCATATACCTACCAAAGGAGGTAAAGCCACCCCGCCGCATCGGCTCAGCCAGTCGCAGGGTCACCAGCGCCTCCTTGCCTGGACGCAGTTCGATACCGAGGCGCTGTTGCACCAGACTGCAGATTTCGCGGAATTCCGCATCCGGAATCCCGGGCGGGGTCTGCAGGTCGGCCAGGGCGGGCTCAGGCAGCGGCATCAAAACTCTCCTTCGACAACAGTCCTTCGAGATCGAGAATCAGTCCCACACAGCCGTCGCCGAGAATCGCGCCGCCCGAAACCCCGGGAATCGCGCTGAAGTATTCGCCCAGATTCTTGATGACGACCTCCTGCTTGCCGAGCAGTTCGTCCACCAGCAGACAGTAGCGACGCCCCTCGAGTTCAATCGAGATCAAAATGCCGCTGTAGGGATCGGTCCGCTCCGGCGTCCGGCCGAGCAACTGATAGAGCCGCAGCAGCGGGATCACCCGGTCCCGGATAAGCACCACCTCCTGCGTCCCCTTCACCCGGTAGATGGAGTCGGCCTCGGGCCGGAAAATCTCCTGTACGCAATGCAGCGGCAGGATGTAACGCTCGCCCGAGACACGGATCGTCAGCCCGTCAATAATCGCCAGCGTGAGCGGGAAACGGAGAAGAAAGGTCGTCCCGATGCCCGGCTCAGAGCGGATTTCAATGCGGCCCCGTAGCTTTTGAATCTGCTTCTTCACCACATCCATGCCCACGCCGCGGCCGCTCACATCCGAAATCTGGTCGGCCGTCGAGAAGCCTGGCTCAAAAATCAGTTCAAGAATCTTGTCCACCGGCAGATTGGCATCGGCCGGGATCAAGCCGCGCTCGATCGCTTTTTTCAGAATCTTGGTCCGGTTCAAGCCCCGGCCGTCATCGGAGATCTCGATGAGCACGTTCCCGGACTGGTGCGAGGCCGCCAGCCGGACCTTGCCCGTAGACGGCTTGCCGGTCTGCTCCCGCTCACCGGGCGCTTCGAGGCCATGGTCGACCGAGTTGCGGATCATGTGCATCAACGGATCGGCCAACTGCTCGACAATCGAGCGGTCGAGTTCGGCGTCCTCGCCAATCAGTTCGAGTTCGGCCTGCTTGCCGGACTTTTTGACAAGGTCGCGGAAGGCCCGCTGCATGCGTTGGAACGTCTGCCGGATCGGCACGACCCGCAGCGACATGGCCGTCTTCTGCAGGTCGGTCGTAATCCGCCCGAGTTGGGCCAGATTGCGGCCCAGGCGCGGGTCGCCGAACTGGACGACCGAGGGATCCTGTTGCACCAGCGACTGGGCGATGACCAGCTCGCCCACCATATCGACGAGAAAGTCGAGCTTCGAGGTGTCCACCTTGACCTGGGCGCTCGACGAGTCGCTCGCCCGGCGCCGCGCGGCGGCCGGGTCGGATTCGGCGGCCACCGGCAAGACATTGTCCGACTCTGGCAGCACGGCCGCCGGCAGGACGTTCCCCGCCGCCACCGGCATTACGTTCCCCGCCGCCACCGGCACGCCGGCAGCCTCAAGGACCGGATCGTCATCGGGCGGCATCATCTGGTTGCGCAAACGCTCGAGCAAGGCCGTGTTGTCCGGCAACGGAACACCCTCGTCGCCGAGATCCTCGGCCAGCAGGTTGACGATCTCGCCCAGCCGGTCGGCGCAGGCCAGCACGACGTCGACCAGCGACGGCGTCGCCGGCAGAGCGCCGTTGCGCACCAGATCGAGCAGCGTCTCCACCTCGTGCGCCAGATCTCGGGTCGAGGTGAGGTTGAAGATCCCGGCTAGGCCCTTGATCGTGTGAAAGCTGCGGAAGATCGCATGAATCGGCTCGGGGTTCTGCGGCGATTGTTCGAGCAACAGCAGCTCCTGCTCAATCATCTCGAGGTGCTCCCGCGCCTCGCCGATGAAGTCCCCGATCATGGACCGGTCCTGGAAGATCTCGGCCGGGCCACCGGCGGCAACCCGCTGCTGGGAGAGCCGAGCGGCAAGTTCGCCGTCCGCATTCAACTGCAGCAGCTCTATCTGCTGCTCGAGAAAGGCGACAAAGTCCGGGCCGGGCGAAGCGATCTGGCTGCCCAGGCGTTCGGCGCAAGCAGCCGTTTCGGCCATGCCCAGCGAGTGCGCGGTCGGCGCGATGCTGGCGCACAGACCGGCGAGCGTGGCCATCCGGGCGCCACCCGGAATGCCCTCTTCGGGCGAGAAGGCGAGTGTTTCAACAATGAGAGAGTCAATCCAAGTGAGGAGATCAGCTTCTACAGACACGGGCGCTCCTTGCGTTTCCTGTCACCATGCTTTTTGGCAAAGCCTTTGTGGTCGGGGGGTTGGCTGTCCAATGGCTCGCGGTCAAACCAAACCGCGACGAACGAAATCGGCATCTGGCGCATCTACTACTACGACTAGATGATTTGCCGCAGATCGGCCTGCGAGATCACACAATCGAGGTCGAGGAGAATCTTGACCTTGCCGCGAATCTTGGCCACACCCTGTACATAGTTGGCCGAAATCAGACCGTGGCTGAAGGTCTCGGTCTTTTCGATGTCGGCGCTCTGGACGGGCATCACCTCGCTGACCCCGTCGACAATCACGCCTATCAGATACACGCTCCTGGCCATCTCCGGCTGGACAACAATGATACAGGTCCGTTCGTCGTACTCGGCGGTTGGCACACCCAGCTTGGCGCGGAGGTCGATGACCGGCACCACCTTACCCCGTAGGTTGATCACGCCCCGGACATAGGGGGGAGTATGCGGAACGGGCGTGACCTCCAGCATGCCGATGATCTCCTTGACCTTGGCCACCGGCACGGCAAACTCTTCCTTGCCCAAGCTGAAGATGAGATGCTTGCTGGCAGCCTGGGCGGCAGCAGCCGCGGCCGGAGGCAACCCACCTCGAGTCTCTAAATATTGCGCAGCAGAGGGCGCGCTTACTGTGTTCATGTCAGCCTCTCGAAATTTGCTCGGGCATACTTTGCCCCTCACACCGCTTATCGGTAGGAGCACCGGAGTCTGAGAAAAAATTGCATAGAATTCTCGCTAAAGCCCTCCCCCGCCCCTCCGATATGGCTCATAGTGGTCGGGGGAAACCCTCCTGCCATCACCAATCTGATCCGGCACTCCCGCCGCGCCGGGAGCCGGTTCCCAAGCCGGTTCTCAAGAAAGCCCGATGCACGCGTTTCAACTTCTCATTCCGCCGGTGGCGGTCTGTTCTTCCGGCCCCGCCTCTGTGGTGGGTCTTCGGCAGTGTCTGACTGGCGTCAAAGCTCCCTCTCCACCCCTTTCCGTTCGGCAACGGCGGCTAGACAGGCGGTGGCTAGACAGGCAGCGGCTAGACAGGCGGCGGCTAGACAGGCGACGGCTAGACAGGCGACTGGTAGTCAGGCGGGCAGACGGTTTCCTCGCCACATCGTTCCCGGCCTCGCCAACGGGCCATCCCGGTCAAATCGCGCTGCAACAATCACATCCCCCGATGGCTCCCGGTTGAGGGTGCCTTTGGTCAACCTATCCTTCAGGATTGGAAACCCAGCCCTCCCGCCGGTAAGGCGGCCAGGCAGATGCAGTTTAGGTTTGCAACGGAATCGCTAGCGCTCAATTCCATAAAGTACTTCAGGAGAATTCGCATGTCCTCATGGTCCGCAGGAAAACGCTTGTCCATCACCACCGCCTTCGTCGTCGGTCTCGCCGTCATTCTCGGCATCAGTGCCGCCTGGGTCACTAACCACCTGGGCACTCAGCTTGACAGCGCCGTCAACCAGGTCGCCCGCCAGCAGATGCTGGCCGGCCACCTGAGCAGCCGGCTCGGCGAGATCGAGTCGCTCGAGCGCCAGATGGGCGGAGCTATGCAGCGGCAACAGAAGGTCAAACTCACCGAGCTCGAACAGTCCGTGAGCTCCGCCGAGCAGGAACTGCTCAAAGCGGTCAGCCAACTGAAACCCCTGAGTGCCGGTCCCGCGCTCCAGGATCTGCAGGCCATCGCCTCCGAGCTAGAGGCCTTCACCGAGCTGCACAGCCAGTTCGCCAACGCCCATCGGCTGGGCAAACGGGATCTGGCCGCCTCCACCTTAAATGGTAAGATTCTGCCCCTGCTCGACCAGGCCGGCCAACGCGGCCGCCGTCTCCTTTACTCCCAGGCCGCGCAGTTGGACACCGCCCAGCAGGAGGCGCAATCCATCGCGAGCCTCAGCTTGCTGGGCATCTCCGTACTCGGTGTGCTCAGTGTCTTCGTCGGCATCGCCACCGTCCTCAGCGTACGGAAGATTCAGACCATCCTCCGGCACTCGGTCACCGAACTGAACGAAAACGCCCGCCGCCTGGCCAACACCGCCGGCCGCGTCTCCGCCTCCAGCCAGTCGGTCTCCCACGCCGCCAGCCAGCAGGCCGCCTCGCTCGAAGAGACCTCAGCCTCCACCGAGCAGATCCACTCCATGACCAAGCAGAACGCCGACAACGCCGAGTCGGCCACCCGCAAGACCAACGAAGCGTCCGCCACCATCCACGAAGCCAATCAGGCGCTCGCCCAAATGGTCGACTCAATGAACGAGATCACCACCTCCTCAAACAAGATCTCGAAGATCATCAAAGTGATCGACGACATCGCCTTCCAGACCAACATCCTCGCCCTCAACGCCGCCGTCGAAGCCGCCCGCGCCGGCGAGGCCGGCATGGGTTTTGCCGTTGTCGCCGATGAGGTCCGCAATCTCGCCCAGCGCTCGGCTCAGGCCGCCCGCGACACCACCCAGCTCATCGAAGAGTCCATCACCCGCGCCGCCGAAGGCAAGGAGAAACTCGACGAGGTCGCCCGCGCCATCACCGTCCTGACCAACAGCTCGCTCGAAGCCAAAGGGCTCGTCGAAGAGGTCTTCTCCGGCAGCCAGGAACAGGCCCGCGGCATCGCACAGATCTCCCGCGCCGTCCTCCAGATGGAACAGCTCACCCAGCAGCTCGCCGCCACCGCCCAAGAGAGCGCCGCCGCCGGTCAGGGTCTCGCCACCCAAGCTCGCGGCGTCGACGAGATCGTCGTCGACCTGCAAAAAATCTTCGGCGTCAACGATGCGGCCCGCGCCTCGGAAATCAAAACTTTCCGCCCCGGAACCGCCAAGCCCGCTCCTGGCCCGTCCTCAACCCCGGCCACGGCGCCCAAGCCCACGCACACCCCGAGCCTCAAAGCCCTGAGTAAGGCCACCGAGTCCGCCCACACCCCAGCTCCGGCCTTCAACCCAGCGCCCATGTCGTCGCCCACCCGGAGCGGCTTTACCGACCAATTCGATAAACCCGCCAGCTTCCAGAGCGTCGGCGCAAACCGCGATGTCAATCCTGAGTCCGTCCTCCCGCTCGACGACGACGACTTCAAACCCTTCTGAGGAACGCGCACAACGGACTCGCTCCGGCCCGGCAGGAGGGGCGCGTTCCTCGCCCGTTGGAGCCGGGCCCGCGCGGCCTGTGCTTCTAACCAACAAGCAACCAATCACCAAACCGCCCGGCTGCCAAACCGCAGCCGGGCTTTCGTTTTCTGTATAATCATACAGGGCACTGAATAATCATTCAGTGCCCTTCTTCGTTCCTTTCACCGGAGGCCCTTCAACCCAACATGCCCCTCGCCGCTACCCCCCTCGCCAGCCCCCACCTGCGCACCGACCTCGACCTCACCCCCGCCGAGCTCGTCCGCCTCATCGACCTCGCCGCCCACCTCAAACGCGACCCCGCCGCCTTCGCCCACGCCCTCGACGGCCGCTACCTTAGCCTCCTGTTCGAAAAACCCTCCCTCCGCACCCGCTTCACCTTCGACCTCGCCATCCAGCAGCTCGGCGGTGGCGCCGTCACCCAGATCGGCCCCATCGGCGACCGCGAACCCCTCGCCGATATCGCCCGCAACCTCGACCGCTGGACCAGCGCCATCGTCGCCCGCGTCTTCTCCCAGGACACCATCGAAGAGCTCGCCCGCTGCGCCCGCGTGCCCGTCATCAACGCCCTCAGCGACCTCTACCACCCCTGCCAGATCCTCGCCGATGTCCAAACCATCCACGAGCGTTTCCAGCGCTGGGAAGGCCTGAAACTGGCCTACATCGGCGATGGCAACAACATCGCCCACTCCCTGCTCCTCAACGCCGGCCGCCTCGGCATCCACATCGCCATCGCCTGCCCGCCCACCCACGCCCCCCTCCCCGCCATCATCGCCGCCGCCGAAGCCGCCGGCGTCCAGTTCACCATCACCCCCGACCCCCGCCACGCCGTCGACGGCGCCCACGTCGTCTATACCGACGTCTGGGCCAGTATGGGCCAGGAGAGCGAAGCCCTCGAGCGCCAGCGCGTCTTCGCCCCCTACCAGGTCAACGCCCCGCTGCTCGCCGCCGCCCGCCCAGAGGCCATCTTCCTGCACTGCCTGCCCGCCAAGCGTGGCCAGGAGGTCACCGGCGAGGTGATCGAAAGCCCCCAATCGGCCGTCTTCGACCAGGCCGAGAACCGCCTACACGCCCAAAAGGCCCTCCTGCTCCTCCTCCTGCGCTAAAACGCCTCCGCGAAACCGACTATGTCCACTTCCGACAAAATTCAACTCTGGGGCGGCCGCTTCGCCTCCGGCCCCTCGGCCACCTTCGAACAGTTCTCCGAATCGCTCTCCTTCGACCAGCGCCTGGCCGACTGCGACATCCGCGGCTCCCAGGCCTTCGCCCGCGCCCTCGAGCGCGTCGGCATCCTCTCGGCCGACGAGTGCTCCACCCTGCTCGCCGCCTTCGACACCCTCCGCCAGGAGGCCCGCACCCCGGCATTCTATGATGGCGCCACCGACGAAGACGTCCACACCCTCGTCATCCGCAAACTCAAAGCCAACGTGGGCGCCCTCGCCGACAAGATCCACACCGGCCGCAGCCGCAACGAACAGGTCTCGGTCGATACCCGCCTCTGGCTCCGCGAACAGATCGACGCCACCACCAGCCTCCTGGTCGCCTTCCTCGACGAACTCCTCGCCCTCGCCCGGCGCTACGAATCAGCCATCATCCCCGGCTATACCCACCTCCGCCGCGCCCAACCCGTCCTCTGGCCCCACTACTGCCTCGCCTACTTCGAGATGTTCCTCCGCGACCTCGAACGCCTCCAGCAGGCCCGCGCCCGCGTCAACCTCTGCCCCCTCGGCAGCGGCGCCCTCGCCGGCTCCGGCTTCCCCTTCGACCGCCACGCCATCGCCGCCGACCTCGGCTTCGACGGCATCACCCGCAACTCCATGGACGTCTCCGGAGACCGCGACTGGGCCCTCGATTTCCTCTACGCCGCCTCCACCGCCATGCTCCACCTCTCCCGCCTGGCCGAAGATTGGATCCTCTACTCAAGCGAAGAGTTCGGCTGGATGGAACTCGGCGACGGCGTCACCAGCGGCTCCAGCCTCATGCCGCAAAAGAAAAACCCCGACTCGCTCGAACTCATCCGCGGCAAGTCCGGCCGCGTCTTCGGCAGTCTGACCTCCCTTTACGTCACCGTCAAGGGCACCCCCATGACCTACAATCGCGACATGCAGGAAGATAAGGAACCGCTCTTCCTCGCCGCCGACCAACTGGCCGGCTGCCTCGCCATGATCCGCGAAGTCACCGCCACCGTCACCCTCAAGCCCGCCGTCCCCGCCCTCGCCGCCGAGGAGAGCTGGACCGTCGCCACCGATATCGCCGAAGCCCTCGCCCGCTTCGGCACCCCCTTCCACCAGGCCCACAAACTCGCCGGCCGCCTCGTGCTCGAATCGCTCAACCAGGGCAAAAAGCCGCTCGACTGGACCCCGGAAGAGCTCGCCGCCTTCGCCCCCGAATTCACCCCCGCCCTGGCCGAGTTCCTGCACCCGGCCCGCGGCATGCAAAACCGCTCCGTACCCGGCGGCACCGCCCCGGCGGCCGTCGCGGCAGCCCTCGCCGAGGCCGCTGACCGTCTCAACGCCTTCCGCCCCGAACCCTCCCGCTCATGAACAAAGCATTCCGGCAGGGCCAGATTCTCAAGCTGATCTCCCACGAACAGATCCACACGCAGGAAGAGATCGCCCAGAAACTGGCCCGGCTCGGCGTGCCCGCCACCCAGGTTACCCTCTCGCGCGACATCCGCGAACTCGGCCTCGCCAAGACTCCCCAGGGCTATCAGCAGCTCACCGCCCCCGCCCCGCCCGCCGGCCCCAACCTCGCCACCATCCTCAACGAGTACCTGCTCGATATCCGCGAAGCCCAGCACCTGCTCGTGCTCAAAACCCCGCCCGGCCACGCCTCCACCCTCGCCGCCGCCCTCGACCGCGCCGCCTGGCCCGAACTGGCCGGCACCATCGCCGGCGACGATACCGTCCTCGCCATCGCCCCCAACCTCCGCACCGCCGCCCGGCTCAAACGCCGCCTCCTCCACCCAGCCTAAAAAGCACCCGCCAACTTCTTCGTCCCCGCCTCCAGCACCAGCCAGATCTTCTCCCAGGTCGAAAGCCGGATCCGGTCCTCCAGCACCCGGTACTGCCGGTCTTCAATCCGCTGCAGCAGGCGCGAGTAGATCTCAATCAGCGCCCACAACGACGCCCGGCTTCCCCGCTCCACCATCCCGATCAACGGCCGCGCCTCGTCGTAGTAAGCCCGCGCCCGCCCCGCTTCAAACCGCATCAGCTCCACAAACGCCGGCGTGTAGGCGATCCCCCGCGCATCTACCCCAAACCGCAGCAAGTCCTCGGCCGGCACGTACACCCGCCCCAACCCCGCGTCCTCCCGCACATCCCGCAAAATGTTGGTCAACTGAAACGCAATGCCACACTTCTCGGCCAGCACCAGCGCCCGCGGGTCTTCGAAGCCAAAAATGTGGATGATCGTCAACCCCACCACCGACGCCACCCGATAACAGTACTGATACAGGTCCGCGAACGTCTCCACCGGCTTCGGACTCAAATCACTCGAAACCCCGTCGATCATGTCAAAGAAATACTGCCGCGGAATCCGAAACCGCTCCACGGTATGATGAAACGCCGGCCACACCGGATGCGCCCCGTACTCGCCCCGCAACGCCCGCTCAAGCTCCCCGCGCCACTGCGCCATCGCCTCCGCCGTCGTGCCTTCCAGGTCATCGCTCAGGTCATCGCAGTAGCGCATGAACGCATACACCGCACACATGGCATCCCGCTGCTCCCGCCGCAGCAGCACAAACGAGTAGTAAAAGTTCTTCGCCCGGCTCCGCGCCACCTCGCGGCAGTAAGCATAGCTCTGCTCCACCGCCTTCGTCATGCCGCCGCCCACAGCGCCCTCACGAGCAGCCCCACCCGCTCCCACCGCCCGATCTTCGGCCGCTCCCGCAACACGTCCCATCCCTGCCGTTCAATCTTGTCGAGCACCGCCAGCCCCCCGTGGCTGAACAACCGCAGATCCAGCGCCAGCCGCCGGTCCACCATCCGCGGCAGCGCCAAGCCCTCCACAAACAACCCCCGCGCCACCCCGCAAGCCTCCTCCATCACCCGCGCAAACCCCGGGCTGAACCGCCGCGCAAACAGATCCGCATCGCTCACCCCGTGCCGCGCCAGCAGATCCTGCGGCAGGTATACCCGGTCCTTGCCCGTATCCACCGTCACATCCTGCCAGAAGTTGGCCAACTGCAGCGCCGTGCACGTCTTATCGCTCAAGGCATACCGCGCCGCGTCCCGGTATCCGCACAGCCCCAAAACCAACCGCCCCACCGGATTGGCCGAATACACACAGTAGTCGAACACCTCATCCCAGTCGGCATACCGCGTCTTCACCTGGTCCTGTTCAAAGGCATGGATCAGATCGGCAAACGTCTGCCGTTCGAGGCCATACTGCCGCACCGTCGGCCCCAGGGCTACAAACACCGGGTGGCTCGCCGCCCCACCGTACATCCGGTCCAACTCCTCCCGCCACCACCCCAGCAAACGCAGACTCTCCCCCGTGTCCCCCATCTCATCGCCCAGATCATCCGCCCACCGGCAAAAGGCATAGACGTTGTAGAAATCCTGGTGGAGCCGCTTGGGCAGCAGAAAACTCACCACATGAAAGTTCTCGTAGTGCGAAGTGGCCAGCCACCGCGTGTACGCCAGCGACTCCTCCGGGGTCCAGACCCGGCCCATGGCCGCGGCGTCGCGTACAAACTCTTTGGGCTGCAGTGGCACTTAAGGAATAATCGCGGTCTTCATCCGGCCGCTTGAATTCATCAGGTACCGCAAAACTTCCTTGATCTTATGCAGCGGTTCCTCGCCCACCACAAAGTCGCGCGCGCGAATGTCGCCCCGCGTCACCGCCTGCAGCGCCTTGTGAATCAGCCGCGGCGTATGGTGAAAACTCGCCTTGCAGGTCAGCTCGGAGTAGTGGAGCAGGTTGGTATCGAGCTGCACCTGCGTCTCGGTCGCGCAGCCGCCAAAAAAGTTTACCGTCCCGCCCTTCCGCAGCAGCCGCACGGCAAGATCCCAAACCTCCGGCTTGCCCACGGCTTCAATCACCACATCCGCGCCCCGCCCATCAGTCAAAGTCCGCACGGCGCCAATTACATCGTCGGTCTCCACCGTCGAAATCAACTCCGCCGCGCCCATCCGCCGGGCATCTTCGAGCTGCACCTGGCGCCGCGCCATCGCAATCACCCGCGCCCCCATCACTTTCAGCATCCGCACAAACATCAGGCCAATCGGACCCAGACCGATCACCACCACCGTATCCCCGCGCCGCACGTTGCTCTCTTCAATCCCGCGCAGCACACACGCCAGCGGCTCCGACAGCGCCGCATCAACGTAATCGACCGACTCCGGCACCGCGTACAGATTCTTCTCTACAATCCGCCCGGGAATCCGAATGTACTCGGCATACGCCCCGTTGTTGAACAACAGATCCTCGCACAGATTCTCAAGGTCCCGCTTACAGTAAAAACAGTCGCCGCACGGCGCCGAGTTAGCCGCCACCACCCGCTGCCCCACCCGGAACCGCGTCACGGCGCCGCCGGTGGCTACAATATCCCCCGCTAACTCATGCCCAAACAACGCCGGCGGCATGATCATTCGCGCATGATACCCGCGGCGAAACACCTTCACATCCGTGCCGCACGTCAGAGCCGCCTTCACGCGCACCAGCACATCCCCCGGACCAAGCTCCGGGATGGCTACCCGCTCGATCTTGACATCTTCCTTGCCGTAGAGAACAGCGGCGGTCATGTGCTGATTATTCACGAGCGGTAACCTTGGGGCTTCACCACAATTTTGAGGGATTCTGTCGTCGGATGCAACGCCAGCGAAAAACCGTCCATTATCTGCTCCAGCGGAACCCGATGCGTCACCAGCTCCTCCACCGGCAGGGCGCCGCTGAAAACCAGTTCAGCCGACTCCTTCTGCCAATCCACATCGGCGCTGTAGGAGCCCAGCAGAACACGCTCCCCCATGCAGATGTCTTTGCCGGATAACTCGATGCGCTCTTTATCGGACGTTTGAGCAAACAATACTATTTTCGCACCCGGCCGCGTCACGCGCACGGCCTCCTCCACCACCCCCGGCGCCGATACCGCTACAAACACCACATCCGCCCCCCGGCCCTCGGTCCGCGCCGCCGCCTCAGCCTGCAGATCGTCCACGCCCGGGTTCAGCGCCCACTCGGCCCCAAACCGCTCACCCATCGCCCGACGCCCCGCCATCCGGTCCGTCACCAGCGTCCGAATCCCCCGGTGCTTCAAAATCATCGTGAAAATCAGGCCAATCGGCCCCTGACCCATCACAATCGCCAGCTCGTCCGGCCGTGGCGCCGCCAGCTCAACACCCTTCAAGCAAGTGTTCACCGGCTCGACAAAGCTCGCCGCGTCAAAGCTCACCCCGTCCGGAATCTTCTCCACTCCCCGCTCGACAATCCAGTCCATCACCCGGATATACTCGGCAAACCCGCCGCCAGCGGCCTCGAATCCCGCCGTAATCCCCACCCGCTTGTAACCCGGGCACTGCGCATACAGCCGCCGCGCGCAGTAAAAACACGCCCCGCAAGGAATATGGTGAAACGCTACCACCCGGTCCCCCACCGCAAACTTCGTCACCCCCTCGCCCACCGCCGCCACCACCCCGGCCGTTTCGTGCCCGTAAATCCGCGGCGGCGCCAGCAGGTCGTACTCAATTTTTTTCAAGTCCGTGTGGCAGATCCCGCAGCTCTCCACCCGCACCACCAGCTCCCCCGGACCCGCCACCGGCATCGGAATCTCCTCCACCACCACCTGGCTGTTCCCGCGGTATACGGCCGCTTTCATCACTTCAGAGTTCACACTGGGCAAGAAAATCTCCTAAGGCTTCTGCTGCTTCCCGGCCGCGCCGGGCCATACGAAGTAAATCCGCCGGATGACGCACCCCGGCCAACGCAATCCGCCATTTTTGAAACCGGCCGTCGGCGTCCCGGTACCGGTTGAAATCCAGGGCGAAACTCTCGCCCGCCACATCGCTCACCACCCGAATGGCATAAAACGGACCGGCGAATCGCAGCCCACCCGCCTCCATATCCACCGCATCGGCCCCCTGCTTCCGCAGCGCCGCCTTCTCGGCCGCCGTCCCGATAAACCGGTCCCCGGACCACAAAACGCCCCGCCGCGCCGCCGGCATCCGCCGCGGCGCCAGCGCCGCCCGCGCCCCCTCCGCCGTCCGCACCCCGTAGGCCACCACAATGTCGTTCAACTGCAAATCCGGGTGCAACGCCCCGCACCAGCCCACGCTCAGCACCGCCGAAACCTTCTCCCGCTCCCGCGCCACCGCCAAAGCCAACGCCGCCCGCCGCGGACCCGCCCCGTTGGCCACCATCGTCAACGGCTGCCCGTTCCATTGGGCCCGCCGCGCAAACTCCACCGGCCAGTCCAGCTTCCGCACCGCATCGCAGTGCCGCAACCACCCGGCAAACTCCATCCTGTCCGCGGCCACCGCAACAATCATCCGCAGTACCCGTTGGCCCGGAACCACGCCGCCGCCCGCTCCAAACCCACCCGCGCCGGCGCAGGCGCGTAGCCCAGTTCCTTGGCCGCCTTGGCATGGGTCACCCACATCTTCTTCCCCGCCATCTTAACGCCTTCAAGCGGCGCCCGCGGCGCCTGCCCCGTCATCGCCGCCCACCCCGTACTCACCAGCGCCGCCAGATAAGCCACCCCGTACGGCACGCGCCACCGCGGCGGCTCCCCCAGCGCCGCAAAGATCTCCCGCAGCGTCAGGTTCTCGCTGCCCAATATGTACCGCTCCCCCACCCGGCCCCGCTCGGCCGCCAACACATGCCCCCGCGCCACATCCCGCACATCCACTACGTTCAACCCCGTATCGAGATACGCCGGCATCCGCCCATTCAAAAAATCCACCAGCGTCTGCCCCGTCGGCGTCGGCTTGAAATCATGATCCCCCACCGGCGCCGTCGGATTCACTATCACCACCGGAAACCCCTCCCCGGCAAACTCCAGCGCCACCCGCTCGGCCAGAAACTTCGAGCGTTTATAATGCCCCGTCATCTCCTCCAGCCCGACCGGCAGCGACTCCTCGCCCAATCCCCCCTCGACGAAATGGATACATCCCACCGTGCTCGTGTACACCACCCGCTCCACCCCCGCCGCCCGCGCCGCCGCGAGCAGATTCCGCGTCCCCTCCACGTTCGAACGGTACAATTCCCCCGGCTCCGGCGACCACAACCGGTAATCCGCCGCCACGTGGTACACGACGCCGCACCCCGCCACCGCCCCGTCCAGCGACGCCCGGTCCTGCAAGTCCCCCGTCACCACCTCGAACCGCTCCCCGTACTGCGCCGGCAACTCCCGCACCGGATTCCGGCCGCGCGTCAGCGCCCGCACCGGCGTCCCCGCCTCAGCCAACTGCCGCGCCACGTGCCACCCCACGAAGCCCGACGCCCCAGTTACCAGTACCGGTTTCAACGCTCTGCTTTGAGGAACGTCGCCAGCGCCAGCAGCGGGAACGAGTTCCGGTAAAGGTGATACCGCAGATAGAAGACGTTGGGGAAGCCCGTACCCGTCGCCGCCTCTTCGCTCCACGTGCCATCGGCGTTCTGCTTCTGAATCAGGTACTCCACGCCCCGCTGCACGCTCGACGAGTAGGTATCCCCGCTCGCGAGCAAGCCCAGCACGGCCCACGCCGTCTGCGAAGGCGTCGAAGCCGCCGGCACAAACACGTTCTCCCGGTAGCTTTCCGGGCTCTCACCCCAGCCGCCATCGGCGTTCTGAATCGACCGCAGCCACTCGCCCGCCCGCAGCACCGCCACCTCCCGGTCGCTCTCGCCCGCCGCCCGCAGGCCGCGCACCGCAAAGCAGGTGCCGTAGATGTAGTTCACACCCCACCGCCCCTGCCAGCTCCCATCGGCCTCCTGCGCACGTTCCAGATACGCCACCCCCTGCCGGATCGCCGGATGGTCCGCCCGCACCCCGTGCAACGTCAAAGCCTCCACCACCCGGCCCGTAATGTCCGGGCAGGTCGGGTCCAGCATCGCGTTATGATCGGCAAACGGCACGTCACTCAAAAACTGCCAGTTGTTATCGACGTCAAAGGCCGCCCACCCCCCATCGGTCGACTGCATCGCCAGCAGCCAGTCCACCGCCCGCTTCACCGCCGCCGCCGCCTGCGCCGCCGGCTGCCCGCAGGCCGCAAAATGCAGCCCCAGCAGCACCATCGCCGTATCGTCAATATCGGGGTAATACTCGTTGGCGAACTCAAAGTACCAGCCGGAAGGCTCCACCTGCGGACGCTTGATGCTCCAATCGCCCTTCCGACGCACCTCCTTGGTCAGCAGCCAGTCGCCCGCTCGCGTCAACAACTCCGCCGGCGCCATGCCGCTTTCGCCCAAAGCATGGGACGCAATCGCCGTATCCCACACCACCGAAAAACAGGGCTGGAAAAAGAAGCGCTCCCCGTCGTCCACCATCAGATTGGCAAACTGGTTCTCCGCTTCGGCCCGGTCCGGATGGTCCGGAGCGTAGCCCAGCAGATCCATCGCCATGATCGTGTACATCATCGGCGGATAGATCGCCGCCAACCCATCGGTGTAGCGGGTCCGCTCGGTAATCCACTCCATCGCTTTCCGAATCGCACGCCGCCGCAGCGCCCCGCTGCCATACCGCTCCCACAGTTTGAAGACCTTATCGATCCGCAAAAACGTGTTCCGCCGGTTGAAGAAACCGTCATCCCGCGGCAGCGCCAGGCTCACCCCGGGCACCAGCAGCTCGGCGAGCGAAAAACCCGCCGGCACCGGCCGCGGCTCCACCGTCAGCGCCTGTACAATCGCCAGCGGAATCACAATCGCCCGCGTCCACGAACTCATCTCGTAGATCACCTTCCCCAGCAGAATCAACTCCGGAGGAATCGACGGCACGTGCTGCCGCGGGTACAGCCCAAACAGGCTCAAATTGATCTTGACGTAGCTGTTGGCCGCCTGCAGCCCGCCAAGACGCAGAATGGTCTCGCGCAACAGCACCATCCGCGAATCTTCTACCGAGACCCCCGCCGCCTTCAGCGCAAAGTAGGCCTTGATCGAGGCGTTCACATCCGCCGGGCCGCCCGGAAAAAGATTAAAGCCGCCCTCGGGAAGCTGTCTTTGCCGAATCGACCGCACCGCCCGTTCCATCTGCGGCCGCGCCGGCGGGTCCCAACTGCCCTGCTGCGGCGGGTAAAGCCACAACTGCAGCAGAATGTAATCGGCTTCGAGCGTAGTGTCCGCCGTCAGGTCACCCCACCAGTAGCCACTCTCCTGCTGATTCTCCGCAAACCACTCCACCGCCCGCCGCGCCGTATTCGCCGCCGCGGCAACGAGTGCGTCCGTTACCTGCAGGCTCGGGGTCATAGCGAAGCGGGCGTGCTGATCTGCGTAAGCCGGGCGCTGTTCAGCTCGGGAGGCAGCTGGAAGCGCACGTCCTCCTCCCGCACCTCCAACTCTTCCCGCTCGGCAAATCCGTTCTCCTCAAGAAACGTCATGATGCGCTCCACCAGGTGCTCCGGCGCTGACGCCCCGGCCGTAATCGCCACGGTCGCAATCCCGTCGAGCCAAGCCTTCTGCACATCAGACTCATCATCCACCAGATACGCCGGAACGCCCGAGTTCTGGCACACCTCCACCAACCGCTGCGAGTTCGAACTGTTCTTCGAGCCCACCACCAGCAGCAAGTCGCACAACGGCGCCACGGCCTTCACCGCCACCTGCCGGTTCTCGGTCGCATAGCAGATGTCCTGCGAATGCGGCCCCTGAATCAGCGGGAAGCGCTCCACCAGCCGTTTCACAATGTGGCTCGTCTCGTCGAGACTCAACGTGGTTTGCGTCAAATACGCCATCTTCGTCGGATCGGCCACCTCCAGACGGTCTACGTCCTCTACTGAGGAAACGAGCTTCATCGCCTCCGGCGCTTCGCCCAGCGTCCCGACTACCTCATCGTGGTTCTCGTGGCCAATCAGCACAATCGAGTAACCCTTCCGCGCGAACTTCACCGCCTCCAGATGCACCTTCGTCACCAGCGGACACGTCGCGTCAATCACGTTCAGATTCCGGACCGCCGCATCGGTCCGCACCGAAGGCGCTATGCCGTGCGCGCTGAAAATCACCCGGGCCTGCGCCGGCACCTCGTCCAACTCCTCGACGAAAACAGCTCCGGCCGCCCGCAGTTCATCCACCACGTGCTTGTTATGGACAATCTCTTTGCGCACATAGATCGGCGCGCCGTACATCTCCAGGGCAATCTTCACCACATCAATCGCCCGCACCACGCCCGCGCAAAACCCGCGTGGGGTCAAGAGAATAATCTTCTTCCCGGTTACCATAAGTACAGATCTACCTGATTATAGCCCGGATCTGCCGGACCAAGTCCGCTTCTTCCTCAATCGCCACCCCGATCCGCAGCCAGAGCACCTGCACCGGATCGAGAATCTCCGCCAGATCCCCCGGCAGGTTCATCATGTCTTTTTCCGTGGTCAACAGCACCTCGGCGCCCTGCTGCCGCGCCTGCTCCCGAATCCGCAACAATTCCCGGTGCCGGTAGTGGTGATGGTCGCCAAACGTCCAGCGGAACAACGGCGACACCCCCTGCTCCCGCAGGCTCGACCAGAATGTCGCCGGGTTGGCCAGTCCGCAAAAGGCCGCCACCCGCTCACCGCACAGCGCCACCGCCTCTCCTGTCCGCGCATCCACCCAGGCCTCGGCCTCGACGCGCGAACGGTACACCGGCACCGGCGGTAAACGCCGCCGTAACGCCGTGTACCGCCGGCCCCGTTCGGTCCGCGTCAGCAGAATCGCCGTGGCGTGCCGCAGCGCCTCCGGCGTCTCCCGCTGCCGCCCCAGCGGAAACGAGGCATCACCCGCGAACGGGTCGCGCGCATCGAGCAGCACCAAATCAAAATCCCGCCCTAGTCGGTGATGCTGAAACCCGTCGTCCAGCACAAACACATCCGGATGCACCGCCGCCTCCATCGCCCGCCCCACCGCATAACGGTCCCGTCCCACCCCGACGTGAACCTGCCCCGAACGAACAAAAATCTGCGCCTCGTCCCCTGTCCGCGCTATCGGCGCCGTGGTCCCCCGCGGCGCCACCGTCACCTCGTCCGCCAGCAGCCGCTTATAGCCCCGCGTCAGGATCGCCGGTTCCCGAAAGTGCTTGGCCACCGCCAGCGCCGTCGGCGTCTTCCCCGCCCCGCCCATGCTGATGCCCCCTACGCTGATTACCGGCGTCGCCAGCCGCTGCGCCACCGCCCGCGCCCGGTTCCGCCGCGCCCCCCACGCCCACAACCAGCCCAGCGGCCCCAGCGTCACCGCCGCCAGCCAAGGGTGCAGCGGCACCGGCCAGGCCTCTTCAATCTCCTCGGCCAGCACCTCCAACGTCCGCCCCAGCGCCCCCCGCCGTCCCGCGGCCAACTCCCGCGCCCGCTCTCCCCAGCCCCCCGGCGCACGCAGCATCTCGGCCACCACCGCGGCGAAATCCTCCCGCGTGCACCGCCGCAGCCCGCCGCCGGCCGTAAACGCCGCCGCCATCTCAGCAAAATTCTCCATGTGCGGTCCGGCCACCACGGGCTTGCCCAAAAGAGCCGCCTCGAGAATGTTGTGCCCCCCGCGCCGCGCCAGCGTCCCGCCCATGAACACCAAATCGGCCAGCCGGTACACGCCGCTCAACTCGCCCAGCGAATCGAGCAGCAACACCCCCGGCACCCCCACCGCCCCCCCCTCGCTCCGCCGCCGGAAAATAATCCCCGCCGCCGCCAACTTCCCCGCCACCACCCCAAACCGCTCCGGCTTCCGCGGCGCCAGTATCATCACCAAGTCCGGAAACTCCGCCACCCACCGCGGCCACGCCGCAATCACAGCATCGTCTTCGTCAACATCTTCGCAATGCGTGCTCGCCACCACCAGGATCTTGCCCGCTCCGGCCACCGCCGCCGCCACCTCCGGCGGTGTCACCATCCGCCCCGGGTCCAGGTCATACTTCAGATTCCCGTTGTTGACCGCCCCCCGCGCCCCAAGTGCTATATAGCGCCTTGCGTCCTGCTCGCTCTGCGCGAGCAACCGGTGCGGCAGCGCCAGCACCGGGGCAAACAGCCACCGGAAGCGCCGGTAGCGCGGCAGCGCCCGGTCAGAGATGCGGCCGTTGACCACCACCAGCCGCGCCCCGCTCCGCCGCGCCTCCCGCCACAGGTGCGGCCAGATCTCGGTTTCAAGAATCACCACCAGCGTCGGTCGCAACGCCCGCAGCACCCGGCGCACCGCAAACACGAGGTCCACCGGAGGGTAGAAAATGCCGTCGGTACATCCCGCCAGCCGCTGTTCGGCCATCTGCCGGCCCGTCGCCGTCGTCGTCGACACGTAAATCGGCGTGTCCGGATACCGCTCTCGCAGCGCGTGCACCAGATCCACCACGCTGAGCACTTCGCCCACCGAGACCGCGTGCAGCCAGACCCCGCCCGGCGCCACAATCGGAAACGGCAGCCCACCAAACCGCTCCGGCAGCGTCCGCCCGTAACGGACCACGAGAAACGCGAACAGGGCGGGAAAGCCAAGCAACTGCGCCAGACGATAGAGGAGGTAGATCAGAGTCTGCAATCGACAGCCCTTAGTATAACGGCCGGGCAACCATTCCACGGCCGGGCGCGTCCCCTACAATGAAAACCATGAAGGCCCTTCCCGCCATCCTCCTGTTGACCGCCGTCCTCCATGCCGAAAAGAAGATCGAACCGTTCCGGCCGGCCGCCATCGAGACCTACGCCTCCAAGCAGACCAACCAGGGGCTGACCGTCGCCGCCGTCGCCTACGACGATGCCGACGAAGCCAAGGCCGCCTTCGGCAAGCTGCATCCCTACGAACACGGCATCCTGCCCGTTCTGGTTTTGTTCAAAAACGAAGGCTCCAAGACGCTCAATCTCGAGCACGCCCGGTTTCAATATCTCGGCCCCGGCTCCCGCAAGCTCGAGGAGACCCCGGCCGAGGACATCAGCCGGCTCAAGGGACCGGGCCGTCCCCGTTACAACCCCACCCCGCTGCCGACCACCATCCCCGGCATGCGGCGGAACAAAAACCCGCTGCAGAATCCGGTGATCATCGAACGGGCCTTCGCAGCGAAAATGCTGCCGCCCGGCGAAACGGCCTATGGCTTTCTGTACTACCAGACCGGCCACAGCCGCTCCGCCCGGCTCTACATAACAGGAATTACCGAGGCCCAGACGAGCCAGGAGCTGTTCTACGTCGAAGTACCGCTCGGGGCGCAGTAGCCTGTCTAGAGCTTCTTCTGCGCCGGAGCGGGCTTGGCGGGAGCCGCCGCCGGCTTGGCCGCCGCGGCTGGTTTGGCCGCCGCCGGCGCCGCCTTCTTCGGAGTAGCGGTCACCGGCGGGTACCCTTCACGCCGCACAGCCACCCGCATCTTGACCGGAACGGCCGGCATATCGCCCCGGCTCTTGGGTAGGTTCGCAATTCGCGTCACCAGTTCCTGGCCCTCGATTACCTGACCAAAAATCGTGTGGCGGCCATTGAGGTGCGGCGTGGGACCCTCGGTGATGAAAAACTGGCAGGAGCCCGTCCCCGGACCCGCGTTCGCCATCGCGAGCCGTCCCGGAACGTCGAACTTCAACGTAGGATGAAACTCGTCCGGGATCACATCGGTGCCGCCCGTGCCCGTGCCGAGCGGATCCCCGCCCTGGATCATGAATCCCGGGATCACGCGGTGGAAGGTCAGCCCGTTATAGAGGGGAGCTTTGGACCGGACGCCCGTGCGGGGGTTGGTCCACTCTTTGCGTCCCATGGCTAGGTCGGCGAAGTTCTTCACCGTGATTGGCGACTCTTCGGCAAACATCTTAGTGACGATGGTGCCGAGCGTGGTCGCGCCTTGCGTAATGGTGAAGTAGGCATACGTGCCGGGTTCGCGCGCCGGTTTGGCGGGAGCCACGGCGGGTGTCACAGGCGCCGCAGCGGGCTTGGCCGCAGCGGGCTTGGCCGGGGCGGGCTTGGCCGGGGTGGGCTTCGGAGCCGCGGCCGGGGGCTGCGCCCAGGCCAACACCGGGGCGACAATCAGGAGCCATCGCAAATTCGTCTTCATTCTCATCAGCTTAAACCGTTAGGTGGGGAGTGCGCATCCAACCGATATGGCTGCAACCGAGATCGCAACACTGGGCGGAGGCTGTTTCTGGTGCCTCGAAGCTGTTTTTGACCGGATGAAGGGGGTTTTGTCCGTCGAGTCCGGCTATATGGGCGGCCACGTAGAAGATCCCTCCTACGAGGCAGTTTGTATGGGAACCACGGGTCACGCCGAGGTAGTCCGCATCACGTTCGATCCGGCGCAGGTCACCTTCCGGGACATCCTGCGCGTCTTTTTTGGCATTCACGACCCGACCACCTTGAACCGGCAGGGCAACGACGTTGGGACGCAGTATCGCTCCGCTATTTTTTACCATTCGCCGGAACAGCTGGCCGCGGCGCGGGAGGTGATCGCCGCGTCCGAAGAGCCGGAGTCCGTAGTGACGGAAATGACTCCGGCGGTCATCTTCTACGAGGCTGAGGCCTACCATCAGGAGTACTTCGCCCGGAACCCACACGCCGGGTATTGCCAGTACGTTGTGCGCCCAAAAGTCGAGAAGTTCCACCGCTACTTCGCGGCCTGGAACCGATAAAGCTGGCGGAGAGGAAGGGATTCGAACCCTTGGTACCCTTTCGAGTACGACGATTTAGCAAACCGTTGCTTTCGACCGCTCAGCCACCTCTCCGCGAGTTCGCTACGGTCAATCAGTAGAATACCACAACTACTTTTTCTCGAACAGGGCCAGCCACTGCGAGTTGGGCAAAAAGGCTTCGCGGACGACGGCGCGGTAGCCGAAGCTCTCGATCTGCGCGACGACGTCGGCTTCGTCGAGCCGGATATGGGTGACGGCGAAGTTGGGATTCGGGTTGGCCATGGCGCCGGGGCGCTTATAGTAGTCGATGAGGGCCAGCTTGCCGCCCGGCTTGAGCGCGCGGCGGATGCGCGACAACATCTCCTCGGGATAGTCGAAGTGATGGTAGGCGTCGAGGATGAAGATGAGATCAGCAAAGGCGGTGTCGAGATTTGGATCCTTCTCGGTGCCGAGGACGAAGGTGACATTTTTCAGGTGCGAGGCCTTTTGCTTTGCCTTTTCAAGAAAGTCCGGAAAAATGTCTTCGGCCACCACGCGTCCGCGCGGCCCGACCGCCTCGCTCAGGAACGGCAACATGTAGCCCACGCCCGTGCCGATGTCGACAACGGTCATCCCCGGCTTGATGCGTAGGGCAGCGATCAACTCCTTCGGCTTCTGCCGGGCATCGCGATGCTCGCCGTCGAGTGAGGCGGCCATGCCGGCCCGGCCTTCGAGGGTGCGGTAGCGGTCGTTCGCCCCCGGGGCGGGCTGGCCGAAGAGGCTGATTTGCGAAACGAAGCCAACGAGGAGCAGGAGTTTCATAGGGCGGTTTCCATGGGCAGGACGAGGACCGGTTCGACCATGAAGGCGAGTTCGGCCATGGCGGCGACAGCCTCGCGGATGCTCTGTTCCGAGGTCGGTTCGACGGTGATGACAAAGGGCAGAGCGGCTTTGTCTTCGCTCGGGAGTTGGAGGACGGCGTCGAGGCTGATGTGTTTGGCGGCGAGGATACTCGCGAGGGCGGCGATGATGCCGGGCTCGTCCTTGACGCGGAAGCGGAGGTAGTAGGCGCGCTTTTGCCGCAGGATACTGCCGGGTTGGTTGGCGCCGAGGCGGGCGTGGGCGAAAGGGCTGACACGCTGCGGGCTGCCGCTGCGGATCTCGCGGGCGACGCGCATGAGGTCGCTGACGACGGCCACGCCGGTGGGATGGGGGCCGGCGCCGCGCCCGTAGTAGAAGGTATCGGCGCCATACTGGCCACGGATCCAGACGGCGTTATAGGCTCCCTTGACGCCTGCGAGGATGGTGGACTCCGGGAGCAGCGCGGGACGGACCGAGAGGGTCAGGCCGTCGGGCGTGAGGCGGGCGGCGCACAGGAGGCGGATGGTGTGCCCGAGGCGATGGGCGTATTGAAAGTCGATGGGTGAGACACGGCGGATGCCTTCGGTGTAGATGTCGGCGGCGGTGATCTTTTCGCCGAAGGCGAGCGCGGCGAGGATGGCGAGTTTGCTACGGGCGTCGTAGCCGTCGACGTCGGCGGTGGGGTCGGCTTCGGCGTAGCCGAGGCGCTGGGCTTCGGCAAGGACATCGGCGAAGGCGGCGCCGTCGCGCTCGATGGCGGTGAGGATGTAGTTGCTGGTGCCGTTGAGGATGCCGTAGAGGGCCTCGATGCGGTCGCCGCTGATGCCTTCGCGCAGGACGGTGTGCACGGGGATGCCGCCGGCGACGGAGGCTTCCATGGCGATGTTGGCGCCGTGCTCGATGGCCTTTTCGACGAGGGCCGGGCCCTGGGCCGCCATGAGCTCTTTGTTGGCGGTGACCACGCTTTTACCCGCCGCGAGGGCGGCTTCGATGATCTCTTTGGCAATGCCCTGTCCGCCGATGAGTTCGGCGATGATCTCCACTTCGGGGTGGTTGACGACCTCGCGCCAGTCGGTGGTCTGGAGGGCGCCCGCGAGAGCGGCCGGGATCTGCTTGCCGGTGAAGGACCGGGCGCAGAGGGCTTTGACGACGAGGCGGAAGCCCAGTTTTTGAGCGATCGATTCGCTGGTTTCGGCCAGAATGGCCATGGCGCCGGAACCGACGTTTCCGAGGCCAACGATACCGACATTCACATCACGCATAAACCGTTATGATAGCAATATGGCGTTCCGAGCCCTGTTTTTGCTGGTGTTTGCCGCCGGGAGCGGCTGGGGGCAGGGCTTTCCGCCGGCGCCGGCCGATGCGCCGCCGGTTGGCGGCAAGGACCGGACCGAGGAGCTGCTGAAGGCCGACCACCAAGCCAACCTGAAGGATCTGGAGACGATTCGACAGTTGAGCGAAGCGATTCAGGCCGAGCTGGAAAAGCACGACCGGCACGTGCTTTCCGTGGGTGCGATCAAGAAGCTGGACGAGATGGAGAAGCTGACGCGGCGGATTCGGGGCCGCATGAAGCGATTCTGATGCTGGGAACCATATTTCTCTTGGCGGCGGTGCTCGGTTATGACGCGCCGCGCGCCGCGCAACCGGTGACCGTGGACGGACGGATGGACGAAGCAGCCTGGCAGGCGGCGCCGTGGACCCCGCTGTTCGTCGACATCGAGGGCGACGCCAAGCCGAAGCCGCGGCTGGCGACGCGGGCGAAGATCTGTTGGGACGACCGATACCTTTACATCGCGGCCGAGCTGGAGGAGCCCGACCTGTGGGCCACCTACGACCGGCACGATATGGTGATTTTTCACGAGCATGATTTCGAGGTTTTTGTCGATCCGGATGGCGACGGGCTGCACTATTTTGAGTTTGAAATCAACGCGCGGAACACTGGTTGGGATCTCTATCTGGATAAGCCGTATAAGAACAAGGGCAAGGCCGACAACGGCTGGGAGATTCCCGGGCTGCGGACGGCGGTTGCCTTACGCGGGACGTTGAACGACCCGCGGGACCGGGACGGGGGCTGGACGGTCGAGATGGCGTTTCCCTGGACCGCCTTCAACCGCGGGCCGCGACCGGCGGTGGCGCCGCGGCCGGGCGAAAGCTGGCGGATGAATTTCTCGCGTGTCGAGTGGCAGCTGCGCGTCCGGGACGGGCGGTACGAGAAGGTACCGGGCACGAAGGAGAACAACTGGGTCTGGTCCCCGCAGGGACTCATTAATATGCATGTTCCGGAGAAATGGGGCACGGTACGTTTTCGGTAAGCCGGGCGCATGTTAACCTCATCGAGATGTCTTCTACTCGTCTGAAATCGCAATTGATGACCGCTTCCGAGATCGATCGCACGCTGGTGCGGCTGGCTCACGAAGTGCTCGAAAAGACGACCGACCTCGATAAACTGGCCTTTGTCGGAATCAAGCGCCGCGGGGTGCCGCTGGCGACGCGGCTGGCGGCGAAGATCAAAGATCTGGAGGGCCGCGAGGTTCCGACGGGCGCTCTCGACATTAACCTGTACCGCGATGATCTGACGACGGTGGGCGCGGTGCCGGTGGTGAACTCGACGGCGATTCCCTTTGATGTGACCGGCAAGGACATCATCCTGACGGACGATGTTTTGTACACGGGGCGGACGATTCGGGCGGCGCTCGAGGCTCTTTTTAAAGAGGGCCGTCCGGCGCGGGTGCAGCTGCTCGTGTTGATTGACCGCGGCTGGCGGGAGCTGCCGATTGAAGCGCGGTACGTGGGACGCATGGTGCAGACCTCGGCGAATGAGATTGTAGAAGTTAAGTTCCAGGAGATCGATCAGATCGAAAAAGTACTCCTGGTGGAGAAGGTCGACGGATGAGTTTGCTGGGAATTGAGGGCCTTGCGCGGCCGGAGATTGAGGCGATCCTGCACCGGGCGAAGGATTTTCAGAGTTCTACGGCGAAGCTGGATACGCTGCGGAACCGGCTGCTGGTGAACCTGTTTTTTGAGAATTCGACGCGGACGCGGACCAGTTTTGAGATTGCCGCCAAGCGGCTGGGCGCGGACACGATTTCGATCACGGCGTCGGCTTCGAGCACGTCGAAGGGCGAATCGCTGGTGGATACGTTAAATACGCTGGGGGCGATGCGGCCCCACGCGATTGTAATGCGGCACGCCGCGAGCGGAGCGCCGCATTTTCTCGCGCGGTACCTGCCGACGCCGATCATCAACGCCGGGGACGGGACGCACGAGCATCCGACGCAGGCGCTGCTCGATGCGCGGACGATTCTGGATAACCGGCCTTCGCTCGAAGGCCTGCGGGTGGCGATTATTGGTGACATTGCGCACTCGCGGGTGGCGCGGTCGAACGTACACCTCCTTTCGAAGTTTGGGGCGAATGTGGTTTTGTGCGGCCCGGCGCCGCTGCTGCCGCCGCAGTTGGCGACGCTCGCGCCGAATGTCTCGTTGACCAACGACATTCGCGAGGCGATCGCGGGCGCAGATGTGATCATGATGCTGCGGGTGCAGCTGGAGCGGCAGCACGAGACGCCGTTTCCGCCGGGCGATTATTTCAAGTTTTACGGGCTGCGGCCGGACCATTTGCAGTTGGCCAAGCCGGACGTGATTGTGATGCATCCGGGGCCGATCAACCGAGGCCGGGAGATCTCGTCCGAGGTCGCGGACTCGAAGCGGTCGGTGATTTTGAATCAAGTGGAGAACGGCATTGCGGTACGCATGGCGGTGCTCGAACGGGTGATGGGCGCATGAGCACGTGGTTGATCAAGAACGGCCGGGTGATGGATCCGGCCAACGGTTTGGACGCGGTGAGCGATGTGCTGCTGCGCGACGGCAAGGTGGCCGCGGTAGGAGCGGGCCTGACGGCGGCGGGTGCGCGGGTTTTCGACGCGACCGGGATGGTGGTGACACCGGGCTTCGTGGACATGCATGTGCATTTCCGGGAGCCGGGATTTGAACACTCCGAGACGATTGAATCGGGGGGCCGCGCGGCAGCCGCCGGCGGCTTCACGAGCGTGGCGTGCATGCCGAACACGATGCCGGTGAACGATTCGGCCACGGTGACAACATATATTGTTGAGCGGGCGCGGAAGCTGTCGCCGGTGAACGTGTACCCGATCGGAGCGATTACCAAGGGCAGCGCGGGCGAGGAACTGGCGGCCATCGGATCGATGAAGCAGGCCGGGATTGTGGCGATCTCCGACGATGGGCGGCCGGTGATGAACGCGCGGGTGATGCGCCGGGCGATGGAGACGGCCAAGGCGTTTGGGATTCCGTTGATCAATCATTGCGAGGACCTGCATCTTTCGGCGGGCGGGGACATGCACGAAGGCCGGGAGTCCGTCCGGCTGGGTCTGCGCGGCATTCCGGGATGCAGTGAAGACGTGATGGTGGCGCGCGACATTCTGCTGGCGGAAGTGACCGGGGTAAAGTACCACGTGGCGCACATTTCGGCGCGCTATTCGGTGGCGATGGTGAACTTTGCCAAGCAGCGGGGTTTGCCGGTGACGAGCGAGGTGACGCCGCACCATTTTGCGCTTGCGGATACGGACATGGCGCCCTATGACTCGAACTATCGCATGAAGCCGCCGCTGCGGGCCTGTATTGACGTCGAAGGGGTGACCGAAGGGCTGGTGAACGGGGCGATTGACGCGATTGCAACCGACCACGCGCCGCATCCGGGCAGCGAGAAGATGCAGGAGTTTGAACGGTGTCCGTTTGGGATTACCGGCCTCGAGCATGCGATTGGTTTGGCGCTCGAGAAGCTGGTGCATCCGGGGCTGATTTCGCTGGGCCGGATGGTGGAGCTGTTTACGGTGAACCCGGCGCGGATCTTGCAGATTCCGAAGGGGACGCTGACGCCGGGGGTTGACGCGGACGTGACGATTTTCGATTTGGACCGGCCGTGGACGTTTGACGTGAACCAGTCGCTGTCGAAGAGCCGGAATACGCCGTTTCATGGCCATGCGTTCCGGGGCGGCCAGGTGGCGACGATTGTGGGCGGCGAGTTTGTCTGGCGGCTGGACGGGATGCTGTAGGGGGCCCAACCGGGTTCTGGTTGGGTTCCAGTTTGGTTCTATTGGGTTCGGAAATCGATGGAACCGAATGGATAAATCTCGTTTTTTGAACGACTTCCTGGGTTCTTCCTTACGCGGGGGCGTGCGCGCGCGCGTTGAGAAGTTTGCGGACGCTACGGAGGTTTTTTTCGGCCTCTTGGCTGATCTGCTGGTAGGCTTTTTGGGACGCGTCGAGGGACTTGAGGAATTTCTGGAGGTTGCGGTCGTCGGGACAACCGAGGAGTTGCCGGCCATCGCTTGAGAGGGTATCGAAGTTACGGGGCGAACCGGGCAGGAAGTACCGCTCGAGGCTGTTTTTGAGGGCGGTGATTTGCTGATGGCGATAGAGGGCCCAAGCGATGGAGGCGACGCAGGTGCACTCGAGTTCTCCCTGGGCGTCGAGCCGCTGGCGATGCTCGTGGTAGAGGCTGAGAATCGCCTCGCGATGCCGGGGAGAGAGATTTCTGAGGCTGAGCGGCAGTTTGCCGCTGGGAGTGGACCTTCGCGCTTTGCGCGGGCGATCAGAGGCCGTTTGTAACGGAACAGGAGCAAGTTGTTTCATCTGGAAAATGTCCTCCGGGACGCTTTCAAGATGGCAGGCGGGCGCCGATAACCCGGACGGGGGTGAAGTGGAAGGCCTGTCGTTATTGGGGGAAAAAATTTCAATGGGTTGTGAATCGTCCTGTCGGGCTTGCGCGGTGGCACAGGTGAAGGACGAAAGCGGGGGACCGGAGCGATTCCGGAGGTGGTTGCGGGAGCAGAGCGGCGGCGTCCCAGTGATTCGAGTCGCGCGCTGCCCGAACTGGGAGAAATGACCCGGTGCACCTCTCATGAACGACACGGGGAACGACAGGGGGGAGCAGGTGGGATCAGGTTGGGTTCCCTGCCTGAGGGGCCCTTTTTTCCACTTCCGGCGATCAAGAGAAAGAATCACGCTCCGCACCGGCAGAACGCGAGCGCAGGTTGAAGGGAAGTGATGCGCGGCACAGGATTTAGCAACGGTCCTCCGGATCCTGGATTATCAATCCGGGAGTTGGCTTAGGCGGTCCACAATCTGCGCGGGAGCGGCTAGCGGGAGTTTCCTGCGAACCGCCGCTGTGGGGTGCGTGGTAGCCAGGTAACCGTCAGAAACGCAAGGGGATAGCGTGTCCTCATACCGACCTTTCGCGTATTCCCCTGTATTACTAGTGTCCGGTAAACATTCTTCGAGCGGGACGCAAATATCGTGGAATCAATGGATTGCGGCCAAATCTCCTCGGGAACGATTTGAACGAGTCGTCGGGACAATTTGACCACTTCCGCACCCTCCCCGGGGTGGTGGCTTCGGTGCAAAATGGTGCATGAATTCCGGTCGCACCGTCTTTGCCCAACTGCTCGCCAAACTACCGCACAAAGAATTCCAGAAGTGCGTGGCCCGCTATGACGGCGATCGCTACTTGAAGAAGTTCTCTTGCTGGGACCAGGATCTAGAGTCTGTCCAAAATAAGCAAGTTTCCGAAAAACTTGACCTGTCCCATGCCTCCACAAAACGGTGGTGTTTTGCTGTCCTGGCCAGCTGACCGTTACTGCTCTTCTTGGTAGGCCTTCTGGGCACACTTCGGCCCAGCACCCCTTCTTTGCCACCTACCCTTTCGGGCGGAAACCCCTTCAGTTGGCCTTCGGCGGGGACCCGCTTGGCCTTCGTAAGTCCGCCAACAGCCACAGGTTATGGGTCAACGCCGCCCAACCGACCTGTCTATCTTGCC